>JBAYJR010000001.1:0-131540 GCA_041665005.1 Candidatus Buchananbacteria bacterium
TATTTAGCTTCGCCATCTTCACCAAAGGCTTATAACGCCTATCCAATTGAAACTTTATTAGCTAATTCGGCGGGGGCCAAGAATGCTCTAGATTTAGCAGTTAAATATAATGCTAAATTTTTATTTGTTTCTTCGTCAGCAATCTATGGCGAACCGACTGAGGAAAAAACCGTTTTCCGTGAGGATTATTACGGCTACTTTAATCCTGTTGGTCCGCGCAGCTGTTATGCCGAGGCCAAAAGGTTTGGTGAATCTTTGACCATTAATTATCGTAATAAATATAATTTGGATTGCAAAGTCGTGCGAGTCTTTAATACCTATGGTCCACGTTTGCGTTTAACGGATGGTCGCTTAATTCCGGAAATTACTCGGCAAGCTTTAAATAACGAGCCAGTAGTAATTTATGGCGATGAAGGCTCGTTTGGTTCTTATTGTTACGTTAACGATTTAATTAAGGGCTTAACTAAAATGATGGCTTCAACCGAAAGTGGTCCGATTAATTTGGGTGCAGAATGGGAAAATAATTTGACGGATTTAGCGCAAAACATTATTAATCTATTAGGCTCCCAATCAAAAATTGTTTATCAGGTTCTGCCACCTTTATTGACGCGTCAGGGGATTGCTGATATTTCTTTAGCCAAAGAAAAACTTAGTTGGTTTCCGGTGGTGTTAATTGATCAGGGTTTAATTGAAACCGTTGAATACCTTAAGGCTAGCAAAGATTTATTAGCCGCCGAACAGTTATTAAGATAATCATTGTATGAAAGTTCTAGTAATTATTCCCGCTTTTAACGAAGCCGCGGTGATTGGCTCGGTAGTCCAAAAAGTAAAAAACGAAGGTTTCTCAGTATTGGTTGTTGATGACGGCTCCAGTGATCAGACAAGCGATCAAGCTAAGCTGGCCAAAGCTTTGGTTGTTAAGCATACTATTAATTTAGGCCAAGGGGCGGCTTTGCAAACGGGTTTTGCTTACGCTTTGCAAAATGATTATCAGGCGGTAATAACTTTTGATGCGGATGATCAACACGAGGTTAAAGATATTAAACGTATTTTACAACCGTTGTTAGCGGGGCAGTGTGAGGTGGTTTTGGGTTCGCGTTTTTTAAATTCAACCAATAAAATTCCGGTTTTTAAGAAACTGATTTTAAAGTTAGCGGTAATTTTTACGCGTTTAACTACCGGTTTGACGGTGACAGATGCGCATAATGGCTTACGCGCCCTAACTCGTTCGGTTTTGCAAAAAATTAAGTTGGAACAAAATGGTATGGCGCACGCTTCAGAAATTATTAGTCAAATTGCTAAATTAAAAATTAGTTATTGCGAAGTGCCGGTTACAATTTATTATACAAATTATTCTCGGCAAAAAGGTCAAAGTATTTTTAACTCTTTTAAAATTTTAGGGGAAATATTTTGGCAAAAAATAAATTAATATGTTGATTCAAATTATTTTAGTTTTAGTAATCTTATTAACCTTAAGTCGGATTTGGTTAAAATATCGCGCGCAAGAAGTTTCTGGCCAGGAATTTTTAGCCTGGTTAATTTTTTGGTTAGGGGCCGGTTTAATTGTGCTTAATCCCGGCTGGGCAACTTCTTTAGCTAATATATTGGGCGTGGGGCGCGGTTCTGATTTAGCGGTGTATTTGGCAGTGCTGGGGTTGTATTATTTAATTTTTAAGATTTTTTTACGCTTGGCTAAATTAGAAAAAAACTTAACCAAACTGACGCGTCAAGAAGCTTTAAAAAAAGAAGAGGATGATTAAAAAAGTTGCGGTTATTTTATTAACTCACGGCACTTACGCGCAACGTTTTTTAGACGATTGTCGCGATAGTCTCAGGAAACAAACTTATCCTGAGTCGCTTTTTAAAATTGTTTTAATTGATAATGGTACGCCAGTTGAAGAAGAGCAGCGTTTGCGTCAAGCCTTACCCGAAGCAGTATATTTACGTCAGTCAGAAAACACCGGTTTTGCTCGGGGTAACAATCAAGGTTTTCGTTGGGCGCAAGCCAACGGGTATGATTATGCAGTGGCGTTAAACATGGATACCATTATTAACCCCACTTGGTTGGCCGAATTAGTTCAGGCGGCCGAAAGCGACGAACGAATTGGCGCGGTGCAACCCAAGATTTTGCTATGGCCTTCAAAAAAAATAAATTCTTTAGGCAATGTTTTGCATTTTTTAGGCTTTGGTTATTGCTGGGGCTATGGGCAAGAGGATAATTTTACAGATTTTAAAATTCGCGACGTCTTGTATGTTTCTGGTTGCTCGGCTTTTTATCGGCTTAAGGCCTTAGAGCAGGTGGGGTTATTTGATGAAGATTTATTTTTTTATCATGAAGACACGGATTTATCCTGGCGCTTGCGGTTGTTGGGTTGGCGCACGGTTATTGCGCCAGCCTCCAAGCTTTATCATAAATATGAATTTAGTCGTAGTGTTAAATCGGCTTATTTTAACGAACGCAATCGTTGGATTATTATGTTAAAAAATTATCATTGGTTAACCTGGTTATTAATTTGGCCCGCTTTAGTCGTAATGGAAGTTGGCATCTTGGGTTATAGTTTAGTTAGCGGTAATTTTTTGGTTAAATTAAAAGTTTATCGATATTTTTTAAGTTTTAAAAATTGGCGTAATATTTTTAAGGCCCGGCGGCAAGTGCAAACAACCAGAATTGTTAAAGAGCGGGAAATCACTAAAAATTTCGTGGGTAAAATTGAATTTCAGGAAATTAATAATCCGGTTCTTAAATATTTAGTTAATCCAGTTTTTAATTTATATTGGCAAGTTGTTAAGCGTTTAATTATATGGTAGACCCCACAGGCTACGGAGTAAAAAAAATCGCGATTGTCGTTTGTGCTTGGCCGCCTTATGCTGGCGGTATTCCCCAAAATGCTTTTGGCCAGGCGGTTAATTTGTCACGCTTGGGCTATCAAGTAACGGTTTTTACTCCCAATTATGGCCAAGAAAAAATTCAGCCGCCCGGTTTTACAGTTAAATTTTTATATACCCCGTTTAAATTTGGTTTAGCGGCGTTTGTGCCACAATTATTTTGGCATTTACGAAAGTTTGAACTAGTGCATTTTTATTATCCTTTTTATGGCGCGGTCAAACCGATTATTTCGTTAAAAGTATTTTGTCCTAAAATTAAACTAGTGGTGCATCACGAAATGGAGGCGGTGGGCAGGGGCTTTAAAAAAATATTTTTTAAGTTACATGCTAAACTTTTTTTGCCTTGGGTGGTGCGTTTGGCGGATAAGATAATTGTACTATCAGAAGATTACGCGTTAAATTGTGAATTAGCTGGTTATTATCAAAAGTTTAGGTCTAAATTTATTGCCATTGGCAATGGCGTTACTTGTGAAAAATTTCAGCCCGGTACTAAGGATTTAACGTTATTAAACAAATTATCGTTAACGCTTTCGGATAAAATCTTATTATTTGTCGGCGGTTTGGATACCCAACATTATTTTAAAGGCGTGGAGATTTTATTAACGGCTTTGAAACAACTTAAAGCGCCGGCTAAGCTGTTGATTGTTGGTGAAGGTAATTTAAAAAATAGTTATCAGGCAAAAGCGGTGGCTTTAGGCGTTGATCAACAAGTTGTTTTTGTCGGTCAGGTGGCAAACACAGCTTTGCCAAAATATTATAAGCTAGCTGATATTTTTGTTTTGCCAGCCGTGGCCAGAACTGAAAGTTTTTCTACGGCTACGGCCGAAGCGCAAAGTTGCGGTGTTCCGGCAGTGGTTAGCAATTTACCAGGATTGCGTCAGACAATTATCGACGGTCAAACTGGTTTATTGTTTAAAGTAGGTGACAGTTTTGATTTAGCCGAAAAACTTACTAAGTTATTAACGGACGAAAATCGTCGGCGGCAACTAGGTCAAGCCGCGGCCATTCGTGCTCAAGAATTGTTTAGTTGGTCAAAAATTATTCAGCAAATTATCGCAGTCTATAATAGTTTATGAAAAAAATATTAGTTTGGGCAATTTTTATATTTTGGTTATGGTTTATTTGGTTTGCCGCTAGTCAGCCGGGGCTTACTTCGGGTTTTAGTTTAGAAGTAGATACTTTTGGCCGTAAGGCGATTCATTTTTTAATTTATTTTACTTTAACTTATTGGGGTTATCGAGTTTTAACGCAACATCAAGTTAAATACGCTTTGTTTTGGGCTTTTATTTTTGCTTTAGTTTACGCCGCGACCGATGAATATCACCAAAGTTTTGTGTTTGGCCGTAACGGTTCGCCGATTGATTGGGGAATTGATACCTTGGGCGCGGTCTTGTTTATTTTTTTACAAGGTCGGAATTTGGATTTTAAGATTTTTTAAAAATTATGAAGATATTAGTTATTAATAATTTATGGCAACGCGGTGGCGCCGAAGTGGTGGTACAAAATTTGGTTGCCGAATTAAAACGGGAGCACCAAATCTCGGTGGTTACCGGTGGGTATCAAAATGAAGTAATTGAGGCAGAGGGAATTAAACATTATTATCTCAGGGCCGGAAATATTTTTAATTTTTTGGACATTAACCGTCAGCCCTATGGGTTACGGCTGATTTGGCATTTGGTAGATTTATTTAATATGGTTAATTATTTTAAGTTAAAAAAAATTGTTTTAGCCGAACAGCCAGAATTAGTGTTAACTCACAGTTTAATGGGTTTAGCTTTTTTAGGGCCGCGGTTATTAGCAAAATTAAAAATTAAAAATATTCAGACCATTCATGATTTGCAATTATTGCATCCGGGAGGCTTACAGCAAGTTGGCCAAGAGAAAGTTTTAAACAGTTTAATGGCCAAGCTTTATCAGTTGGTAACTAAAAAATTAATGGGTAGTCCGGCGAAAGTAATTTTTCCTTCACAGTGGATTAAAGATTTGTTTGAGCAAAAAAAGTTTTTTCCCCAGTCAATTAAGTTAGTCTTACCCAATCCGGTTAGCGCTGAATTATTAGCGGTTAAAACTAAGCGCGAGGCAAAAACGGTTAGCAGTTTAGAACTGTTTTACGCCGGGCAGATTGAAGCACACAAGGGGATTTTGTGGCTGGTGGAAGTTTTAAAAGATTTAAGTTTAGATTTTAGCTTAAAAATTGCCGGTCAGGGGACTAAAGTTCTGGCGTTACAAAAAATTATAGCCCAAGATCCGCGGTTTATTTATTTAGGGTTGCAAAATCAATCACAAATTTTTCAAGCTTATCAGCAAGCTGATTTTACCATCGTGCCGTCATTAGTTTATGAAAGTTATTCTTTGGCAACGGCTGAATCGTTAATTTTGGGCACCCCGGTAATTGGCGTTAATTTGGGCGGAATCGCCGAACTGGTGTTAGACACCAGGAATGGTTTTTTGTATGTCCCAGGGTCAAAATTAAGCTTTGTAGGGGCCTTAGAAAAGGCCAAAATAGCCGACTGGTTGGCGTTGAGCCAGCAGGCTCAGGTTTCGGTTAAAATGGTCAAAATTGAGGATTATGTAAAACAGGTTTTAAGTTAAAATTCTAGCTGTTTTTTGGTTTATTATTTTATAAAAAGAAAAACCCACGAAGTTTAAACTTCGTGGGTTTGTTGTTTTTTGTTTAAGCATTTTAGCATGGTGTGGTACTAAAAGCTTATTTTTTAAGTTTAGCTTTGGGGATTATCGTAGTTTATTACGAGATAATTTTTCCCCAGTCCGGCGCGAATATAATAGTATAACGCGCGGACTTCAACTACCTTTTCTCCCTGTATGGTCAGGGAGTATTCGTTTTTGTTGCTGTTGTCAAGGATTCCTGTGGCTCCCCCTAGAGTATATAAACCTCGGGTTCGGGGAGGATTGTCTGCAAAGTTATCCTGAATACTCAAACCGGAGATGTGTTTTTTTAAAACTTCTGGGACAGGTTTTTGTGGGTCAATGTCAGTATACCATCCCTTGCCCTGGCTAATGGCCGAGTTTCTTTCATTCCATATGGAAATTTGGCCTCCGTTTCCGCTTTCAATTTTAAATTTGTCTTCGTGTGCGGTTTTGGTAACCGTTTTTTCATTGAGTATTCCTGGTTTCAAATAGACTCTTTCTGACATGTTTTCTCCTTTTTCGTCCCGGTTTGATTTGCACTCCAATTTTTTTGGAGTTGCAGGCCGTGGTACGATTGGAAATAGTTTTTGTAATGGACTATTGCTAACACACCTTAGCAACAAAATATCGTAGCATATTTATGGTTTTTTGTCAAGAGTATTAATTCGTTAGCCCAGGTTAAACCTTGACTTTTTTAATATTTTGTGCTAGGCTGTAGGAAAATAAACAGGGGGATTAGTCTGATGGCAGAACTAAAAAGTTTTAAACAAAAGTTCGATGAGGCCGAACAGCAACGGCTTGAAAATAAAATTAATTTAGAAATTCAGCGAAACTTTAATCCAGCTGACGCTGAAAGTTTTTTTACTTTCTGGAGTTACCTTGAGGTGACACAGAGAGCCGAAGAAAAAATATTAGTTGATTCGGAATATCTGTTGCGGTTAGTCATTTTTAGTTTAGTCGCAACAGTGGGCTTGTTTTTTTGTAGATTTGGTCAGTCGTTGGTGGCGGTGGCGGCGCTTTGGAGCTGGATCGCGACCGGAAAAAAACTTCTTCTGTTTGGTAAGAATTCAAAATATTTTTACCAAGCCAGGAAAACTTTGTTAGAGGTAATTGACAAAGATCCTGAACACAACAAGGCTATTATGCTAAAAGCTAGAAAGATTTTTTTAGAATATAAGGCAATCTGGCCAGAAGAGATTTTGTCAGAAGGCGATTTGCGAAGTAAAGCAGGAAAATAATTTCCTGCTTTTTTTATTAATTTAAAACAATTAAATTGAGGTGGATTTGATATTGAAGTAGGCTATTTAGACTTGACAATTTGGGTTTATCGTGCTAGAGTAATTTGATAGTAAAAATTTTAGGAGGAATATTTGATGAATATTCTATTTATTCCGGTTTGTGAAGCTAGTCCACCAGAAAATTTGGCGGGCACGGAAAATTTAAGGAGATTGAAAACCGGGTTGCGACTTTATCAATCCGGCGGATATGAGTTTATTTTACTCAGCGGTGGTGGTGGCACTATTGTTGAGTGGCCAAGTACACGTTTAATGCAGCGGTATTTGGTCAGGAATGGCGTGCCGAGCGATAAAATTATTGTTGAGCAATGCTCGGTCACGACCTTTGAGAACGTAGAGTTTTCCTTACAAATTTTGCGGGAGGAATTTCCCGGTAAGGAAATTTGGCTGACGGTAGTCAGTCAATGGCAGCACACGTTACGGTTTTGGCTGACCTTGCGGGCTTATGAGGTTAAGTTCATAATTTGCCCCCAACCAAGCCAAGTGTCTGGTTGGCAAACTTTAGGAGAGTGGGCTTACCTGGTTTACACCTGGTATGATCCTACGGGGAGGAAATATTTCGCCAAATGGGGCGCCAAAAGGCGTCGCCAGAAGCGCCGGTAAGAGTTAGGGCTAGTTATTAAAACTAGCCCTTTTATTTTTGGTGAAAATTTGGTAAACTAAAGAGGATTTAAAGCTAAATTTAATTTATGGATTTTGGTACAATTTTATTAATTTTTTTAGTGCTAGCCGGTTTTGCAGCGGTAATTTTAGTGTTGAACAAAAAAAATACTCAGCCAGAAAACACGCAAGGTATGACGATGTTGCAAAATCAGCTTAACGAATTGCATCGGGTGGTAGATAACAAATTAAGCGAATCGCATCGTAGCTTACAGCAACAGTTTGGCCAGAGTTTAAAAATTGTGCAAGATGTGACTGAGAAGTTAACTAAATTAGATGAAACCAACAAGCAAGTTATTTCTTTTGCCGATCAACTACAACAACTGCAAAATATTTTAAAAAATCCCAAACAACGGGGAGTCTTGGGTGAATATTATTTAGAAACCTTATTAAAAAATGTCCTGCCGCCCGGCAGTTATCAAATGCAGTATCCATTTAAGGACGGCACGATTGTAGATGCAATAGTTAGAGTAAAAGATAAAGTTATCCCGATTGATTCTAAATTTTCGTTGGAAAATTATAATCGTTTAGTGGAAGAACGTAACGAAACGGAACGGGCCAGGTTAGAAAAATCTTTTGTGAATGATTTAAAGTTGCGTATTACCGAAACGGCTAAATATATTCAGCCGTCGCAAGGCACCACGGACTTTGCTTTTATGTTTATTCCGCACGAAGCCATTTACTATGATTTGATTGTTAATAAAATTGGGGCGCTAAAAGATGAAGATACGGAAAATTTAATTCAGCGCGCGGCCGGTAAATACAAAGTGATTATTGTTTCGCCCACCTCTTTTTTGGCTTATTTACAGACGGTACTGCAGGGTTTGCGGGCAATGCAAATTGAAGAATCAGCCAAAGAAATTCGCCAGCGGGTGGAACAATTAGGTAAGCACTTATTAAACTATGATGATTATTTTTCTAAATTAGGCACGCAGTTGGGCACCACGGTTAATACTTACAACGCCGCTTATAAGGAATTTATGAAAATTGAAAAAGACGTGGTAAAAATCGCCGGTGGCGAAACGCAGCTAGAAATAAAGGTTTTGGACAAACCAAACATTGAGCCTTGACAATTTTTTTAAAATAATTTACTATTAATTTAGTTAGCCTATTCCAGTTTTGGACAGGCCACAGATAGCGTTGCTTTATAGTGACCCACTGTCTCAGCATGGAGTAATCCATGGAACTGGGTTTATTGAGTAAAATGGCATATAAAATAAGTGATCGAAGGCTAGAGAAATACTATATTGCTAAGCCCGAGATGTCGTATTTAAGGCCGGCCCTCTCACCAACCGTTTAGACGGTTGGTTTTATTTTTCAGAATAAAACACATAATTTCTGCCATATTTAGATTTTTTATGGTAAAATAGAGGTAGTTATGAATAGTAGTTTGCTAAAAGATTTAAATGCCGAACAGCAACAGGCTGTCACTTATGGTGACGGTCCTTTGTTATTGGTTTCGGGCGCCGGTACTGGTAAAACCACTGTAATTACTCGGCGGCTAGCTTATTTAATTTTGGTTAAGCACGTGCCAACTACTGACATCTTAGCCCTGACTTTTACCGACAAGGCCGCCGCCGAAATGGAAGAGCGGGTGGACAAATTAATGCCTTACGGTTATTTGGATATTGCTATTGGTACTTTTCACGCTTGGTGCGAAAAGTTATTGCAAGATTATGGTTTGGAAATTGGCCTGCCAAATAATTTTAAGTTATTAAATACTACTGAGCAGTGGTTATTGGTGCGACAAAATTTAGCCAAGTTTAAATTAGATTATTATCGGCCGCTAGGTAATCCTATTCGGTTTATTCACGAACTAATTAAACATTTTTCTCGCTTGAAAGATGAAAACATTACGCCAGAGCAATATTTGGCCTATGCCGAAAATTTAAAGCTTAATGCCGATTCGGCGGATTTTATTAAAGAATTGATTGACGACGAGACGCGCGCCAGTTTGACGGAGTCAGAATTAAAAGAATTATCAACGCAAGAAATTAAAAAAGTTGAGGAAGTGGCCAATGCTTACCACCTTTATCAGCAATTATTACTAGACAACCAGGCCTTGGATTTTGGCGATTTAATTACCTACAGCTTGCGCCTACTTAAAGCCCGGCCTAAGATTTTAGCTAAGTTAAGAAAGAAATATCAATATATTCTGGTGGACGAATTTCAGGATACTAATTTAGCGCAATATGATTTGATTAAGTTGTTGGCTACGCCGCGTAATAATCTGACGGTTTGTGGTGATGATGATCAATCAGTTTATAAATTTCGCGGGGCGGCGATTTCTAACGTTTTACATTTTATGGATGATTTTCCCGCCGCGACTAAGATTTTTTTAACCAAAAATTATCGTTCGGCGCAAAATATTTTAGATTTGGCTCATGCTTTTATTAAACAAAACGATCCTAATCGTTTGGAATATAAATTGGCTCAAGGAAAAGCTACACCTAAAAAATTGACCGCACAAATAAAAGCGGACGGCGAAATTTTACATTTACACGCGGCCACTGCCGAACAGGAAGTAAACGCGGTTTTGAGCAAAATCGCGGAATTAAAAATATCAGACCCCAGTTGTAATTGGAGCGATTTTGCCATTTTGGTGCGCGCCAATGATACTGCCAGTTTATTTATTTATGCCTTGGAAAAAAATGAATTGCCTTACCAATTTGTGGCCTCACGGGGTTTATATAGTAAGCCAATTATTTTGGATATTTTAGCTTATTTAAAGTTGTTGGATAATTATCATGAAGGCCCGGCGCTGTATCGGGTGTTACGTTGGCCGCAGTTTAATTTATCCACGGCCGCCTTGATGAATTTAAGTTATTGGTCCCAGCGCAAAAGTCAGTCGCTGTATGAAACCTTAAAGCAGGCGGCCGCCGTACCGCAATTGCCCGAAGAAGAAATTGGTGAAGTTAATAAATTATTAGCCTTGATTGAAAAACATTCGCAATTAACCAAAACCAAAGCGGTCAGCGAGGTGATTTTAACTTTTTTAGAGGATACAGGTTACCTAAAAGAATTAACCAGGCTTGAAAATGTTAAATCAGTGGAAGCGGCGGCTCAGTTAGAACAGTTTTATAAAAAAATTAGAGATTGGGAAAGTGCCGCGGCGGAAAAAACGGTGCACAATTTTTTACAGCTGATTGAGTTTGAATTAGAGGCGGGTGAAGCCGGCGCTTTAAAGCCGTCCACTCAAGCGGGACCGGAAGCGATTAAAGTAATGACCGTGCATGCCGCTAAAGGCTTGGAATTTAAATATGTCTTTATTGTTAGTTTGGTTGATCGACGGTTTCCGGCCAGTGAACGCAGTGAGGCAATTGAGATACCTAGTAGTTTGGTTAAGGAACAGTTACCGGTGGGCGATACTCATTTAGAAGAGGAACGGCGGTTATTCTATGTGGCGATGACTCGAGCTAAACAAGGTTTGTATTTAACCAGTGCCCAAGATTATGGTGGCGCGCGGGCTAAAAAGTTGTCACGTTTTTTGAATGAATTAGAACCATTGGGATTAAAATTAGCTCCGGCCAAAGAAACGGCCGTAGCAAACTTAGAAAATATTTCGGTCAGCGCCGAAGATTGGTCCGAGTTTGTCCCGCAAAAATTTTCTTTTACCCAATTAAAAGCCTTTGAGGCCTGTCCTTATCAGTATCGTTTTGCTCATTTGTTGCGAATTCCGGTTAAAGGTAAGGCGGTTTTTTCTTTTGGTAAAACCTTGCATAACACTTTGCAAAAGTTTTTTGTTTTGGTCCAAGAAAGATCCAGTGTGGTTCAGCCAAGTTTATTAGGGGAAAGCCAAGCGGTGGCCGGTAAAATAGTTACTCTGGAGGAATTGCAGGATTTATATGAACAAAGTTGGCAAGGGGATTGGTTTGAAAGTCCGGAACAAAAAGTTGAATATTTAGCCAAAGGTAGAAGTATTTTAAAAAATTTTTATCAATCGCTGGGTGAAAAATTCCCAGTCCCGCTTTATTTGGAATATCCGTTCAATTTAAAAATTTCCGATGGCCAAGATTATACTATTAAAGGAGTAATTGATCGAGTAGATGAAGAGGCCGGTCAATTAGTGTTGATTGATTATAAAACTGGAACGGCCAAAAATCCTAGTAAATTAACCTTGGAAGACAAAGAACAGCTGTTAATTTATCAAATCGCGGCTGAAGAAATTTTTGACCGGCCCGTCCAGAAGCTGTATTATTACTATTTAGAAGGTGATCTTAAGGCGGAGTTCTTGGGCACGGCCAAAGAATTGGAGAAAGTAAAGAATAAAGTGATTAAAACGATTGAAGAAATTAGGCGAGGAAAATTTTTACCCACCCCCGGTCGAATTTGTAAGTTTTGTGATTTTAAAAACATCTGTGAATTTAGAGTTAATTAAAAAAACTTTTTAACTTTATACTTTTTACTTGATAACTAAATGTCAATGCACCAGCTAAAAGATTTATTGCAACGCTCCGTTAATCGAGCGGGAATTTCTAAAGAAGTGGAAGCTTCTTTGATTTGTGAAAAATTTTTGGAAGTGGTTAAAGAAACGTTTGGCGCGGCTTGGCAAAAAAATTGTAAGCCGCTTTATGTTAAAAATAATACGATTACGGTGGCTTGTTTAAACAACGTCGTGGCCCAAGAAATAAAATTACGGGAAAAAGTTTTGCTGGCTAGTTTAGAAAAAATTTTAAAAAAGAAAAGCGTAGAAAGGATTAGGTTTGTAATTTAGTAAAGAAGTCAAAAAGTGTAAAGTGTAAAGTGTAAAGTGTAAAGTGTAAAGTGTAAAGTGTAAAGTGTAAAGTGTAAAGTGTAAAGTGTAAAGTGTAAAGTGTAAAAGTAATGAGGATTGAAAAATTTGAAGATATTTATGCCTGGCAAAAGGGGAGACAACTAGTAATTGAAGTTTATCGGTTAACGGAGGATAGTCGGGATTATTCTTTTAGAGATCAATTAAGGCGGGCCAGTATTTCTGTTATGAACAATATTGCCGAAGGCTTTGAACGAAATACTAATCAGGAATTTAAACATTTTTTGTACATTGCCAAAGGCTCGTGTGGTGAGGTAAGATCGATGTTGTATTTGACTTTAGAGTTTAATTATTTTACCACTGAGCAGTTTAATAAAGTGTATAGTTTGTCAGTCGAAATTTCTAGGTTACTGGCTGGTTTAATAAAATCCTTATAGTTTTTACGCTCTTTACTTTTTACTTTCTATTTTTAACTATTTAATTTTTAATTTTTAATTTTTAAATTTATATGCGTGATCATGCTCGGGGCAAGTCAAACAAAAAAGTAGTGGGTTATCGAACGCCGTCTCGCTTTAAAGTGGTGGGTCCGCAGGCCAATCAACGCGAACAAGGACATTTTAGTCGGCCAACCGAAGCCCAACGGAGCCGCGCTTTTAAGGCTAAATAAAAAAACCGCAAATTTTAAAATTTGCGGTTAGTAGCTAAAGGTTTTTCGGTTAGTTTTTTTCTGTCGCTGATAATTTTATCCAGACCAACACACTGGATATTTTTTTGTTTCAACCAAGCTAGTAGGTCCGGCAAATAATTCAAAGTTTCTGTTTGGTCGTGCAGTAAAATTATTGACGGCCAAGTCAGCTCGGCTAACTGGCTAGTAACACAAGCCAGGGCTTTTTCTGGTTTTTGCCAGTCGCGACTATCTACTTGCCAAGTAACTGTTTGATAGCCTAAGCGGTCAAGGGTTAGTTGGTTAGCCCCGTTATACCGACCAGCGGGCGGCCGGAAATAAATTGGTTTGGTGCCAAAATATTCCTGGCAGAGTTTTTCGGTGGTGGTAATTTGACTAACTAATTGTTGGTCCGTTAGTTTGGTAATATTGGGGTGATCAAAAGTGTGGTTGCCGATCAGACAATTATTAGCTAATGCTTGTTGCAAAGCCGAATAATACTTAGGTAATTGTTCGCCGATAACAAAAAAGGTTACGGAACAAGAATTTGCGGCCAAAGTTGAAACAATGGCCTGGGTATTAATTGTTGGCGCGTCATCAATTGTTATGGCTACTTCCGTTGGCCAGGCTAATAAAGCCTGGTTTGTTAATAAACTTAACCCCAAATAGAGCCCCAGTAGTGTTTTTTTGGTCATGATTTATCCCTCCTAAATAGTATTGAGCAGTTTAGCATATTCGGGGGTTTTAGCAAGGGGATGGAGTTTAAATATTGGTAATAAATAATTAATTTTGGCTTAAATAAGCCAATATATAAGAATGACACTTGACAAGATTTTGAATATGTGATATACTGTAATATTACGATAAGAAATCGTAATTAGCAGTTAAAATTGTTTTTTACAAAATTTAATCAAAATTCTCTGAGGAGAGAGTTTTTATTGTCATTGCGAGGCTGTTTGCCGTGGCGATCTTTAGCTAGTCTAAAGATTTGTTTCACCCCGTTTAAACGTGGCTTGCAATGACAAAATAAAAAACTCTCCATTAGGTGAGTTTTTTTGTTTAATGCTAGCCGCAGTGTTGTTGAGAATCAAGTTCTAAAACAGGGAGAAAAACACATTATGTTATATTAGAGCCCGAAAGTTTTTCATCAGGTATCCTCAATAACACCGTGGCCAGCCAGATTCATTAAACTGACCATTGGCTAATCGGCGACCAGACCCCAACCTGCCTATTGGTTTCCATTTAAAGGCTGGAAAAACTTTGTTTTAAGTTTAAAAACTTAAAATGATAGCAGCCTCCTTCCTCTGAGGAGACAAGAATTTTTTCTTGGCTTCTCAGAGAAGGGACAAAAATTTGTTCCAGATTGATTTTTAGAAAGGAGAAAACTATGTTTTCTTTTTGCTATTACGCGGTGTTAATCACCGCAATGTTCGCTCTTTTTTTTACGGCAGTATATAAAGGCTTAGTAAAAAAAGATTATCTCAAGTTTGGTATCTGTATGGGGTTGATGAATTTTTTCGGCCTCATCATCATGGTATCAAAGTGGATGCTAAACATATAGGTTTCTAAAGGTATCCGAGAGAATACTAAGGTATAAATACCATCTCTCGTCTTCTTGAGGGTTGCAGAATATTTTCTGAAATTCTCCAGAAGCTTCCGCAGCCGCGGTTTGCGGACTGAGGAGGTTATTACACTATACATTAAAATTGAGGTTAGTCACTTTTGTGACGCTGACTGACTGGCGCTTTGTTCTTGGTCTTGGACTAAGGGTTTAGCGTTTAACCAGTTGGTGACTAAACCACCAAGGTCTTTGACCTTAAGAGGTTTGGTCTCGGCCAAGAGTTTTCTTGGCCGCCTCTACTTAAGGGTTGCAGATGATTATTTGAAACTCTCAAGTAGTTTTTTCACCAAGTAGGGTGGAAAAATAAAAAATAGACCTTTAAAATTTTGCAACTAAATTTTTGCTTAGGAGGCCAATTTTGACTGACGCTTCATTGGTGTAAAACTAAATGATGTCTAGGTTAAATTGGATTTGCCCATAATTATTTGGGTCAGGAAGTTAAGTTTTAGAATAATATTACTATAATATTTTCTAGTTTTACTTAACTACAATCTTAAGCAAAAGTTTAGTTGCAAAAATTATTTACTGTGAAGGAGGTGGAGAGCTTGAAGCTTGAAACCAGACCAAAACATTTTTTGGATTTTTTGCTATGGCCACTACTGCGAATTTTTTGGGAGCCATTATCCCGGAAGAATTCCCACTGGTGGCACTGGTTAGACTATTACGGCAATGTTTTTTTGCCGTTAGAAATAAATCCGGTGCCGTCAAAAGAAATTCGTTATAGTTTTTGGCAGCGGTTTTACCTGACCAACTTCGGTTGGCGCAAAGTCGTCGTAGTTAAGCCAAAAGGCTACACGGGTGGCTATCGCCTGGGCTTTATTTCCCAGACAGAGAAAAAGAAGCAGGTCTGCGCGGTCATTTTGTCAGGTCAGGCCGCGGCCTTAATCGGTGGCAGTAAAGTTCAGTTCTTTGCCATTGATTATTATGGTAGGGAGATTCCCTTAGAATTGGTAGAGGTTACTTATAACAAAGCAACACTGCCAAAAGAAATCATTCTAGTTTAGTTAATGGGCTGGAAATATTATTTAAGTTAAAATTTAAGTAATATCAGCCCCCCTTTTCCAAGGAGACAAAAATTATCTTTTGGCTTTTTAGAAAAGGGATAAGTAACATCATCCCTAATTGCTCATTGAGAGGTGAAAAATGAAAAAAGAAGTTAAATTTTCATTATGTAAGACTTACTCCTTTTTAGGAGTGGTCTGGATTGGGATTATATTTTTAATAATCTGGGTGTTCGGTTTTGGGGAAACCAGATTGCCAATCAGTGTATCAACTATTTCCGACGGTACAGTTTTTATTATCTGTACCCTCGGGGCCATCTATTTGGCCACTCTTTTTTTAGCAACAGCTTTGTTTTATTGCTTTAATCGCCAATGGCCCTGGCGGAAAAGTTAGGGTAAACAAAAGAGCATCCGAGAGAATGCCTAGGTAAAATACCATCTCTCGTTTTTCCAAATTTATTATTAAAAAATAGTAAATTTAGAAAAATTCAGCACCAAATGGTGATGAATAAGTTATGCTTAAAAAGGAGATGGTTAATATGTTCGGAGGCATTAATGTTTTCCAGTCTAACACCTGTAAGGGTGTTTTGGTAAAATTGGCATATAAGTTAGTTTACAGAGGGCCATTTGCTGCGATGCCAACTTACCACACCGGAGTGTTTGTTCTTCCGGATGGAATTAATTTGGAACATGTCAATCTTAATCAGCACATACCCCACAAGCCATACCAAAAGGTTGAGCTTGTGGAAGTATTAAGAGCTGACTGATTAGGCTATTAGTGTATCTGAGAGAATACTAAGGTATAAATACCATCTCTCGTTTTCCTAAGTTTTGCAGAATTGAAAAATTTAGGAAACTGGTTAAAGAAATTTGACCAGTAGAAATAAAATTTAAAGGAGGCAAGTAGAATGAATAAAGAGACGAAAGAGATGTGCAAAACGGTAGTTATTTTTTTGTTACTTGTGGGGGTTGTGGTAGGTATTTTCGACCATTATATGTCGAAAACTTCTCAAGCGAAAAAAGAAGCCGAACTAAAGGCCCGGTGGGAGCATCAATACAACACAGACATGCAGGCCCGCGACCGGATTAAACCAGTCGCGAATGGCTGGGAGTATAATGGTAAAATTGAAAACGATGAACAGCTTTCGGTTGCTTGGTCTGAAATTAACAAACAATTACACCAATCCCGGTTTGGTCTCACTCCAGATGAGGATCCGTTTGAACTGCGGCTCATTGTCCGCGTTAATCCAGCGGACATCATCTCTCCGGCGCCAAGACGTAAGTAGCTTTGCCGGCTAGTCTTAGGGGTTATTTAATATAACCCCTTCTTTCTAAGGGCACCACGATTGGTGATGCTTTGAGAAAGGAAAATATTTAAATAAAATATTTATTTAAGCTAGAGGTTAATCATGCTACGCGGAAGATTATGATGAAAAACTAAAAAAATAATTTTAAACCGAGTTTTTAGAAATAAAAATACCACTTTAGTTAGTTGTTCACAAGTTAACTCTTGACAAAGACTTGAGAATAGCTAACTGCGGTGATATACTACTGCGGTAGAGAAGACGCGATATTATTGGTTGGCTCAAAATCAACCTCGTCACGCCTAGCGTGACAAAATCTCTCTCCTCGGTAGATTTCTGACTAACCAATTTGCCCTTCTTGAACACCCCCGCTTCGGCTGGGGTGTTTTTATTGCGCTAAAATTGTTATAATAAAGTTGTTTAGACAGTAACTAATTATCTTTAGTAAAATTTATGTCTTTAAAAAGTTTATTAGCTACCTTGTGGGCCTGTACTTTGTTGTTGTGGTTAACTTGGAGCCTGGTCTTATTTAAGATTGATCCGATAGAAGGCGGATTTTTGGCAATTAGTTTTTTTTATAGCAGTTTAGTTTTAGCTTTATTGGGAACTTTTGTCCTAGCGGGTTATTATTTGCGACGTTATCGTCAGCCCGAAGCATTGCCTTACCGATTAGTGGTAATTTCTTTACGTCAGGGCTGGTGGTTTAGCTTGGTAGTGTTAATTACTTTAATTTTGCAAAGTCAAAATTGGTTAACTTGGTGGAATGTCGCGTTATTAATTTTAGCCCTAGGAATTTTGGAATTTTTCTTTATTTCTTTCAAGGGAGAAAATTAAATTTTTGGCTTAATTGCTAAACTTGCTTTTGTTGGCCAAAGATAGTATAATAATCCTATTATTTAGGATTATTTATTTTAATGAAAGATCAATTAACTAAGTTATTAGCTTTAGCCAAACAGGAAATTTCTCAAGCCAGTGATTTGGCGGCGATAACACAATTAGAAATTAAATATTTAGGACGCGCTCAGGGCGAGTTAACGGCGATTTTGCGTCAATTAAAAACTGTGGCTGAAGCGGATCGGCCAATGGTGGGCCAATTAGCTAATCAGGTTAAACTAGAATTAGAGCAGGCTTTGAATACTAAAAAACAGGAATTAACCACAGGCGACTTGGCTGGCAATTTAGCTAAAGATTGGTTGGATGTTACTAGTCCGGGTTTAACTAAGGCAGTTGGTCATTTACACCCCATTACCCAGGCAATTAATGAAATCGTAGAAATTATGGGGCAGTTGGGTTTTTATCGCGTGCGTTATCCCGAAGTAGAGTGGGATTATTATGCTTTTTCCAGTTTAAATATGCCGGCTGATCATCCCGCTCGCGATGAATGGGAAACTTTTTTTATTGATAAAGAACCGGTTGGTGAGCTGGGCCAACGGTTATTAACACCCCATACTTCTTCGGGTCAGGTGCGAGAAATGGAAAAGGGTCGGTTGCCAATTAGAATGTTAAATGTTGCTAAATGCTATCGGCGTCAGATGGATGTTTCGCATTTAGTAATGTTTCATCAATTTGAAGGTTTGTTGGTTGATAAAAATGTCAGCATCGCGGAAATTAAGGGTACGTTTGATTTTTTTGTCAAAAAGTTTTTTGGTCCCGATCGGACGATTCGTTTACGACCGCATCATTTTCGGTTTACCGAACCAAGTTTTGAAATTGATGTATCTTGTGGTTTATGTGGCGGGACTGGCAAATTAAGCCAAGGCGAGGATTGCCGGGTTTGTAAAATGGGTTGGTTGGAATTAGGCGGCGCCGGCATGGTGCATCCGAATGTTTTAAAAGCGGGGAAAATTGACCCCAAAGTTTATCAGGGCTTTGCTTTTGGTTGGGGAGTGGAACGAACTTATATGATGAAGGCGGGAGTAAAATTAGATGACATCCGTTTAATTTATCAAAACGATTTAAGATTTTTAGAACAATTTTAATATGCACTTAATGGTTAGTTACAACTGGCTGAAAGAATATTTACGGACCAAAAAGACGGCCAAAGAATTTGCGGCCGAAATTTCTTTAAAAGGCCCGACGGTTGATCATATTATTGAAACTCAGGCGGGTTTTAGCGGAGTGGTGGTGGGTAAAATTTTAGAAATTAATCGGCACCCAGATGCGGATAAACTGCAAGTTACTAAAGTAGAAGTTGGCAAGGCGGGAGGAATTTTAACCATTGTTTGTGGCGCGGCCAATATTGCGGTTGGTCAAAAGGTGCCCGTGGCGTTAATTGGTGCCATGTTGCCGGGAGAATTTAAGATTGCTAAACGGGAAATGCGTGGGGTGGTTTCTCAAGGCATGCTTTGTTCGGCTAAAGAATTACAGTTTGGCGAAGATCATTCGGGGATTTTAATTTTAGCAGAAGATTCTATCGTGGGTTTACCGTTGGAAAAAGTTTTGCCGGTTAATGATGCGGTGTTGGATTTTGAAATTACCTCTAATCGTCCTGATGCGATGTCGGTAGTTGGTCTAGCCCGAGAGGCCAGCGCGATTTTAGCAGAAAAATTTTTATATCGTGAACCAAAAGTTGATTTAAAATTAACGACCAAGGCCTTACCCTTGCATTTAGAAATTAAAGAACCACAACTTTGTCCACGTTATCAGGCGGTGGTTTTAAGCGGAGTCAGGGTGGCTCCTTCGCCGTTGTGGTTACAACAACGGCTAATTGCTTCCGGTTTACGGCCGATTAATAATTTAGTGGATATTACTAATTATGTTTTGTTGGAATACGGCCAGCCATTACACGTGTTTGATTATGATAAATTAGTTGGTCATAAAATTATCGTTAGACAGGCTAAGGCGGGGGAAAAAATCTTAGCGTTAGACGGTAAAACTTACGAGTTAAATGCGCCACAGTTGGTTATTGCGGATGAACAACAACCCGTGGCAGTGGCCGGGGTAATGGGAGGGGAATTAAGTTCGGCCCAAGTAACCACTAAACAGGTAGTAATTGAAGCGGCTAATTTTTCGGCAGTGTCGGTTAGGAAAACAGCTCGCGCCTTAAATTTACATTCCGAAGCCTCAGATTTATTTGAAAAAAGCTTAAGTCCTAGTGGCACTTACCCGGCTATTTTACGGGCAATTGAATTAATAATTAAGCTAGCGGACGGCCAAGTGGCTTCAGAAATTTTTGATCAAGGTAAAAAAATTGCAGCCCCGGAAGTGATTAAATTATCCTTAGCGACGGTGGATAAATATTTGGGAGTAAAAATTTCGCCAATCCAAATTAAAAAGATTTTAGTTAGCCTGGGTTTTGTGGTTAGCGGTAATAGTAAAGAAATTTCGGTTACCGCTCCGGCTTGGCGGGCTGCTGAAATTGAAGGTGAACATGATTTAATTGAAGAAATCGCTCGGATTTATGGTTATCAAAATTTGCCGACGCACACCCCTTTGGGCGAAGTACCGGCTTGGCCAGTGGAAATTAGTTTTTATTGGGAAAATATTATTAAAAATTGTTTGGCGGGTTTAGGCTTTTGGGAAATTTATAGTTATTCTTTGGTTAGTGAAAAAAGTCTTAAATCTTTGGGGTTAGCAACCACTGATTGTTTAGCAGTGGTCAATCCTTTAAGCTCCGAATATCAATATTTGCGTACTAGTTTACTGCCTAGTTTGTTAAAAGTGGTTGGTGATAATCAAGATAACTTTGCCTCGCAACATCTTTTTGAATTAGCTAATATTTATCAGCCTCAACTAAATGACTTACCGCAAGAGGAGTTAACTTTAGCCTTAGTGCAAACCGGCTTAGAGGCGGCTAAAACTTTTTTTGATCTAAAAGGCAGTTTAACGGTCTTGTTTGATAAATTGGGAGTGGTGGCGGAATATAAAAATTTTACGGGCGAAAATTTTTGGCATCCCGCTCGGAGTGCCGAAATTTTGGTTGCCGGGGTAGTGGTTGGTAAATTAGGGGAAATTAGGCCCGAAGCTAAAGCTAATTATGATTTAAAACAACCAATCGTGGCGGCTCAGCTTAACTTAACGGCGTTAATTAAGCTTGCGCGACTTTATAAAACTTATATTCCTTTGCCAAAATTTCCCGCCATGGTTTTAGATTTATCAGTAGTACTGGCCAAACAAGTTAGTTGGCAAGAATTGGCCCAAACAGTCAAAGGAGTTAATAAGTTAATCCAGGCCGTGGAATTATTTGATGTTTATCAGGGGGCTAATATTCCCGAGGGTAAAAAGAGCGTAGCCTTTAGCGTGACTTATCGTCATCCTGAACGAACCTTAAAATCCGAAGAAGTGGATAATATTCAAACAGAGATAATTAAGTTGCTGCGGGAAAAGTTTAACGGAGAAATTAGGCAATAATTTTAATAATTTTAAAAATTAAAACAAACTTTATGTTAGGCACTTCACACGATCTATTGTTGGTAGTTATCGCTAGTTGTTTATTTTTATTCACCTTGTTTGTTTGTTGGGGGATGTTTTATCTAATTATGATTTTTCGGGATTTTAGTAAGATAACTTCCAGTTTTAGAAAAAAATTAGAATTAATTGATGGAATTTTAAAAGGTTTGAAGGAGAGATTAGAGAATACTTCCGCCTCTATGGGACTATTAGTAGAAGGGGTGTCAAAGATTGTTAAATATTTTCAGGAGAGAGCTGAAAAAAAAGAAACCAAGAAAAAAAGGAGTAAATAGCTTAGCTAAATTAATACCGATAATAAATAAGGATCATATACCAATATTCCTTAGCTAAGGTCTGGTTTTTGATTGTGCAAAACAATATTTTTATTAATTTATGTCTCAGCTCAAAGATAATTGCCAAGAACTTACCAACCTGCTTTTGGAACTTAAAAACCTTAAGTCGGAGTTTGATTTGGCTTATCAAGAAGCTTTGGTTAGTCGTGACCTGACTAAACTCAGGGGGTTAAAGATGCAAATTGAGAGCGAGGTAAGTAAATTAGAGGTTAAGGCCGATCCTTTTAATGTCGCCTTTGAAGTAGATTTGAGAAAAAAATTAGCTGAACAAAGTAATTTAGATTTTGTTGGTGCTTTCCATGAGGGCTGGGCTTTGGTTAAAAATGGTGTAGAATATTTTTATATAGATCGGACTGGCAAGGAAATTGGTCCGGTCATGTTTAGTCCTGTTAGGTATGATTATGCTCAAAATTTTTCAAACGGTTTGGCTTGGGTTGTAATAAGTGGAAAATATTTTTATATTGATTACACAGGCAAAGAAATTAGCGTTGAAAGATACGACGATGCTACTGACTTTAAGGAAGGCTTGGCGGGTGTTAAAAGAGGCAAAGAATGGTTTTTTATCAATCCTGCTGGTCAAGCAATTAATTTAGAAAGATATGATGATGTCGGCAACTTTTCTGAAGGCTTGGCTCGAGTTATAAAAAAACACACCCAGTGGTTTTATATTAATCACGCTGGTCAAGAAATTAGCGCCGAAAGATACGATGGTGCTGAGGATTTTCATGAAGGCTTAGCTCGAGTTAGAAAAGATAACAAGTGGTTCTATATTAATCGAGTTGGTTCAGAATTAGTCTTGAAGGACTATGATTTTGTTGGTGATTTTGTTGGTGGCTTGGCCGTGGCCCGAAAGGATAAGAAATATTTATACATTGATCACTCGGGTAAGGAAATTATTTCAGCCAAGTATAACGCGGCCGGTGGTTTTGTAGAAGGCTTGGCTTGGGTTAGGGAAGGCGAAAAATATTATTTTATTGATCGTACTGGTCAAGAAATTAGTGCCGAAAGATATGATCGTGTTGGCAACTTTTCGGAAGGCTTGGCTTTGGTTAGGGAAGACAATAAATATTATTTTATTGATCGTGCTGGTCGAGCAATCAATCCCGAAAAATATGATTTTGCCGAAAATTTTTCAGAAGGCTTGGCTCGGGTTACAAAAGATGGCAAGTGGTTTTATATTGACCATGCCGGCCGCAAAATATTTGAGGGGGAATTGCCTTAATCTATGTCTAATCCGGGATACAATTGCCAAGAACTTACTAACCTACTTTCGGCACTAAAAAACCTTAAGTCTGATTTTAATCTGGCTTATCAAGAAATCTTGGTTAGCCATGATTTAAGTCTAGCTAGAGCGCTTAAAATAAAAGTTAAAGAAAAGGTTAATAGTTTAGAGGCAAGAACTAATCCTTTTAATATCGCCTTTGAAGTAGATTTGAGAAAAAACTTAGCTGAACAAAATAATTTAGATTTTGTTGGTGCTTTTCATGGGGGCTGGGCTAAGGTTAAAAAAGATGGAAAATATTTTTTTATTGATAAAACCGGCAAGGAGCTTAGTTCAGAAAGATATGAGAGTGTTGGTAATTTTTCGGAAGGCTTGGCTTGGGTAAGAGATTCCAGAGGGTCTATTTATATTGATCGGACGGGCCAAGAAATTAGTTTAAAAAGATATAATGTAGCGGGTGATTTTCATGAAGGTTTAGCTAGGGTTTTTGATACTGGGGACCATTTTTTTATTAATCGTGCCGGTCAAGAAATTAGTTCCGAAAGGTATGATTTAGCTAATAATTTTTCGGAAGGCTTTGCGGGCGTTAAACAAGCTGGAAAAATGTTTTTTGTTGACCATGCAGGTAAAAAGCTTAATTTTAAGGAAGATTATAAAGAGGTTTGTGATTTTTCTGAAGGTTTAGCCCGAGTTTCTAAAGATAAGGTGATGTTTTTTATTGACTATACAGGTCAAAGAGGCGTCACAACGACTTATGATAACGCTAGTAGTTTTGTTGGTGGCTTGGCTTGGGTTGAAAAAGATGGAGAAGTTTTTTATATTAATTATGCTGGTGAGAAAGTTATTTCAGTAAAATATGATTTTGCTGATGATTTTCACGAAGGTTTGGCCCGGGTAGAAAAAGATGGTAAGTGGTCTTTTATTGATCGCACCGGCCAAGAGATTAATGCTGAAAAATATGATTTTGCTTCTAATTTTTCAGAAGGTTTAGTCCGGGTTGTAAGAAATAAGGAGTGGTTTTATGTTGACCGTGCTGGTCAAGAAATTAGTGCCGAAAGATATGCCTTTGCCGAAAATTTTTCTGAAGGTTTGGCACGAGTCCAAGAACAAGAATATGGAGAATATTCTTATATCGACCATACTGGTCGTAAGATATTTGATGAGAAATAACTTTTATCTATGCCCAATCCCAAACCCAACTGTCAGGAACTTACTAACTTACTTTTGGCACTAAAAAATCTTAAGCCTGAGTTTGATTTGGCCTATCAAGAAGCCTTAATTAGCCGCGATTTGACTAAACTTAGGGGATTAAAAATACAAATTGAGAGTAAGGTAAAAGAATTGGAGGCCAAGCTTGACCCTTATAACATTGAACTACGAAAGAAATTAGCCGAAGAAAATGACTTTGATTTTGTTGGTAATTTTCATGACGGCTGGGCAAAAGTCAAACAGTGTGGAGAATGGTTTTATGTTGATTGCTCTGGGCAACGAATTAACTCGAAAGAATACGACATTGCCTGTGATTTTTCAGAAGGCTTGGCTTCGGTTTGTAAAGATCATCAATGGTTTTATATTGATTGTGCCGGCCAAGCAATTAATTTCGAAAAATATGATGTTGCCGATAATTTTTCGGAAGGCTTAGCTTGGGTTAGAAAACAGAATACCTTTTTTTATATTAATAAGATTGGTCAGGCAATTAATACTGAAACTTATAGCAACGTTAGCCGTTTTCGGGGAGGCTTGGCTCATGTGAAAAAAACTGGAAAAAATTTGCTTATTGAAGATTTGCTTATTGATAGAACCGGTAAAGAGATAAGTTTAGGAAAATATGATATGGTTGGTGATTTTTCGGAAGGCTTGGTAAGAGTTTATTGTAAAGATCAGGGATGGTTTTATGTTGACCGCATGGGTCAAGAAATTAGTGCCGAAAGATATGATGGTGCGGAGGATTTTCATGAAGGCTTGGCTCAAGTTAAAAGACAGGGGCAGTGGTTTTACATTAACCAGTCTGGGCGAGCAGTTAATCAAGAAACATATGATTTTGCTTCTAATTTTTCGGAAGGTCTGACCCGGGTTATGAAAAATAGAAAAATGTTCTATATTGATCACGAGGGTCAAACAGTTAATCAAGAAACATATGATGAGGCTAGAGATTTCTCGGAAGGCTTGGCTCCAGTTAGAAAAGATGATAAGTGGTTTTATATTGATCGCGCTTGCCAAGCAATTAATTCTGAAAAATATAATATTGCCTTAAATTTTTGTGGAGGATTGGCATTAGTTACAAAAGCCGGAGAACGGTTTTATATTGACCACACTGGTCGCAAAATATTTAAGGATTAATGATTTTATTCGTAGTTTAAAAACCCACTAGTTTAGCGGGTTTTTTAGTCTTTTTGGGACCGTTGACATAAGCTGATATTTAATTTTGAAATAACACTAAAATAGTTTATAATATAGGCAGCTAAAATTAAAAACCAAAAGTCAAAAATCAAGATTGTTGGGGGCTACTAATTAGTATAATTTAACGTTTTGAGCTTTGACTTTTGATTTTTTTATTATGTCATTTGTTCACCTACACACCCATTCGCATTATAGTTTGTTGGATGGTTTAAGCAAAATACCAGAATTAGTAAATCATGCCAAGGAATTGGGGATGCCGGCTTTGGCGTTAACGGACCATGGCGTAATGTATGGGGCGGTTGATTTTATGCAATCGGCGACTAAGGCGGGGATTAAGCCAATTATCGGCGTGGAGGCTTATGTTGCGCCTAATGGGCGGTTAAATAAGCGCCCTAAAATTGATGAACGGCCTTATCATTTGGTGTTATTAGCCAAAAATAATATTGGCTATAAGAATTTGTTAAAATTAACCACAGCGGCACACTTAGAAGGTTTTTATTATAAACCGCGGATTGATTGGGAAATTTTAGAACAAAACCAGGAAGGTTTAATCGCTTTAACCGCTTGTTTGCAAGGAGAGCTACCGCGAGCGATTTTAAATGATGATCCGAAGAAGGTTAAAGAATTAATTGAGCGTTTTCAAAAAATATTTAAAGAAGATTTTTATTTGGAAGTTCAGCATCACCCTAGTTTGCCCAAGCAAAGGCAGGTTAATCAAGAAATTTTTAGTTTAGCTAAAGCCAATGGTATTGGGGTAGTGGCCACCAACGACATTCATTACACCAAGGCTAGCGACGCCGAAGCCCAGGATATTTTGTTGTGCATCCAAACCAAAAAAGTTTTAACCGATCCGGATCGTCTAAGTTATTTGGGTGAGGATTTTTCAATGCGTTCGCCCGAGCAAATGCAAAAAGATTTTAGCGATCATCCGGAAGTCATTAGTAATACTTTAAGAATCGCTGAACAATGCAATTGGCAGTTGGAATTTGGTAAAACCTTTTTGCCGCATTTTCCTTTACCGGCCGGAGTAACCCCAGAAAAATATCTGAGCGAGATGTGCTATAAAAATTTACCAACTAGATATCCGCAGGCGGTAACCGGCCCGGCGGCGACGGAAGTAAAAGAGCGTTTAGAATATGAATTAGGCATCGTGGGTAAAACTGGTTTTGCTTCATATTTTTTGATTGTACAAGATTTTATTAATTGGGCCAAAAACAATGGCGTGGTAGTTGGTCCGGGGCGTGGTTCCGCCGCCGGTTCGATCGTTGCTTTTTTAACTAATATTACTAATATTGATCCAATTAAGTATAATTTGCTGTTTGAAAGATTTTTAAATCCCGAACGTATTTCCATGCCGGATATTGATACTGATTTTGCCGATATTCGTCGAGATCAGGTATTACGGTATGTAGAACAAAAATATGGTAAAGATCACGTGGCGCAAATTATTACTTTTGGGACGATGGCGGCTCGGGCGGTAATACGTGACGTGGGTCGAGCCATGAGCTTGCCTTATAGCTATTGCGATAAGGTGGCCAAGTTTATTCCGATGATGACGCCGCTTAAAGAAGCCTTGGCAACCGTGCCGGAGCTAAAGGAGGTTTTAGCCACTGAGGATGGAAAAAAATTAATGGACATTGCTTTGCGCTTGGAAGGGGTAGCTAGACATTCCTCAGTTCATGCTTGTGGAGTAGTTATTACTAAAGAGCCACTAGTAGAATATTTGCCGCTACAATATTCACCCAGTGGTGATGAAGCAGTAATTACCCAATATTCTTTGCATCCGGTAGAGGATTTAGGTTTATTGAAAATGGATTTTTTAGGTTTAAAAAATTTAACAATCATTGAGCGCACTTTAGAAGTGGTAGAAAAAGTTCGGGGACAAAAAATTGATATTAATCAGTTGCCCTTGAATGATCAGGCCACTTTTAAATTATTACAAGAAGCAGAAACTACTGGAGTATTTCAGATAGAAAGTTCGGGGATGAAAAGATATTTAAAACAATTAAGGCCGACGGAATTGGAAGATATTATTGCCATGGTGGCTTTGTATCGTCCCGGTCCAATGGAATATATTCCTGATTATATTGAAGGTAAGCATGGCCGTAAGAAAATAGAATATTTAGATCTTAGATTAAAGCCAATTTTGGAAAAAACTTACGGTATTGTGGTTTATCAAGAGCAATTGATGCAAATTGCCCGTGATTTGGCCGGTTTTACTTTAGGTCAGGCAGATGTTTTGCGTAAGGCAGTTGGTAAAAAGAATTTAAAACTTTTGAAAGAGCAGGAAGAAAAAATGATTGCCGGCATGATTAAAAATAAAATTACCCAAAAAGTAGCGCAACAAATTTGGAATTTTATTTTGCCTTTTGCGGCTTATGGGTTTAATCGTTCTCACGCGGCTTGTTACGCAATGATTGCTTATCAGACCGCTTATTTGAAGGCACATTTTGCCCCAGAATTTATGTCTTCGTTATTAACTTCTGACCAAGGTGATATTGAGCGCGTAGCCGAAGTTGTTGAGGAATGCCGGCAAATGGGGATTGCGGTTTTACCGCCAGATATAAATGAAAGTTTTAAAACTTTTACGGTGGTGGCCGAAACACTAGAGACGGATCAGCCGCGGTTGCGTTTTGGTTTATTGGCGATTAAAAATATGGGAGAAAATATTGTCAGTGCGATTATTAGTGAACGCAAGGCCAATGGTGTTTATAAAAATTTAGAAGATTTATTGTCGCGGGTTAAAAATAAGGATTTAAATAAAAAATCTTTGGAGGCTTTAATTAAGTCTGGCAGTTTGGATAGCTTTGGTGAACGCAATCAATTGCTAAAAAATATTGAAAAAATGTTACAGTTTACCAAGGAAGTAAATAATCACGAAGAAACTCAACAGGTTAGTTTGTTTAACGAGTTACCACAGGCTATGTTGGTTTCTTTGCGTTTAACCGCTTATCCGGAGGCCTCTAAGGCTGAAAAATTGGCCTGGGAGAAGGAGTTTTTGGGTTTATTTATCTCTGAACACCCTTTGAAGGATTATGAGGCAGTTTTACAGGGCTTGACGGTTAACACTAATCAATTATTCTCAAAGGCGAGTCAGGTGGTTAAAATTGCCGGAATCGTTACGGCGGTTAAAAGAATCTTTACTAAAAAAGGGGAATTAATGTTGTTTGTTAAAATTGAAGACGCTAAAGGTAGCACGGAGGTTTTGGTTTTCCCTAAAGTTTTACAAAATAGTAATCGTGAAGTTTGGCAAGAAAATTTAGTGCTACTTGTTGAGGGTCGGGTGTCGGATAAGGACGGTGAAATGAAAATTTTGGCGGAACGAGTTTGTGTTTTAACTTTAGAACAAGCTCCCGCCTTGATTGCGGAGTTTATCAAAGCGGGTGGCAATCATAGTTATGGCAACGGTTATCAAAGGGGTTATCAAAATGGTTATCAAAAAAATTATAATAATTTTTCCAGTCAAAAACTGGAACCAACTTTGGCTCCCTCGACTAGTCCAGAACCAGTCAAAGTTTTACCAGTGGCAATAAATTTAACGGAACCGATTTCGGCGGAAATATTAAAAGGTTTAAAGGAGCTTTTAACGGCGCAACCGGGTCAGCAACAAATTTATTTAATTATTAAACAACTAGATGGTAGTTTAAAAAAGATTAAGACGCAATACGTGGTTAAGTGGGATGAAGTTTTAAAACAACAGATTAAAAATTTGTTGGGGCGGACTTAGGTTGGTTAAATATTGGCTTGGTGATATAATATAAATAAGTAAAAATATGATTAAAAATTCAGAAATAAAAATTGGTTTATATCGGCGTTTGGCCATTAGTTTTATAAGCTTAACCGTTATTTTATTGGTGGCGGTAATTTATTTTTCTTTAGCTAAAGCCGAAATTCAAATCGTGCCTTTGGCCCAGTCCAGTAATGTTGATTTTGTGATTAATATTCAAAACCAAGCTAGCGGTGAGGAAACGTTAGCCGGTCAGCTGGTTGAGGCTAGCTTGGCCGCCGAAAAGGTCTTTCCTGTTATTGCTACCAAGGAAATTAAAACTAACATTTTAGGGGAAGTGACGCTAACTAATACCACTAATAATCCGCAAACTTTAGTGGCGACTACTCGGCTATTAAGTCCGGATCAGGTCTTATTAAGATTAAATAAAAAAGTTTTGGTGCCCGCTAAGGGCCAAGTTAGTGTTGAGGTTTATGCAGATAAGCCGGAAGCTTTTAGTACTTTAGCACCGACCAAATTTACTATTCCTGGCTTGCGCCAAGATTTGCAAAGCCAAATTTATGCCGAAAGTGCTAATC
Organism: Candidatus Buchananbacteria bacterium; assembly: GCA_041665005.1. Taxonomy (GTDB): domain Bacteria; phylum Patescibacteriota; class Patescibacteriia; order 2-01-FULL-39-33; family JBAYJR01; genus JBAYJR01. The sequence continues at coordinate 29,482 of JBAYJR010000001.1, forward strand.
AGTTAACTTCGGGTTTTCGGCAAATAAAAATTTTAACGCAGGTAGAAATTGATCGGATTAGAGGAGAATATACCAAGGAATTAACTAAGCAAATAATTTCTCAATTAAATTCTAAAATTGGGGGACAACTAGCCGAAGACCAGGTTAAGGTAGAAATTAAGGATTTTTCGGTTAGCGATCCGGTTGAGACGGAGACTGATGAAACGACGGTTAAATTAGCCTTGCATGCGGTAGCAGTGACTTATGATCAAAACAAGATGTTGGAATTAGCGCAGACTAAGTTATTAGGCTATTTGCCTCAGGCTAAGGAATTGGCGGGGTTATCGGGTAGCCAGTTGACAGTAGCAATTCAGGATTATGATTTAGCCAAGCAACAGGCCAAGCTTAGGGTGAGTTATCAGACCAATTTTTGGCTGCAACCGGGGTCGGGTATTTTGGATAAAAGTCAGTTAGTGGGCTTAAGCACGGAACAGGTTAAACAATATTTTACTCAATTTTCTGAGATTAAAGAGATTAAAATAAAATTATCGCCACCGTGGTCAACTTATTTGCCCAAAGAAGAAAGTAAGATTGAAATAAAAATTATTAGTCAGTAATTTTAAAAGCCGGCTGTTAAACAGTCGGCTTTATTAGAGGCCAAATTTTACTTGCCACGTCTTCGGGACTTTTATTTTCCCAGTTGGCTGAAATTACTTCGCAGTCAATTTTTTTAACCCAAGCGGTTAAACTTTCGTCGGCGGTGAAAATATAAATTTTGCCTGAGAATATTTCTTTTAAAAAAGAAATATCTTTTTTTTCCGCCTCAACCGGTGCTACTAAGGCAACCAGTTTAATTTGATTGTCCTTAATAAGTTTTTCGGCCAGGAGAACCATTTTGGTCCAAAAGTACGGTTGGCCGGATGTTTGTTTTACCTCACTAAGCAGGCAAGTGTTAGTAAATTCGCCAAACAAATAAATTAGCATACAAAATCCTCCTTTAAATTTGAAAATACTTTAGCATAAATAGTTAGAGGCGTCAATTGACTTATTTTGCGGCTTGCGGTATATTATTACTAGGCGATTGAGGGTTTTACCAAAACCTTTGTTTATTTAAGCATTTTGCGCCAAGCGCAGAACTAAGCCAAGTTTAATGAAGTGATCCGGCCTGACGGTCGTGATAAGCAGGGTGGAACCACCCCGACACAGTCGAGGGTCCCGGCAGACATTGTTTGGCCGGTTTTATTTTGTGTAAAATATACTAAGTATAATAAATAATTATAAAATTATATGACAACCGAAAAAATTGATTTGCAGATTAGGCGCCATTCTTGTGCGCATTTAATGGCTGCGGCTGTGCAAGTATTATGGCCCGAAACTAAATTCGCGATTGGCCCGGCTATTGACGAGGGATTTTATTATGATTTTGATTTACCCCAGGCACTCTCACCCGAGGATTTAGTAAAAATTGAAGCTAAAATGTCGGAGTTAAAAAAACAGGGCTTAGCTTTTGAACGCCAAGAATTAACCATTGATGAAGCGATTAAGCAAATGCGTCAAGCTGGTCAAATTTACAAAGTGGAATTATTAGAAGAATTAAAAGTCGCTGGCGAAACTAAGGTTAGTTTTTATCAAACTGGGGAATTTGTTGATTTATGCCGAGGGCCACATTTGGCCAGCACTAAAGAAATTGGCAGTTTTAAACTATTGTCTTTAGCGGGAGCTTATTGGCGGGGCGATGAAAAAAATAAAATGTTAACCCGGATTTATGGCACTTGTTTTGCTGCCAAAGAAGAATTAGCTGCTCACTTAAATAATTTAGAAGAAGCTAAAAAAAGGGATCATCGAGTAATTGGTAAAAATCTCAACCTGTTTGTATTTTCTGATCTAGTGGGTAAGGGTTTGCCGCTATTAACCGAGAAAGGTTCAGTGATTAGGCGGGAGCTGGAGAGGTATATTGTTGATGAAGAGATTAAGCGCGGATATAAGCATGTTTATACCCCGGATATTGCTAAAGTAGATTTATATCGAAAGTCCGGTCATTATCCTTATTATAAAGACACAATGTATCCGGTGATGAAGGTTGACGAAGAAGAATTGATTCTGCGGCCAATGACTTGTCCCCATCATTTTGAATTATATTTAAGCAAACCTAGAAGCTATAAGGAGTTGCCAGTCAGGTTTGCCGAGTTAGCCAAACAGTTTCGTTATGAAAAATCCGGTGAGTTAACGGGACTAATGAGAGTGCGATCTTTTTGTTTGGCTGATGCTCATATAGTTTGTCGAAAAGACCAAGCAGTGAGCGAGATTAACAGTGCTCTGAATTTAATTGAGGATGTAGCGACGGTCTTGGGATTAAAAAAGGGCGAGAATTATCGTTACCGACTCTCTCTGGGTGATAGAAAGGAAGAAAAAAAATATTATAAAGACGACGAGGCCTGGGATTCTGCCGAGGACATTTTACGTAAAGTTTTGACTACCCGTGAATCACCATTTTTTGAAGCAGTAGGTGAGGCGGCTTTTTATGGCCCCAAAATAGACATTCAGATGAAAAATTGGTCTGGGGGAGAAAATACTGCTTTTACTGTGCAGTACGACTTTGTTATGCCTAAGAGGTTTAAGCTAGTATATAATGATAGCGATGGGCAAGAGAAAGAAGCTATTGTGATTCATCGTTCTTCGATTGGAGCCTTTGAGAGAGTTATGGCATTTTTGATTGAGCATTATGCTGGCGCTTTTCCGGTATGGTTATCGCCAGTGCAAGCGCAGATTATTACGGTGTCGGACAAATTTAATGAGTATGGAGAAAAAGTTTTGGCGGAATTAAAAGAAGTTAGTATTCGAGCAGAATTAGATAGTGGTAATGACTCTTTGGGTAAAAAAATTCGTAATGCCGAGAAACAAAAAATTCCTTATGTTTTAGTAGTAGGCGAAAAAGAAGAAAAAGCGAAGTCAGTCGGGGTCCGGGCGCGTAGTCAGGGAGATTTGGGTGAAGTAAAATTGTCAGAGTTTATTAAAAAGATTATTAAGGAAGTAATCAAACGAACTTAAATGAAGATAAGAAATTGTTTGTTAGTTTTGTTGGTGATTTTAGTAGCGGGTTGTACGGTTGGTTTATCTAATAATTTGCCTTTGACTGGTGATACCAATAATCAAATAATTAATCGACCAGCAAGTTCGACAAGTCTGTGGTGGGTGGCTTATACGCCGATGCAATGTCAAGAAACTCCGTGGCAAATTTGGTTTGAATCTGGCCAAGCGCCAAAATATCTAACTGCTCCGACCGAGGAACAATTAGCGCAAGATTATTTAGTGCAAGTGCTAGCGGTGGCCGTAATAAAACTAGAAAAAGTTCGGCCAGAGGGGGTTAGTTTTTGCCAAGCCTGTTTTAGTTGTCCGCAAGGTTATTATTTGAATGTTCAAGTTAATAAAATTGATCGGCAAAAATTATTGAATAATGATTGGCAAGATGCCATTAAAATTAAAGAATAATCATGAAAAGATATTTTCTTTATATTTATGGTTGTCAGCTGAATTTAGCAGATGCTGAACGTTTAGCCCAAGTCTTAGAAGATTTGGGTTATGTTCGGGCGGCCAAAGTAGCTGAGGCAAATTTAGTAGTAATAGTGGCTTGTTCGGTTAGACAAAAGGCGGTGGATAAATTGTTTGGCTTAGCCAAAAATTTAAAAAAATTAAAATTAAAACCCCAAACCATTTTAACCGGTTGCGTAGCGCCTACTGATAAGTTAAAGTTTAAAAATAAATTTGACTTAGTAATAGAGATTAAAGAATTAATAAATTTGCCACGATATTTAAAGAATAAATCAAAATCCAAGCGGCAACAGAATTATTTATCTTTGTTGCCCTTATATCATTCAACTTTTCAAGCCTATATTCCAGTAATGACTGGTTGTAATAATTTTTGTGCTTATTGTATTGTGCCTTATGTTCGTGGTCGTGAATATAGCCGTCCGGCCGGAGAGGTTATTAAGGAAGTTGCTAAATTAATTAAGGCTGGCTATAAGGAGATCACACTAGTTGGACAAAATGTTAACTCTTACGCTTATCAAAAATATGATTTTCCTAAGTTGTTAAAAACCATTGATCAGTTGCCGGGTCAGTATTGGCTTCGTTTTTTAACCAGCCATCCTAAAGATTTATCTAAGGAGCTAATCGCGGTAATGAAGGCAGGTAGGCACTTGACGCCTTATTTGCATTTACCTTTGCAGGCTGGTGATGATCAAATTTTACGTAAGATGAATCGGGGCTATACGGTCAAGCAGTATCTGGCGTTGATTAAACAAGTGCGTCAGGCGGTGCCGGGTTTGGCTATCACTACGGATATTATTGTCGGCTTTCCGACTGAAACTAAAAAACAATTTGCGCAAACTAAAAAAGTTTTTAAGCAAATTGGTTATGATATGGCTTATCTATCGCAATATTCGCCCCGGCCAAGTACAGCCGCCGCGCGATTGGTTGATGATGTCGTACCTACCGAAAAGAAAAGACGGTGGCAAGAGTTAAATCAATTATTAAAGCAATCAAGCCTAAAAGCTAATCGTCGTTGGCTGGGCAAGGAGACAATGGTTTTAGTAGATCAGGTAAAAGCCGATAATAAGTTAGTAATTAATTTTGCTAAAACAATCGATTTAAAAAATGTTAAATTTACAGCGGCTAAAAGCCATTTAGGGCAATTTGTTAAAGTTAAAATAGTAAAGATTAATGATTTTAATTTATTAGCCGAAGTAATTAGATAGTTATGTCATTGCCAAAAGTTTTAGTAGTTTTAGGGCCAACCGCTTCGGGTAAAACCGAATTAGCTTTAAAACTGGCCAAAAAGTTTAATGGTGAATTACTAAATGCGGATTCACGGCAGATTTATCGTGGCTTAAATATTGCTACCGCTAAAGTTAAAACTAAAGCGGTAAAAACCCATTTATTGAATCTGGTTAAGCCTAATCAGAATTTTTCGGTAGTAAAATATCAGCTAGCAGCCGATAAAAAAATCAAGCAGATCATTAAGCGAGGAAAGTTGCCAATTTTAGTTGGCGGAACTGGTTTGTATCTGGCGGCGGTAGTAGATAATTGGCAAATTCCAAAATTAAAAGTGGATTTAAATTTAAGAAAAAAAATAGCCAAGCTGACCGCTAGACAACTTTATCAAAAATTAAAAAGTCTAGACCCTATCTCGGCAAAAAATATTGGGCAACATAATCAGCGGCGACTAATTAGAGCGGTAGAGGTTTGTTTATTATCGGGTAGGCCCTTTAGTCAGTTACAGCAAAAAGGTCAACCAAAGTATCAGGTGTTGCAGTTAGGGTTAAAAATTTCGCGCCAGGAACTTTATCGTCGGATTAACGCCCGAGTATTAAGAATGTTTAAACAGGGTTTGGTTGCTGAAACTAAAAAATTATTGAAAAAATATTCTGCGGCCTTACCGGCAATGTCTAGTATTGGTTATCGAGAAGTGGTTAAATTTTTACAAGGGGAAATAAAGCTAGTTGATTGTCAGGAATTGATTAAAATTAATACCCGCCATTATGCCAAGCGACAAATTACTTGGTTTAAGCGTGACCAGAGAATCAAGTGGGTTAAAAATTTTAAGGCGGCGCAAAAGCTAGTTAAAAAGTTTGTTGAATAAAAAAATCGCCAAGCAGTTGGCGATTTTTTAGTCTAATGTTTTGGCGGCCAGGTAGTGGTCGGCATTAGTGGCGGCAAACCTCTAGTTTTTAAATTAGAGTTTTTGGCCGGTTGATCTAATCTAAAGTTTTCTTTAGCTAATTCATCGGCTCGGTCTTCTAGGTGTCTTTTGGTTAGTAAAGATTTTTTAACACCTTCTTTTCGCAGATAGTTGTCGACGGTAGTAGAAGAATCTTGGTGAGAACTGATTAGATTTTTTGTTTGTAAAATTTTTAAGATTTTTTTAGCTTGTTGACTGTTAATTTGTTTTTGACCGCTTAAAACAGCCCCTGCCTCAGAAATTTTAGCCTTAGCTAATTCAGTTGCGGCTTTATTTAGTAAGTTAGCGTTTAAAGCTGATTGTCCAGTTGGTCGATTTTTTTTAATTAGTTCGTTTAGGGTTATTTTTTTGGGCTGATTTTTTATAATATCGGCATTGGTAATGCGGTGGCGAAATCTTAAATAACCTTCAGTAATGGTTTTGTTGGTAGTATTTTTACGCGCCAAAGAGCCAAAAGTTATTGGCATAAAGCGTTTATTTAGTTAGTTGTTGCAAAAAAAGTTCTTCTAAGACTTGAGGATTAGCCTTGCCTTTGGTTTCTTTCATGGCGCAACCAAGTAAAAATTTAATGGCTACTAGTTTGCCATTTTTGTAATCATTAGTTGGCCCAGGATTAGCGGCGATTATTTTGTTTACGATTTCGGTTAATTCAGTGCTGTCTGAAACTTGGTTTAAATCTTGATCGGCTAAAATATGTTCGGGGTCAGCGCCGGTAGTAAACATTTTTTCTAAGATAGTTTGGGCCGCCGCGGAATTTATTTTATTTTGATAAATTAAAGTAATAAATTCTGCAAAATTTTCGGGAGTAATTTTGTTGGCCTGAACTTTAAGTTGTTTTTCGTTTAATAATTTAAAGAGTTTGTTAATTAACCAGTTACTTACTAATTTAGCCAATTTAGCCTTATTGGTTTCCCAAATTTCTTGTTGACTACCACTAACAGTTTCTAAACTAGTTAACCAAGCTTGGAGTTCCGAAATAGTTTTTTCGGTGTAGGCTGAAAGGTGTTTATCATCCGTTAAAATGGCGGCTTCACTAGCATTAAAGCCATATTCTGCTTGAAAACGATAAAATTTATTTTCTGGCAATTCCGGTAAGGTGCTTTTTAGAGTAGAAATTTGTTGCTCGGTAATTTTTAAAGGAGGTAAATCGGGTTCAGGAAAATAACGGTAATCGTGAGCCGCTTCTTTGGAACGTTGAGAAAAAGTAATTTGTTTAACATCATCCCAGCCACGAGTTTCTTGTTTTAACGGTTCGCCTTCATTGAGGGCCTTGGCTTGGCGGATTAATTCATATTCAATGGCTCTCTCTAGAGCTTTGAAAGAATTAATATTTTTTACTTCGGTTTTAGGATTTAATTCGTAGCCGGGTTGGGTAATAATTTTACCGTCTTTTACCTCAAATTGGCCAGCTTCTTGTAGGGAAATGTTGGCCTCGCAACGCATTTGACCTTGTTCCATATTGGCATCAGAAATCTCCAAGTATCTCAAAATCTTTTGAAATTCCTGGCAAAATTCTTTGGCATCAACGGCCGAAGTAATGACTGGCTCGGTAACTAATTCCATTAAAGGAGTGCTAGAGCGACTATAATCAGCTAGGCTATAATTAGTGTTTTGGGGATGTTTGAGGGTGCCAGTGTCTTCTTCTAGGTGTAAATGGTCAATGGTAATTGGCAGGCCATTTTTTAGTTTAATATAACCACCAAAGCCAATGGGGTCGGGCTGGGAGGTGATTTGGTAGCCTTTGGGTAAATCGGGGTAAAAATAATTTTTGCGGCTAAATTTTGGTTCAGGATTGATGGTCTGATGCAAAGCTAGGGCAGTCAAAATAGTCCAGTCAACGGCCTGTTGGTTGATTACTGGTAGGGTTCCGGGATGCCCTAGGCAAATTTCACAAATTACCTTGTTGGGGGAATCTTGCAGTTCGTAGCCGTTAGCACAGCGACAAAACATTTTGCTGGCAGTTTTGAGCTCAGCATGGATTTCTAAGCCAATAATTGGCAGGTATTTCTTTTCTTTAGACATAGTAAAATATTGATTATTAACTTTTACATCTTAGCATATTTGATTAATAAAAAAAAGGGGACTACTTGGTAGTCCCCGGGGGTTATTTTTTGATTCTTTTTTTTGGGGATTTCGGTACTTTTTGGTGAAGAGTACCATACTCCGGGATTGGTTTCTTTTGATTGTCTTCGGCTAGACAGTGGCATCTTACGCATCTGGCCTCATAGGTGTAGCCGTCCTTTTCCTTTTTGCCACCTACGATTATTGTTGGCTCTTTACGACTCGAGGGTTTGCCCCGGTTTAGTCGTTGCGTAAGCATATGACCTTCAATTTCGCATTTTTCACATTTGCCGGGAAGTTTTACCACTTCTTGGGCTGCTCCCAGCAAATTACCCATGGGTCCGAAGGCCTCCCGTTTAAAATTAGTATCCAGTCCAGCGATAATGACCCGGATACCAGTTTTGGCTAAAGCCAGAACCACGTCCACTAGTTTGTTGGAAAAGAACTGTGCTTCATCTATTCCTACAACTTTCGTTCCAAACTTAATCTTTTTTAAGATTCTTTGGGGACATTTAGCAGGAACTATTTCGGCCGGAAAACAAGATCCGTCCAAAGAAGCGATCTTGCCTCCTTTAATCCTGGTGTCTCGGTTTGGCTTGAAACATTGAACTTTTAAGCCGTTAGCTTTTTCCGCATCTAGTAAATCCCTGATTAAGTAACTGGTTTTACCGGAAAACATGGATCCGGTATAAACCAATAATCCACCACGATTAGGATCTTTGTACATTTTTTCACCTCCTGTTGAAATAAAAAGCTTTAATATCTTAACACAATCTAAAAATAAAGCAAATTAGAAGCAAATTGTAAAAGGTTAGTTAACAAAGTTAGTTTTTTTAAATTAAATTAGGCTAGCACTCTCGCCATCAGGGGTTTCTATAAAGTCATCAAAAACCCCGGGAAATATTTTTTTAAATTCGCGTAAAACATCTAGCATTAAATAACGAATTTCCCATTGGGCATGCGAGTCGCAACGCATTTTAAAAATATGGCGCCACTCTTGCAGATTGGTAGAAATAACAATTTCCGAGCAACAAGCGTTAGGTAAAATAAATCGTGCATCCTCGTTAATTTTAGAATTAGTTTGACCAGCCAGTTGGGCTTGTTTCAGGTCGGCCTGTAATTCTTGATAGGCCTGGTCAATATTTTTTATTTGCTCTTGGTATTTGGCGGTTAGGCCAGCCGCTTTAATCGCCGGCGGGGTAACAAAATAATTGTTTTTATAAATTCCTTGTTCGTCGCAGTATCTTTGAGACTCTTGAGAAATAGCCATTAAGCGATGCCGCACTAATTGATGAGTTAGGGCTCGTGAACAGTCTTTAAATCTAACCATGGCCCACCAGTGCTTTTTTTGTTGTTCAAGGTTATAGGTCAGCTTAGGGTTTAATTCTAAAGCAAAATCTAGAGTCGGTTTAGCTAAAATTAAATCTTTAAAAAGTAAAGGGGCTAGGCCTGCTAGTTTTTCCCATAAAGCTCTAACTAATTCATCGGTCGGGGCGTTTCTAAATAAATCTCTAAACATCCGAGCGTTACCAGAAAGTAGCCATTGATCGGTGGTTAATTGTTCTAAGCCCAAAGCCAATAGAGGATTAGCGAGAATTAAATTTAGAATTGGTTCAGCTTTAAGATTTTTTAATAAAAAAACAAAATAGCTATGTTCAATTACCGATTCGTGGCCCCGTTTTAAAATGCCGTTAATAAACCCGCCCGCGGAATCCGTGGTAATTTTTTCGTAGGATTTGTAACAAGTCCGGCCAGCTAATTCTATTTTTTGAGCGATTTCCGGCGGAGTTTCGCCTTTGAGAGTTAATAAAATTTCAAATTGGCCAGTGGCTTTACTGGGCATAATTATTTTTTTGGTTTGTAGTATTTTAAAATTTTATCAGTTACAACTGTTTCCACTTTTTTGGCTACCTCGGCAATGTTTTGTTGACCGTCAATTACGACCGAATAATCAAAGAATTTTTCGTTGAGCCATTGGTAGGCGCGCCAGACGCGAGAAAGTTTGTCGCGAGTTTCAAAGAGTTCAATAGAAAAGCGACTATCTTCCATTCGTTTAATGCAGTTTTCTGGTGACACTTTTAAAATAATGGTTAAATCTGGCATAATAAAACGTTCATTTAGGCTGAGCAACCAATCTTTTTCGGGGATCTCTAAAGAACCAAAAGCGACGGTAGAAAATAAATAACGGTCGCAAATTACCCACACGCCACTTTGTAGTAGGGGAATAATTTCTTTTTCTAAATGATGAGCGCGGTCGGCGGCAAAGAGTAATTGTAAACATTCTTGAGAGCTTTTCCAGTCGTGGGTTAGTTGACCACGAATTAAACCACCAACAATGTTGTTGGTTGGTTCTTTGGCTAAAGCGGCTTTGATTTTTTGGCTTTTTAGCCAGGCCACTAGTTTTTCGGCTTGGGTAGAGGAGCCCGAACCGTCTAAGCCTTCAAAAACTATAAATTTTCCCGGATACTTGTTTTGACGCATAAAGTTAAAGATTAATTTTTTGATAAAGTTGATTAATTTTTTGTTGTAATTCTGCCAAACTGCCGTCGTTAGTTATGGTGAAGTCAGCTAAAGCCATGACGGAGTTTAATTGCTGTTGATTGGCTGAGCCGGTTCTTTCTTGGGCTTCTTGTTGGGCAAATTTAATAAAATCCACACTGTCTTCTAGGCGACCACGTTGTTTAATGCGTTGAAAGCGAGTTTGTTGATCAGCGTCAACGTTGATTAAAAAAAAGTTTTTAGATTTTTTTAAAGCGACAATTTCATCAGGATGACGCAGGCTAACAACTAACGCCCGGTTAATATTTTTTTCGTTAATTTGTTGCAAGATTTTTTCGGCTAAAATGCCGTGGCCAAAGTTTTTTCTTAGATCATTACCAATCATTATTAGGTTATCACGATTAGTTTCAAGTTGGCGAAAGCCGCATTCTTGGCGAATAATATCGGAGCAGGAAAAATAGGCAAAGCCTTGGTCTTTAAACCAATCCGCAACGGTGTCTTTGCCGCTACCCTGGGTGCCAGTTAGGCCGATGATTAATTGTTTAGGCATATTACATGTCTGAATAAGTAGTTATTTGACTAGAAAGTAATTGAAACTCTACCCCGGCTTGTAAAAATATTTCTTTGCTGCGATTGCCAGTGTGATAATCTTGGGCACAAATTACTCTTTTAATACCGGAATTAATAATCATCTTGGCGCAGGTATAACAAGGGGTCATTTTACAATACATGGTAGCACCGTTGATGCTAACGCCAAATCTAGCCGCTTGGCAGATGGCATTTTGTTCGGCGTGGGTGGTTCTAATACAATGTTTTGATTGGGAACCGTCAATTTGGGTGACGGTATGCATTTCATGTCCTGCTTCATCACAATGAGCCAAACCGGCCGGAGCGCCTACGTAACCGGTGCAAACAATCCTTTTATCTTTAACAATAGCAGCGCCGGCTCGGCCCCGATCGCAGGTGCCGCGACTGCCAACCAATTCGGCGATTTTCATAAAATATTCGTCCCAAGAGGGGCGATGGTGATTGAGGGAATTTTCCATAAATTGAAAAGTTAAATAGTTTTCTGGCCTTATTTTAGCAAACAAAAAACTAAGGGGCAAATTTTTAGGAAATTATTTTAAATTAACTAATAAAATCAGGCTTTTTTGGTGATAATCAAAAATTAAACCCCCAAGTTTTAGTTGGGGGTTTAATAGTCATCTTGAATTATATTTGTACTCTAATTCCGGGGCCCATGGTAGAGCAGATAGAAATGTTTTTTAAGTAAACACCTTTGCTGGCGGCGGGTTTAACTTTTTTAACGGCCTCCACAAAAGTATTAAAATTGGCTAATAGATTTTCTGGAGCAAAAGAGGTCTTGCCAATAATCTGGTGCACATTGCCGGTATCGTCATTTTTAAAGTCCGCGCGACCCTTGCTTAATTCTTCAACTACTTGTTTGATATTTTGGGTGACGGTTTCGTTCTTAGGATTAGGCATCAAACCGCGAGGTCCTAAAATTTTAGCCACCGTCGCTAAATCTTTCATCATTTCGGGAGTGGCTACCAAAACCTCAAAACTTATTTTACCTTCTTTGATCTGTTGGATAATTTCAGCGCCGCCAACAATTTTGGCACCAGCTGCTTTGGCTTCGTTCAATTTATCCAGGTTACTAGAAACTACCGCGATTACTCGGCTTCGGCCTAAACCAAACGGTAAGGCGACTGTACCGCGCACTTGTTGATCGGATTTGGCGGCGTTAATTCCTAATTTAATATGCACCTCAACCGAAGCGTCAAACTTAATCGTAGAAGCCTGCTTAACTAAAGCCAAGGCCTCAGCCAGGGGATACAACTTTTTTGGCTCAATTAATTTGGCCACTTTTTGATAACGTTTACCATGTTTACTCATATTTTTTTGCCTTTCGTGGTCATAACGCTTGATTGACTAAATCAAACTGCCACAAAAATTAATAAATTTATTGTTTAATTATTTTAGACGACGGTTAAACCCATTTGTCTGGCTGTGCCTTCCACTAAACGACAGGCGGCGTCCAGGTCTTGGGTGTTTAAATCAGGCATTTTTTTCTGGGCGATTTCTCTAACCTGCGCTTTAGTTACTTTACCCACTTTTTCTTGTAAAGGTTTACCTGAGCCCTTGCTAATTCCGGCGGCTTTTTTTAACATTTCGGCCACGGGAGTAGTTTTTAGTTTAAAGGTGTAAGTACGATCTTCAAAAACGGTAATTTCTACCGGTGTGACTTCGTCCATACGTTCGCGGGTAGCGGCGTTAAATTTTTGACAGAATTCAGAAATATTTAAACCATGTTGACCTAAAGCAGGGCCAACCGGAGGAGCTGGAGTGGCTTTGCCACCAGCAATTTGTAACTTGATTATTGTTTTGACTTTTTTAGCCATATAAATTTAAATTAGTTAGATAGTTAGCTAAGAAGTTTAGAAGCAGTAAATAAATTATTTACAAACTAATTAGCAAAATTGATTAGTTAAACTTTTTTGATTTGTAAGAAATCTAATTCTACCGGCGTTTCGCGACCGAATAAAGAAATTAAAACTTTAATCTTACCGCGGGTTTCGTCAAGCTCAGAAATTTTTCCTTCCATATTTTTGAAGGGCCCATCTACGATTCTAACTGGAGTGTTAATGGCCACATCAATTTGATATTTAGGTTCCTCCACACCCATGCGTCGTTGTAATTCTTTAACTTCGGCGTCAGAAATTGGGGTGGGGGTAGTGCCGGAACCGACAAAACCGGTAACATTTGGCGTATTGCGCACAACATACCAAGAATCATCAGTTACAATCATTTCTACCAAAACATAACCGGGAAATATTTTTTCTTCGGTAATTTTGCGTTTACCATTTTTGATACGAATCTTTTTTTCGGTCGGTACTAAAATATTAAAAATTTTATCTTCGACGTCCATTGATTCAATGCGTTGGTGCAAATTGCGTTCAACACTTTCCTCATAACCAGAATAGGTGTGCAAAACATACCAGCGACGACCTTGTTGTAAAACTTGTTTAGGCATATTAGTTTAGTAAATTATTTTTTGTTTTATTTAATAAAAAACTTTTCCATGCCAAAAATTAGAATATAATCAATTACGCCTAAAAATATGGCTACACCCAAAGAAATACCGATTACTAATAAGGAGTAGTTAATAGTTTGTTGGCGAGTAGGCCAAGTTACTTTTTTCATTTCTTGGTAGGATTCTTTGAGATAGTTTGAAATTTTGTTAAGCATGCTCATAGTTTTGTGGTTTTAAAAATCCCCTGGACGGGGAATTAAGTATTTACAATTACTGCTATAGTATAAACAATTATTTTAAAAATGTCAAATTAGGGGATGCATAATTTCTTAAAATTTGCTATAATAGGTTATAGTTTAGTGTTTAAATTTGTTTTTTGGCTTGATTAAGCCAAGAAAGGGGGTGAGAATATGAAAGCAGCCCATATAATTGCTTTTATTCTAGTTATTATTGGAGCCCTAAATTGGTTGTTAGTCGGTTTGTTTAGTTGGGATTTGGTAGTTGCGATTTTTGGTTCCTGGCCGGTTATTGTTAAGATAATTTACGTTATCGTTGGTTTGGCGGCGATCTATGAAATTGCTATTCACAAGCAAAATTGCAAAGCTTGTGCTAGTAAAGTTCAAATGTAGGATTTTTTAGTCAATACTTAGAATTTTATAAATAATCTAGCCCTCTTAATTGGGGGCTAGATTTTATATTGACAATTATGATGATTTGCTATACAATGTTAGCTCTAGCAAATATTAGGAGGAGAAAAACGATGAATAGAGCTTTAAACGATGATATCACGACTTTCCGGGCGATGCCACAAGAACCTTGCCATGATTGTAAAAAACTTGGCTGTACGGTTTTTCATCGGGGGTCTATGAATCCCGATAACAAAGTGCATAAATTTTGTGGGGCGTGCTGGGAGTATCGTCAACAGCACTTCAGAAAATATGGAAGAGCTTTGGACTTAGGATTGGGTCTAACTAAAGTGTAAGGCGGTTTACCGGCTAAATAATTAGCCGGTTTTTTATTGAAAATTATTAAAATTAGATTATTGACAAAAGGCGGTAGTCGTGATAATAATACGATAATGAAAGGAGAGGCTTAATCTAGCACTGTTAATTCCTAGGCGTTATGTCTGGGTGGTCTCAAAATTTTGAGATAACGATGGCTGTGTAGCTGTCAATTTAAAAATCAGGAGGTGCCGTTATGGCATGGTCTACGATAAGACAAGGGCAGCGGCGTAAATTTATAGCTAATTTCGCCATTGTCAAAGGTCCAGGAAAATATGATCTTGAACGTGGAATTATGGATGGTAAGGTTTTGCGTTTTACTGTTCACAAAAGAAGTCTTTCGATTATGGTTAGCGATCAAGAATTTATGGTTTATTTGGAGAATTTAGGGCCGCTAGATAGATCAAAAGATTCCTGGGAGATGTCCGGTATGGTTGTTGCTATCGATCGTGAAGAAAAATTTGGACAGGTGTTTGAAGGAAATTATTGCGTGTCTAAACATGAAGGAGTGATTCGTATTTTTTGCTCCGAGCCTTCAAAGCCTTTGAAGTCAAAAAATAAGTTGTAAAAACAAAATCCTCACAGAAACTGTGAGGATTTTTTTATTGAACAAAATAGCTGATTAAATATCCAAATTTTTAACGGATTTAGCGTGAGTTTGGATAAAGTGTTTACGAGGAGCGACTTCGGCGCCCATTAGAATGTCAAAAATTTCATCAGCCCCTTGGATATCATCAATAGTTACTTGTTTAAGCAGGCGAGTCTCGGGGTTCATGGTAGTTTCCCAAAGTTGTTCGGGGTTCATTTCGCCTAAACCTTTGTAACGTTGAATATTAACTTTTACCCCACCAACCGCTTCTACTTTTTCTAAGCCTTCGTTTTCTTCGGCTGGAGTTTCGGTGGCTTCGGCTTCAGATTTGACCATTACGTCTCGTTTTAGTTTAGTGGCGCCATGAGTGGCTACTAGTTCCTGTTTAATTTTTTCTAAATCCTCATCATTATAAACATAGCGAGCATCTCGGCCAACCTGAACGCGATAAAGTGGGGGTTGGGCTAAGTATAAAAAGCCACCTTTAATTAAATCTGGAAAATAACGATAAAATAAGGTTAGCAATAAAGTGCGAATATGTGCGCCATCAACGTCCGCATCAGCCATTAAAACAATTTTGTGATAACGTAAAGCATTAATATCAAATTGTTCGCCGATATTGGTGCCTAAGGCGATAATTAGAGAGCGTAGTTCGTTATTGGCCAACATTCTGTCCAGGCGGGCGCGTTCAACATTTAAGATTTTTCCCCGTAAAGGTAAAATAGCCTGAAAACTACGATTGCGACCCTGTTTAGCCGAACCACCGGCAGAATCTCCTTCCACAATAAATAATTCACCTTCGGCGGCGTCGCGAGTGGAGCAGTCGGATAATTTGCCGGGTAAAGACAAGCCTTCAAGTGCCCCTTTACGCAAGACGCTTTCTCGGGCGGCGCGAGCCGCTAAACGAGCCCGGGAAGCTAAAATACATTTTTCTAAAATGGCTTGGCCATCTTTGGGGTGTTCTTCTAAAAAAGTGGCAAAAGTGTCATTCATCACGGCTTCCAGGGCGCTACGAGCTTCGGTGTTGCCTAGTTTGGCTTTAGTCTGGCCTTCAAATTGTGGGTCTTTTATTTTGACGGAAATAATTGCGGTCAAACCTTCACGGACATCTTCACCAGATAAGTTGTCATCTTTTTCTTTAAGGTAGCCTTGCTTGCGAGCGTAGTTATTTAAAATTCTAGTTAAACCCGAACGGAAGCCTAATAAATGCATACCGCCTTCGGGGTTAAAAATATTATTAGCAAAGCAAAAAACTTCTTCTTTAAAATCGGTAGTATATTGTAAGGCAATTTCTACTTTAACGCCTTCGGCTTCTTTTTCGGTGTAGTAAACATTTTCGTGCCGAGCCTCGTTGTTAATATTTAAATGTCTAACATAAGAAGCGATGCCACCTTCAAAATAAAATTGATAATTTAATTTTTTATCTTTAATTCTTTCATCAATTATTGTTAAACGAATACCTTTGGTTAAATAGGCTTGTTGGCGTAGATGATCTAAAATGGTTTTTAAATTAAAATCTAAAACGGAAAAGATTTCCGCGTCGGGTTTAAAAGTAATAATTGTGCCGGTGCCTTTGGCCTTGCCAACCACCTTAGCTTTGCCTTGAGGCTTGCCTCGTTTGTATTCTTGTTGCCAAAGTTGACCATCGCGCATTACTTCGGCTTTAAGGTATTCTGACAAAGCGTTAACTACCGAAACGCCGACCCCATGCAAGCCGCCCGAAACCTTATAGCCGCCTTGGCCAAATTTACCGCCAGCGTGTAAAACAGTTAAGACTGTTTCTAAGGCCGAAACCTTGGTTTGTTTATGAATATCCACGGGAATACCGCGACCGTCATCAGCCACCGAAACCGTGCCATCGGTATTTAATTTAACGATAATATTTTGGCAAAAACCGGCCATCGCTTCATCAATGGAGTTATCAACGACTTCCCAGATTAAATGATGCAAGCCTTCACTGGCGGTGTTGCCGATATACATACCGGGGCGCTTGCGCACCGGGTCTAAGCCTTCTAAAACAGTAATTTGGCTAGCCGTGTATTCTTGGTCTGCATTACTTTTATTTTTTGGTTCTTTGGCGGTTTTAGCAGTCATAAGTTAAATAGAATAATTATTGTTAAACTAAAAAATTGTTCTTAAAAATTAAGCCACAATTTAGGCAATTTTTTGCGGTTTTGAAACCGATATTTTCTAAGCTTATTTTAGCATATTTTTTGGCGGGTGTTAAGGGGATAATTCTGGCTTGCTTGGAGGTTTTTATGGTATAATGATTTTGTTAGTAATTTAACAAATTTATGGATGGCAATAGTCAAGTGCCCACTTGGCGGATTAATTTAAGCTTTTGGTATTTGAATCATCGCGCCGGATTAAAAAAAATCTTGGTTTATTTTTTGATTGGTCTGGATAGTTGTATTTTGGTAGCTTTGGCAATTTTGTTGGTTGTTTTGGCAATTTCGGAAAGGAATTACTTGGAACAGATGTCTTTGTTAAGATATAATCTGGTTAATTATCAAGCTTATCACGTGGCTCATCAACCCAAGGTTTTGCAATGGGGCGCTGTGCAAGTTTTGGGAGGCAAAAACAGCAAATATGATTTAGTAGCCGAAGTTTATAATCCCAATGAGGAGTGGGAGGCTTATGTAACCTATCAATTTTTATCCGGTGGCAATTTGTTAACTAAAAAAACTGCTTTTGTTTTACCGCAAGAGCGTAAAAGTATTTTTAGTTTGGGTGAAAAAATTACCAACGCCCCCGAAGTTTCTTTTCAAATGATTAAGGTGGAGTGGCACAGGCGCGCTCAGGCCAAAGTTTGGCAAGACGAAAGACTACGTTTTACAATTACTGATTTGACGGTTAATCGAGAAAACTATGGTTCTGATTTGGTTTTAACGGGAGTAAAATTTAAAGTTACCAATAATTCCATTTTCAATTTTTGGCAAGTGGGGTTTATTGTTAAATATGGCACCGGTGGTAGTTTGTCGGCGATTAATTATGTGGCCACTCAAGAATTAGCCAGCGGGCAGACTAAAGAAATCCAAACCAGTTGGTTAGGCAGTTTGCCGGCCGGGTTGGCGGCAGAGGTTACAGCCGAGGTTGATATTTTTGATGAGTCGGTTTACTATCAAACCCTAGAACCAGCTGGAGAATTGAAATAATAATAGCTTGAGAGCTAAACTGGCTGGCCGCCGGTTTTTTTATTGGTTAGAGTTATTGACAAATTAGGGATAATTTGTTAAAAATAAGAAAATTATAAAGGAGGTGACTTGCATGAAATCTTCAAATTATTGTTTCCAGCTGGGTTGTCCAAATTCCTCAACTGGCTCCAATGGGATTGAAATGAGCTCTAGGTATTTTGGTAAACCAAATTTAGAGGCCCGTCAGTCTAGTTTGACGGAGTTAATTCCGACTAGAGGGGAATTGGGTGAATCGGCCGCCAAGATTACTTATCATTTTAAAAATCAAGAAGATCGGGAGAGGTTCATGAAGGAGTTCCAAGACAAACATAATCGTTTGTTGGCTTTTTATCAAGCATTTATTTTGGGTACCCCAGTTGAACAGCTGGGACACGCTATAAATTGTTTGGTAGCAGTTGAAATTTCTTTTCCCTTTTGCTCCGATCTTTGTGCTCAGGAATTTTTTAAGGAGCTGGATTTGAAACAACAATTCAGTAGGGTTTATACTTTACACCAAAACTGGATTGATCGCATTGGTAAAAAGAATAATCCCGATAGGAGGGGGGATTTTGTGGGGTAGAATATTTTAACTATTAGCCGCTGGTAAATTAAAAACCAGCGGTTTTTTTATGTACCATTGACAAAAGTCAGGATTGTTGCTATTATTGGTTGATAAAAAGGAGGATTTTTCTATGAAATGTCCATGCTGTAACAAAGGGGAATTGGTCAAGGGCAGCACAACCAGTGCTTGTTCGGCTGATTTCGTTAATTGTTCGGTTTGTGGGTTTAGTGTCCACAAATCATTTTTGGCTGATCCAATTTCGGCAGCCAAAAGAGTCCAGGAGTATAAAGATTCCTTGACCAAAAAAATCGCTGCGGGCCAGGTGGCCCAGCAGAGGCTGGAAAGTATTGATACTTTTCAGATTGAAGAATAGAATCAAAAAATAGCCCAAGTTGAAAGATACTTGGGTTTTTTATTTGGTTATATTCTCTAAAATAATCCTTTATTTTGGGGGTCTTGACAGGTTTTGGCTAGATGGTTTATAATGACATTAGCACTCTAAAGCTTTGAGTGCTAATTAGTAAAACCCTTGAATTTAAAGGATATGGAAGCAAGATTGCAAAATTTATTACGTTATATTATTAAAGAATACATTGCCACGGCCGAGCCAGTTGGTTCGCAAGTTATGGTTAAAAAGTATTTTAAAGAATTAAGTCCGGCGACGATTCGTAATGATATGGCGGAGCTAGAAAGCCAGGCATTGATTTTTCAGCCTCATATTTCGGCTGGCCGGTTGCCGACCGAAGATGGCTGGCAGTATTATTTAAAAAATTTGGTCGCTAATAAAGAAGTGACGGCGGAGGTAAAGAAAGATTTAAAGCAGTTGCTGGCCAGGGTTAAATCCGAAAAAGAAGTTGGTTTAAAAGATTTAGCCAAGCATTTAGCGGAAGTTAGTCAAAATGCTATTTTAGTTGGTTTCGGTCCGCACGACGTTTATTATACTGGTTTGGCCAATTTATTTTCTCAGCCAGAATTTAGCCGTCAAGAGGTGGTTTATAATGTTTCTATGGTGATTGACCATTTTGATGATACGATGAGTAAGGTGTTTGGTCGAGTTGCTAGTCAAGTACAGATTTTAGCTGGACAAGAAAATCCTTTTAGTGAAGCCTGCGGGATGATTTTGGGTCGCTATCAATTAGTTGGCCAGTCAGCCGGTGTATTGGGAGTTTTAGGCCCAGTTAGAATGGATTATGATCGTAATTTAGCTTTAATCAAATTTGTTTTGCAAAATTTAAATCCTGAGATTAATTAATTTATGAATTTAAACGATTCCACCACTGATCAATTGGATGATTCAGAACAAATTTCTGATCAGGCTGATTTAGTTAGCCAGTTGGCGCAATTAAAACAAGACTTGGCTTTAGCGCAAAAGCAAGCTGACGAACATTTGGCTGGTTGGCAACGGGCGCGAGCGGATTATGCTAATTTAAAAAAAGAAACAGAAAAAAGACAAGGAGAAATGATTCAGTTTGCTAATGCTTCTTTACTGGCGCAATTATTGCCGGTTTACGATAATTTGAAAGTAGCCTGGCAACATTTGCCCGAAGAAAGAAAGGGTGATGAATGGGTGAAAGGGCTAGAGCAAATTAAAAACCAGTTTAAAGATTTTTTTGCTAAATTAGGCATTACCGAAATTAAGACTTTGGGTGAGCCGTTTAATCCCGAATTTCATGAGGCGGTAGCGATGGAAGAAAAGCCGGGAGTTAGTCAACAGATTATTGAAGAGTTAAAACCGGGATATTTATTACATAATCAGGTGTTGGTTCCGGCTAAAGTAAAAATTATAAAGTAAGCGCTTTTGCAAATTTGCAAAAGTTTAATAAATAATTAACAAAAATATGGCAATTGTTAGATGGACTCCGTCAATTGAGCCCTGGGACGAAATTGACAAAGCCTGGGACAATATGTTGACTTGGCCTCGTTTGGAGGCTTTTGTGCCCGCTGTTAATGTTTATCAAACTAAAGATTGTGTGATGGTAGAAACCGCCTTAGCCGGTATTAATCCGGATAAAGTGGATATTGCGATTGAGAATGGTATTTTGACTATTAAAGGGCAGCAAGAAAAAAAGAGTGAAGTGGAAGAAAAAAATTATTATCGCAAAGAAATTAGAACCGGTAGTTTTCACCGAACGATTGCTTTGCCTACTTCCGTAATTGGTGAAAAGGCAGAAGCGGTATTTGATAAAGGTTTATTGACCATTAAAATTCCTAAGGCAGTTGAAGCAAAGCTTAAAAGTATCAAGATTAAGGTTAATAAAAAATAAAAAGCCGCCCCGGCTAGAATAACCGGGGCAGTTGAAATGGGTAGAAAAAATTTTTTGTCTATCCGTTACAGCTAAACTAGTTTTTTGGGATTAAGTAAGTCAAGACACAGCATGTCCTTTTCAAAACGTACAAGATATTTTTTTAGCTGCTGAATAGTGTTGTTAATTTTAGTTTGAGTCTTTGGATCCTTATTTTCGGCGGATTCTTGTAGATAACTAATGATTAAGTCCTTGCTTTCTTTTGCTGGCTTGCTCATTAAAAAAAGTTTTTCTTCATAAGCGAGGGGGCGCCTGATATCACCTAAAGCAGTGTTGTTTTCTTCAGAGATTTCGCCAAAAGTTTGCAAAAAATAAGAGCCGAGCTCGTATAGGCCGGTTTCCTTTAAAGCGCTAGCATATTCAATATTTGAGGGTTTTTTCATAAGTTTGTTGGTTAATTATTACTAGTTTAAAGTGTAGCGCTTTTATTTCAGTTAGTCAAAATATTGTTCTTTAAAAAAGCACTGAACAAATTTGTCCAGTGCTGAGTCAAAAACGGTTTTTTACACCCGAGCCGGCAAGTTGATCTTTTGGTAAATAAGATCAATTAGCTTCGACCAAGTGACATGGCTCCAAAATATTTCTTGATCTGAGGAATCTAGCTTAATTTCAAAAATCAGCTCAATATCATCCTGTAGTTCTATTAGGGCTAATGAGTCTAAACCCAAATCAATTAGGGTAGTCTCTGGTAAAATTTGGCGCTGGTCAATAGGATTGTTTTTGAAAAGTTCGTCCTGTTTGGGGAGTTTGTCGGTCAGTAATCTAATTAGTTCTTTTTCGATTTCTTGTTTTGTAGAATAGGTCATAATCATACCTCCTTTTGCTTTGTTTTAAAGCTTAGTCCTAATTTAAAAATTTGTCAAAATTAAATAAGCAACTAATTTAATAATAAATTAAAAAATAATTAAGAAAATTTATGAGTAAAATTATTGGTACCCCATACCTTTTTCGAAGAGAGTACTATTAAGAGGTGTCTTGGTTCCTCGGAATCGGCTTCGCCTTACTATTACTAAAGAGTTGGCCGATTTTGAAAAAAGGTACGGGGCGAGCGAAAATTTATAGAGGCAAAGTTAATAATATTAAATAATAATAAACTAAAAGACTATGAGTAAAATAATTGGGATTGATTTGGGAACCACCAATTCCGCAGTGGCGGTAATTGAAGGTGGAGTGCCAAAAATTTTAGAAAATGCGGAAGGCGCGCGTACTACGCCGTCGGTGGTGGCAATTTCTAAAACTGGCGAACGTTTAGTTGGTCAATTAGCTAAACGTCAAGCGGTGGTTAATCCGGAAAACACTCTTTATTCCATTAAGCGTTTAATTGGTCGGCGTTGGGAAGACCCCGAAGTGCAACGTGACTTAAAAGTAGCGCCTTATAAAATTGTACAATCCGGAGTGGGAGTTAAAATTTTAATGAACGGCAAAGAATATACACCGCAAGAAGTTTCGGCGATGATTTTGCAAAAGATTAAGGCGGATGCGGAAAGTCGTTTGGGTGATAAAGTGACCGAAGCCGTAATTACGGTGCCGGCTTATTTTGATGATGCGCAACGTCAGGCCACTAAAGAAGCAGGAGAAATTGCCGGCTTAACTGTCAAACGGATTATTAACGAACCAACCGCCGCCGCTTTGGCTTATGGTTTTGATAAGAAAAAAGATCAACAAATTGCCGTTTATGATTTGGGTGGTGGAACTTTTGATATTTCTATTTTAAATGTTACGGCCGACACCGTGGAAGTGCAGGCGACTAATGGTGATACTCATTTAGGTGGCGATGATTTTGATCAAAAATTGATTAATTGGATAATTGAAACATTCCGTAAAGAAACCGGCATAAATTTGGCCAGTGATCCTTTGGCTTTGCAGCGCGTTAAAGAAGCGGCCGAAAAAGCCAAGATTGAATTGTCCACAGCGATGGAAACAGAAATTAATCAGCCGTTCATTACCACTGACGCCACGGGGCCAAAACATTTGTTGATTAAATTATCACGAGCCAAGTTAGAAGAATTGGTTGGTGAATTAGTGCAAGCTACTTTGGAGCCAGTTAAAAAGGCTTTAAATGATGCTGGTTTAAAAGTTTCAGATATTGATGAAGTAGTAATGGTTGGCGGTATGACTAGAATGCCTTTGGTGATGCAAACAGTAGAAAAGTTTTTTAGCAAGAAACCAAATATTTCGGTTAATCCGGATGAAGTAGTCGCCTTAGGGGCCGCGGTACAAGCCGGGGTTTTGCAAGGCGAAGTACGTGATGTTTTATTGTTGGATGTTACGCCGTTAACTCTGGGAATTGAAACTTTGGGTGGCGTGGCTACGCCGTTGATTGAAAGAAACACCACTATTCCTACTTCCAAGGCTCAAGTATTTTCTACGGCGGCTGATAATCAAACTTCAGTAGAGATCCATATTTTGCAAGGTGAACGGCCAATGGCTGGTGATAACAAAACTTTAGGTCGCTTTATTTTGGATGGCATTCCGCCAGCGCCTCGGGGTATGCCACAAGTAGAAGTAGCTTTTGATTTGGATGCCAACGGCATTTTGAATGTCAAAGCCAAAGATAAGGCCACTAACAAAGAACAGCATATCACCATTACGGCTTCTACCGGTTTGTCAAAAGAGGAAGTGGAAAAAATGAAAAAGGATGCGGAATTACACGCCGAAGAAGATAAGACTAAAAAAGAATTAATTGAGCAGAAAAATTTAGCGGAAAATTTAATTTTTACGGCAGAAAAAGCTTTAAAAGACGCAGGCGATAAAGTAACGCCGGAATTACGTAAAGAGGTAATGGATAAAATTGAAGATTTAAAGAAAGTAAAAGATGGTTCTGATAAAGAATTGATTAAAACCAATTTTCAAGGTTTGTCCGAAACTTTGCAAAAAATTGGTCAAGCAATGTATGCTCAGAGTCAGCAACCAGGCGCTACCTCGGCCGGCCAAGCCGATCAACAGGCTGGTGGTGAACCCGGTGGTCAAACCGAACAGCCAGCCGGTAATGATCAGGCCAAAACTGGTACGGTTGAAGGGGAATACGAAGAAGTAAAAAAGTAATTATTAACTCAGTAGAGGCGGGTTTTGACCCGCCTCTTGGGTTGTAAAATATGAAAAAAGATATTGTTAAGGCCGCCAAAGAATATATGAAGCGGCAGACGAAAAAAAATCGGGCGCCAGCCTGGGCTTTGACAAAAATAGCCGTTAGCAAGGCCAAAGAGTTATTTAAGTGCTATGCGGTTGATAAAAAGGTGGTTTTGACGGCTTTGTATTTAGCTCATTTACAGTTTGGTGAACAATTAAGGCAACAAAAAAATCATGATTTTAAAAGTGCCAAATTAGCGGCTAACTTTTTAGAAAAGTTTTTGGTTGATAAAAGTTTTAAAGCTAAAGTATTAAATGCCATTAAGGCCCATCATAATAAAATTAAAACTAGATCTTTGGAGGCTGAAGTTGTAAAGAATGCTGAAGCTTTTAAGTTTTTAACTTTGGCCGGGGTTAAGATTATGTATCAGGAGGCACTAAGGCGCGGGTATGGTACAAAAGAAGCAAAAGATTACGCTTTGTTAAAGATGAGACAAAAATACCAATTAGTTACCTTGCCTTGTTGTAAAAAAGAAGCCTTTAAAAATCGTCAATTAATAATTAAATTTTTTAAATAAATTTTTATGACACAACCAAATCAACCAAACCAAGAAATAAAAATTCAAGACGCTTTAGCGGGTGCGGAATATGCTAATGCGATGCAGATTAGCCACAATAAAGAGGAATTTTATCTGAATTTTTTTAACATTGCTCCACCAACTGGCCGAGTTTGTGCTAAAATAATTACTAACCCCGGTCATCTTAAACGGATGATCGCCGCTTTGCAAGATAATTTAAAAAAATACGAAGCACAATTTGGGGTGGTAACCGAAGCGGAATCTTCTTTAGACAAGGAAATTGGGTTTAAAACGAGTTAATTCAAAATTGAAAATTCAAAAGGCAAAATTTAGGTTGTCATTTTAATTTTTGATTTTTACCTTTTACTTTTACTATGTCCCGTGATTATTACGAAGTTTTGGGTGTTACCAAAAACGCCACTCAAGACGAAGTCAAAAAAGCTTTTCACAAGCTAGCCCATCAACACCACCCGGATAAAAAAGGTGGTAATGAGGCCAAGTTTAAAGAAATCAACGAAGCTTACCAAGTTTTGAGTAATGTTTCAAAACGCCAACAATATGATCAGTTCGGCGCTAATTTTGGTAGTGGTAACCAAGGTGGTTCCGGTGGTGGCGGTTTTTCCTGGCAAGATTTTTCGCGCGCCCAGCAACAGTCAGGTGGTTTTGGCGGTGGCAATCCTTTTGGTGATGGGGCGCAATTTGATTTTGGAGACTTGGGTGACGTTTTTTCCGATTTTTTTGGTTTTAGCAATCAGGGTGGCGGTCGCGGTAAAAAACAAACACCCAAAGGTCGGGACATGCAAGTGCAAATTAGTTTGCCGTTTATTGAAGCGGTTTTTGGCGTGGAAAAAACTTTTGATTTACCAAAAAATGTTAATTGTGAGCATTGCGCGGGTAGTGGCGCGGAGCCGGGTAGCAAAGTAAAAACTTGCCCGACTTGTGGCGGCCAAGGCCGAGTGGGTAGGATTCAACGGACAATTTTAGGCAATTTTCAGGCTTATGCGGTTTGTGATGCTTGTCAGGGCGAAGGTGTACAAATTGAAAAAAAATGTGTCCAGTGCCATGGAGTGGGAGTGGTTAGAGAAACTAAAAAAATTAAGGTTAAAATTCCGGCGGGAATTTCTACAGGACAATCCATTCATTTGCCACACGAAGGGGAAGCGGTGGGTAAAAAAGGCCAGCCGGGGGATTTGTATATTTTAGTACAAGTGGAAGCGGATCCGAGATTTAACCGTCAGGGAGATGATATTTATTCAAAAATTAATTTAAATATTATTCAGGCGACTTTGGGCGATAAAATAGAAATAGAGACCGTTGATGGTCCGATTAAATTAACTATTCCCGAAGGCACGCAAGCTGGCACTATTTTTCGTTTGGCGGGTAAGGGGGTGCCAAAATTAAAAAGGTTTGGCCGCGGGGATCATTTAGTGGAAACGGTAGTTAAAGTGCCCAAGCATTTAAATCGTCGGCAACGCGAGCTACTTGAAGAATTTAAAAAAGTGGAGTAAATTTTTTATTTTTTTATATTATTAAACTTTATGAGTATTAATAGTGAGTTGATTAAAAGATTTGCACTTTTTGCTATAGCGCCAGTTTTGCTAGTATTATTTCCAATCATAGTTACTTTCTATATTTTTAATTTTCCCGTGATGCTTTTGGAGGAGACCTCAGGTCTTTTAAGGGTTAATACAAAACAATTAGAGTTTGTAAAAAATGATTTTTTATCTAAAGGTAATATCTTAAATGTTTTATCAAAGAGTAATATTGTAAGTGAATCTATGCCCTACAATCTTTATGTTTACGTTAGTAAATCTGGAATAGCTAGTGTTCACGACGGTAGCGTTGTTGAATGCGGTTATGATGGTGTAACTACTACCCCAGTATACTCAAAAGAAAAAATACTTTCAAGGAATATTAGAATTAAGGATATTGATAAAGTCGCTGAAAAAATTTGGTGTTCTAGTACTTATACTTGTCGTTCAATGTTTTGTGATTGGGGGGGTGTGCAAAATCTACCCTCGGCATCCTCTAGTAATTATTTTTCACTATCAACATCAACATATCAAATATATTTGAACGCGAGTTCTACGGGTCGTCTCGCTGAATTATTCGGGTCAGTGACATCCTCTTCGGATCATTTTTTTTGGTCGACATCAACATATCAAATAGATTTGAATGCGAGTTCTACGAGTTGGTGGAGTGGGCGTGATAATTATAAAACTATTTCTGACAATAACAAGCAAAAAATAAAAGTTATACTTAGACCATCTTCTTTATTTGCATGGGTGCTAGTTTATTTATTGAGCGTGTTAATAAATTTGGCTATTTTGAAGTTAATCAAGGAAGTAACTTACATAATCAAGATTGGTATTGTTAAATACATAATAAAAGAGTAATATTTATTTTAATTTTGCCGCCATCGTCTAGTGGTTAGGACGCTAGGTTCTCATCCTGGTAACAGGGGTTCGATTCCCCTTGGCGGTACAATATATTTATAGTGTTAAGAGGTATAATCTGTTTATTGGTTAAATAAATTAAAAATCATGTGCATCAAAGGAGGTGCGATTATGAGTGCTGTCACAGTTAACGGTGTAATAGTTCGGTATTTTGATCCGTCAAACGGTAAGGATGCTAGGGATTGTTATAACCCCAATTGTAACACAAATGATCCCTTAGTTGACTATTTAATGGTGGGAAGATTGATGATAGAAACTTGTGAAAGGCATCAAACTGGCTTAGCGGAAGCTAAGAAAGTTCTTGAGGCCGCTCAAAAATAAACTAAACAAAAACCATCAGCGGAAGGCATTAAAGTCTTCCGCTTTTTTATTTTTTAAAAAATCTGCTATAATGTTTAGGCACCTCAAAACTTGGGGCGCAATTTTTTACTCTTAAAAACAAAATCACATGCCGGAATTAAATGAAATTTTTTTGCGGATGCAAGAAAACAAACGTCAACAAAAAGACATTCGTAAATCTTTTAAAGATGCTTTGGCCAGTTCGCCCGCTTATCACGAAGTTACGGAACAGTATAAAGTAATTAAAGAAAAGAAAAAAACTTTAGAAAACCAAGTCTGGCAGGATTTTTCGCGGGAGTTGGAGGATTTAGACAAATTTCGTCAAGATTTAAAATCCGATGAGTTAATTTTAAGTGATTTGGCGGTTAATAAAATTTTGAAAGGCGAGCAATTAAAAATTACGGATCAGTATAATCATAATTACGAGCCGATTATTGCCGTTAAGTTTAAAAAAATTGATTAGGCTAGTTAGGATGCAAGAATGATAGTTGCGGGTAAAGTATTGACAAAAGCTGAAAAATGGTGTATAAACAAAATACATAAGTTTATTCAAAGGAGGTTCGTCTAATGGGTGAAAAAGTGTATCAATGGTTTATTGTAATAGCTTCGCCTGAGGTTAATAATTCCTTGGCAGCTTATTTCGCCAGCAAGGGAGAAATGGTTGAGCGGGAAAATTATGAACTTTACATTCCTAAAGAGGATCGTAAGGTTCAGGCTTGGGAAGTCGAATACCCAACGGTCGGCTTGTTACTGAAAAACAAGACCTTCCAATTAGATCGAGATTATAAGATATATAATCGGTGTGGCCGTAACGGTCAAGTGCGAAAGTGGTTGTTTGCCAAAAAGCGAACCACCGTCGCGGTTAAAAATAAATTGGCGGCTATGCGCCAGCCAAAAAAACCGCTATCCTGTGGGAGTAATCCCACTAGAGTAGCAGCGGTCTTCTCTAAATAATCGTATTTTTTTAAGCAACCAATAATTGGTTGCTTTTTTTTGGGGGTAATTTTTGTCACAACCAGGGGATTGTGCTAAACTGAAACAGTCGCCAGATAAAAATATCATTTGAGTTTATGGTTAAGGCAGTTAAAAAATTTAACTTAGTAATTATTGGCGGTGGCGCCAGTGGTTTAGTGGCAGCAATTGCCGCTAAACGTCGCCAACCGGATTTAACCGTAGCAGTGCTAGAGCGGACTTTTGCTTTGGGTCGCAAGGTGTTAATTACCGGCGCGGGACGTTGCAATTTGGCTAATGTTAAGCTTGCTCAAAATCCCGAGCGTTATTATCAGGGTGAGACTACGGTAATTAAATCAGTGTTTGAGCAATTTGGTTATACTCAGTTGATAAATTTTTTTGCGGAGTTGGGGATTGAAACTTATCAAGAAGTTAAAAATAATAGCGGTAAAATTTATCCGGTGACTGATTCAGCTAAAACAATTGTAGAATTATTAGTTGATGAAGCTAAGCGGTTAGGCGTTAAATTTTTATTACAAACGGAAGTTAAAAAGCTTAAAAAAACTGGTTTACAATTTAGTCTATTAACAACCACGCCAGAAGGAAAAGAGGAAATAATAGCCGAGCAAGTAATTTTAGCCGCCGGCGGTAAAACCTATCCGGCCTTAGGGGCTAATGGCTCGGGTTATGATTTGGCGCAAAGTTTGGGGCACCAGATAGTGCCGGTTACTTGCGCTGGTGTGCCAGTGGTGGCAAAAAATTCTTTATCGCAATTATTGCAAAAAACTAAAGTTAATTTAGCCGTAACCTGCTTAATTGCTGGTCAGCCCGTGGCGCAAACTATTAATGATGTAATGTTTACGGATTACGGTTTGTCCGGCACGGCAATTTTAGAAATCAGTCGGCCCATTGCGAAAGCCTTACAGCAAAATTCTCAAAGCAAAATTATTATTGTTTTAAATTTTTTTCCGGAGCAAACCGTAGCTCAAGTTAAAACTAAATTATTTACCCGGTGGCAAAAGCGTCCCGAACAAACTTTAGAGAAAAGCTTATTGGGTTTTTGGCCGCCTAAAGTGCCAGTGGCTTTGTTAAAAGTTTTAAAAATTGAACCAAATTTATTAGTTAAAGATTTGAGTCAGGCACAAACAAAATGGTTAATAGACAATTTGACTGCTTATGAAATAAAAGTAAGTGGCATTCGCGGTTGGCAGGAGGCCGAATTTAGCGTGGGTGGCGTGCCGGCCGCCGAAGTTAAGGTTAAAACTTTGGAATCAATTAAAGTGCCCGGTTTATATTTGGCGGGTGAAATTTTGGATGTTGATGGTCCGTTAGGCGGTTATAATTTAGCTTGGGCTTGGGCCTCGGGTTACGTGGCTGGGCAATTACAAAAATAATTTTAATTTTTATTATGTCTAAAGAAATCGTGTTTGATATTGAAACTCGGGATATCTTCTCGGCGGAAAAGAAAAATCCGTCAGATTTGCGTTTGTCGGTAGTGGTAATTTATCGGTATGAAACTAATACCTATGAACATTTTTTTGAATCAGAATTAGCTAAACTTTGGCCGTTGTTGGAACACAGCGAGCGGTTGATTGGTTATAATATTAACCATTTTGATTTGCCGGTTTTGCAAAATTCTTATTCGGGTCAATTAAGTCGTTTGCCGGCCTTAGATTTATTTGAAGAAGTGCAAAAAGCGGCCGGCTTTCGCTTGAAGCTGGAATCATTAGCGCAGGCTACTTTGGGCTATGGTAAAAGTGGTTCTGGTTTAGATGCAGTTAAATATTTTGCAGAAGGGAAGTTAAAAGAATTAGTCAAATATTGCACGGACGATGTTAAAGTAACCAAAGAATTGTATGAATATGGTTTAAAGAATAAAGAAGTTTTTTACCAAGATTTTTTTAGTAAAAATAAAATTAAAGTGCCAGTTGATTTTACGACTAAAGATTTAAAATCCTCAGTTAATTTAAGTTTACCTTTTTAGCTGTTGAAAGCTTAGTTAAGGCCTAATTGGACTAACAGTTTAGTCCAATTTTTTGTTTTATTATTTACGTATTTTTTGTCATTCCGGCCTACGAGCCGGAATCTAGCCCCTTTGTCATTCCTGGCTTGACCAGGAATCCGGATTAATTAATTTTGTCACTATTACTCCAGAAGTGATTACTTCTCAGCAGAACATTCTCCTTATTATTTCTTGTTCTTTTGGCAGCAAAAGAACCAAAACTGCTGGGTGACAAATTCACTAGTTGCTACTTAGGATATGTAGTGAATTAATCCTTGACGTTCAATTGTCACCCAGACCCAGGGTGGTTCTGCCCGCGTTAAATATAAATAATAATAAAAACACCCAATAGAACTTAGATTGGTTGTCGGACTAAGGATGGTTATCTGGGGTTTAGGTCGGTTGTAAAAAGTATGGGTTTTTGTTAAGATAGACAAAGCTTAACTGCTAAACATCAGTCAAATTTTTATAGTATTTATATGCCCCAACTTTGCCCCGAACTCACTACCAAACTAGCCCCCCTCAAACAACTCAAACAAGAGTTTGATTTGGAATTAACCAAAGCTCAGAGTTTAAGTCCTAATAAACCAGAGGATTTAGTTTTGGTTAGGGAGGCTAAGATTAAATTAGAACAAGCCTCTCAAGCTTTTCAAGATCTCCAAAACGAACTCTGGTTAGAAACCCCCGAACTAACCCCAGAAAACCTTAAAGCCCAGTATGAAGCCCAAGTAGACATTCTCCGTAAAAACAACCTCCTAAAAACCCTCTCCACTGGCGAATTAGGTATTGAAGCAATTGATAAGCGGGAATACCCCATACCAACTCTAGAACAAATAGAGTTTTTTATCTTAAAAAATAAAGAATTTTTGAAAACCAAAATTCCACAAGGCTTTGTTAAACTAATTATTGTTCCCTTTGGCTTGCCAATTAGTTCCCTAATAGAGGCTTATAGCAAGGCCTTAATCGAATGCCACAAACAAGGCTGTTTATATGATGCCCAATTCCTACATTTTGAGTTTAATGCAAAACCTATCCATGATTATACCGGATGGGTCAAAGCCGAAGCCACAGGAGAGCTAGTATATTTCCCCAAAGAATACTCAAAAACTACTCATCAAGGTAAAACTAAGCAAGAACTTTTACCTACTCAAGCTTGGCAAATTCTAATGCTTGAAGACTCGCCCGATATTCCAGATAAAGGCAAGGGCAAAACCGTTAATGGTCGTCAGCAACCAGAAGCTAACCAATCACCCAATGACTATCTTAAACAACTCCAAACCAACCTTCAGTATAAAGGCGAACAAGGCTTAACCCCAGAATCCTGGCTAGTTTATGGTTTAGATTATTTAAAAGAAGGACGCCAAATAATTGATAGCCGGCAAGATTACTATAGAGGCTGTATTATGGTTAATAGTTATTTTAAAGAAACTGGTTATGTGCCGACAGCCTACCCTGGCCATGGCGATATGTCGGTCACTTTGGATCGGAAGAGCCCGAACGATTCCTGGACTATCGGTGCCACCCGCTTTGCAGTAAGTATTCTTTAAATAAATTTGTATGCCCCAACTTTGCCCCGAACTTACAACCAAGCTAGCCTCCCTCAAACAACTCAAAGCAGAGTTTGATTTGGAATTAACCAAAATTAAAAATTTAGATTCTAAAAAATCAGATGATTTAGTTTTGGTTAGGCAAATAAAAAATCAATTGGAGTCGACCTTGAAAAGTATCCAAGAAATTATGGTAACAGTTGATTGGAAAGATTTTTATTACAGAGAACTAACTTCTGTAGAAAACAAAAATAATTATCATGAAGAGCAGGTTCTTGAAGGAAACGGTAATGGAGTGTTAGCTTTGCAGGTTTTACATGGTGGACTACGGTTGGTTTCTGGTGGCGGCGATGGTACTATTAAGCTTTGGGAGTGGGAGCTAAATCTTCCTAGTCGGTATAAAGAGAAGCAAACTTTTTCGGAGCGTTACTCAGTTTCAGCCCTGCAGGTTTTACCTGATGGTAATATTGTTTCGGCCGCTAGTAATGGGACTATGAAGATTTGGGATCGGAATATTTATGGTTTGGTTGAAACTTCGCAGATTATTAGAGAACATATGCAGGGTTATGTACAAACACTTAAGGTTTTTCCTAGTGGTCGAATTGTTGCCGGGATTAGTAATGGTGGTATTGAAATTTGGGATAAAGACAGTCAGGGTCAATATTATCAGGCCCAGGGTATTGCCGGGTCGGGAGGTCATGTGCTGACCTTGCAAACTTTACCGGACGGTCAGATCTTTTTTAGCAATGGTAAAATCAATATTTTGCATCAGGACAGTTGGAATCAGTATGATAGATTACAAGAAATTGATAACCAAGATCTCTTCACTCTGGTTTTGCAAGTCTTGCCCGATGGTCGGATCGTTTCGGGCACTCTGCAAGGCGACATTCAAATATGGGATCAAGATGCCAAAGGTAAATACCAATTAACTCAATCTTTTTTTGGTCACAGAAATTCTGTACGAGATTTGCAAGTCTTGCCCGATGGTCGGATTGTTTCTGGTGGCGGGGATTACACGGTTAAAATTTGGGAACAAGACCAAGCGGGTATTTATCGTAACATTGAAACACTTTCTAGTGCTAAGGTTACCAATGACCACGGATCGGTCTATACTTTGCAGGTTTTGGCTGATGGTCGGATTTTTGCGGGTTATGGTAATAATAATGTTATAATCTGGGATGGTGATAAGGTAAAATAAATAAATTTATATGCCCAGACTTTGTCCCAAACTTACAACTAAACTAGAATCCACCAAAGCGCTTAAAAAAGAGTTTGATTTGGAATTTACTAAAATTAGAAATCTAAACTCTAAAAAATCCGAGGATCTTATTTTCATCAGAGACATTAAATCCAACCTGAACCAAACCCTCCAAGACCTCCAAAACCAACTCTGGCTAGAAACCCCCGAATTAACCCGAGAAAACCTTAAAGCCCAATATGAATTTCAGAAAAACCTTCTTATTAAGGCTGGCTTAGCAAAACCTCTCTCCACTGGTGAATTAGGTATTGAAGCAATCGATAACAAAGAATACCCCATACCCACCCTAGAACAGATTGAAGAAATGATGCTAGAAAAACGTAAGTTATTAGAAACCAAAATCCCACAAGGCTTTGTTAAGTTAGTTCTTGTTCCTTTCGGCTTGCCAATTAGCTCCCTAATAGAGGCTTATGACAAGGCCCTAACGGAATATCATCAGCGAGGTGAGCTCCTAGACACCCAAAATAAACCTTTGGGGCTTGATAAAGAGATTGGTAAAAAGTTTATTTATGATAATGGTGCTAAATATTATATCCAAGCCGAAGCCACGGGAGATTTAGTATATTTCCCTCAAGAATACTCCAAAATTACTCATCAAGGTAAAACCAAAAAACAACTCCTAGCCACCCAAGCCTGGCAAGTCCTACTACTTGAAGACTTGCCCGACCTTCCAGATCAAGGTCAAGGTAAAATCATAGCTAAACGCCAGCAACCAGAAGCTAACCAAATACCCAAGAAGTATCTTAGACAACTCCAGACCGACCCTCAGTATAAAGGTGAACAAGGTTTAACTCCAGAATCCTGGCTAGTTTATGGCTTAAGTCACTTAGTGCAAAGTAAACAAATGATTGAGAGCGGGGAAAGAGAATATGGTTATAGGGGTTGTTATTTACTTGATAGTTGTTTTAAAAAATCTGGTGACGTGCTGTACGCCTATTTATATCGTAGCGATGCGCGGGTCAGCTTGGTTCGGAGTGCTCCGGATAGTCACAATACCTACGGTGCCGGTCGGTTTTCGGTGAGTATTTCTTGATCTTTGTTTTTAGTTAATAATTAGTTCCAGCTATTGACAATAATTAATTTGCTTGCTATAATATTTTCACTTTAAAAGCCTGTAGGCTTTTTTATTTTACCAAGGAGGTAAACAAATTGATTAAAAACAATCAAACAACAGGGGATGGTAAGCAGGATAAGGCAAACAGCTGTCAGAGGCATTTTGAGTACCAAATGCCCGATGGCAGTATTATCTGCTATCATTGTGGGGAAGCCTTAATAAAGGCTAAACCCTAAATTTTCCCCGAATCACCGGCGTTAATATTTAATGCCGGTTTTTTATTTGACAAAGAGTCTTGGCCAATGTTATACTAAATATGATAAATCATACTAATCATATTAAACCATATGAACAAAAAAATCAGCGGACACCTTGATGCCCAGTGCTATGGTGTGACCACCTTGGGCGAGCGGGGACAAATTGTTATTCCTAACGAATTGCGCCAAGCTTTGCGTTTGCGAAGTGGTGATAAACTGCTAGTATTTAGTCGTTTTGATAAACTAATTGCTTTGGTTAAAGCCACAGAGTTGGAAAGTTTTTTAAATTATATGATGAAAAAGTTTGGCCCAAAAATCATCCCAGCCCAGTATCGTTCGCATTTAGCCAAGGCTAAAACTAAGAAAAAATAACTGGCCAAATTGGGCTAAAAGTGCTATAGTAATTAAATAATATTATAATTTTTAATAAAATTTATGAGTATGGTAAAAGTGTTTAAAAACAAATGGTTTTGGGTTGGCGCGGTAATTGTTATATTGATTATCGGCTATTTTTGGTTAGCCGCCGGCAAGAGCACAGTAGTATATACTACGGAGCCGGTTAAACGAGCTAATATTATTCAAACCGTAACGGCTACTGGCGAAGTACAAAGCGCTACGGAAATTAATTTAAATTTTAAAAATTCTGGTTGGTTGGCTAGATTAAATGTCAAAGTGGGTGACAAAGTTAAAGCCGGACAAGAATTAGCGCAGTTACAAAATGGTTCGTTAGTGGCTTCGGTAATGGCGGCGCAAGCTAATTTGACTAAAGTTTTGGCCGGTACAGCCGCCGAAGATATTAAAATTTACGAACAAAGCGTGGCCAAAGAACAAGCGGCTTTGGATACTTTATTGAGTAAGCGTGATCAGGATTTAGTCACCTCTCGTAACAAAGTATTAGACGCTTTAAATAATGCCAATTTTGCGGCGGCCGTGGCCTTGAATACGGTTTATAAAGATTTAATTGATACTAATAATATCAGCAATTTAAATGTTATGCAGACTAGTTTGTATAACAATATTTCGCCTGGTTACAGTTTAGCCAATAGCAAATTAATTTCGGCCAAAAATTTTTATACCACGGCGGCTAGCACTAGAAATGATTTAGATATTATTGCGGCAGTTAACGCTACCAAGGAAGCCTTAAATCAGTTGACAATTTTATTAAGTAATTCTTTTGAAGTGGCCGATTCAATCATTCTTAATAGTACTTATACCCAAAGCAAAAAGGATACCATCAAAACCGAAATTACTACCGAACAAGGTAATACTAATGCTAATCTAACGGCGGTAGAAACGGCTCGGGCGACTTTGGTTAACGGTGCGGCTTCGTATGAAAGTCAAATTAAAACGCAACAGGCAGCCTTGGCTTATGCCCAGGCTCAGTTGGCTCAAAAACAAGCTCCGGCTAAGCAATACGATGTGGATTATTATCGTGCGCAGTTGCTACAAGCGCAGGCTAATTTAGGAGATACGATTATTCGGGCGCCGATTGATGGGGTAATCACCAAAAAGAATTACGAGGTAGGTGATCAAGTTTCACAAACCAACCCGGTGTTAGTTATGATGGGTAATAGCAACTTAGAAATTGAAGTTAACATTCCAGAATCGGACGTGGCTAAATTAAAAGTTGGTCAATCGGTGGATATTACTTTGGATGCATTTGGGGAAGATATTCCTTTTAAAGGCCAGGTGACTTTTATCGATCCGGCCGCTACCAAAATTTCGGACGTGGTTTATTATAAAACCAAAGTTACTTTAGATGACAATAAAGAGGCGATTAAACCGGGTATGACGGCTAATTTAACAATTACTACGGCTAATCGCGAAAATGTTTTGGTTACCTTGCAACGTGCGGTAATTAGTAAAGATGGTCAAAAAACGGTACAGGTCTTAGTGGCCGGTCAGCCGGTAGAAAAGCCAGTTGAATTGGGTTTGTGGGGTGATGAAGGTTTGGTGGAAGTATTAAGCGGTTTAACTGAGGGGGAACAAGTAGTTACCTTTACTAAAAAATAAATTGGTTTTATGGATAAGCAAACAATCATAAAAATAGTTGATTTGTGTAAGGATTATGTTAATGAGGGAGTGGTTACCGATGTTTTACACGGCATTACTTTTGAAATTAAAGCTGGTGAATTTGTGGCGATTATGGGGCCGTCGGGTTCTGGTAAATCTACTTTAATGCATATTTTAGGATTTCTAGATTCGCCGACTACCGGTGAATATTATTTTGATGGTGATGACGTAAAAAAATTAACGGATGAAGAAATGGCTAAGGTGAGAAATCAGAAAATTGGGTTTATTTTTCAACAGTTTAATTTGTTACCCAAAACCTCGGTTTACGACAATGTTAAATTGCCGCTGCTATATGGCAAGTATACTGATATTGATGGACGAGTCAAAAAGGCGATTACGGCCGTTGGTTTGGAACATCGGTTAAATTATTTATCCAACCAATTATCGGGCGGAGAAAAACAGCGAGTAGCCATTGCTCGATCTTTAGTGACTGATCCCAAAGTAATTTTTGCGGATGAACCGACAGGCAACCTTGACTCTAAATCCGGCAAACAGATTATGAATATTTTAAACCAGTTAAACGAAGAGGGCCACACTATCATTTTGGTAACGCACGAAACTTATACCGCCGAACATGCTAAGCGTATTTTAAAAATTAAAGACGGTTTGATGGTGGAAGACAGATTAGTAGATGAACAAACGAGAAAAAATGCTTTGGCGGGTATTTTGAAATAGTAATAATTGTTTTTATGGATCTTATTGGTAATCTTAATTTATCTTATAAAAATTTAACGGTAAATAAAACCCGGACTTTACTGACCATGTTGGGCTTGATTATTGGTATTTCTTCGGTGATTATTATTATGTCGGTCGGGGCCGGAGCCCAGAGCTTGGTTTTGAACCAGGTTAAAAGTGTGGGTACTAATTTAATTGGCGTGTTACCGGGGGCTTCTGACGAAAATGGTCCACCGGCGACGGCTTTTGGTTCGGTAATTACGACTTTAAAATATGATGACGCGGTTGCTTTGGCCAAAAAAAGTAATGTGCCTTATGCGGTGGCGGTGGCGCCTTATGTTAAGGGTACGGGCACGGTTACTTGGCAGTCGCATTCGTTAGACACTAATTTTAGTGGTACCTCGGCTAGTTATATAGAAGTTGAAGAGGGGGCTAAAGTAATTAGTGGTCGATTTTTTAATCTTGATGAAGAAAAAAATTTAGCGCGGGTAGCGGTGTTGGGCAGTGAAGTGCGGGATAAATTATTTGAACAAAACGATCCCATTGATCAACAAATTAAAATTAAAAATGAAACTTTTAAAGTAATTGGCGTGATGGAGCCACGAGGCGTTTCGGGTTTTCAAAATCAAGATGACCAGATTTTTATTCCGGTTTCTACCGCGCAGAAATTATTGTTAGGCATAAATTATTTAGGTTTTATTCGGGTGCGGGTAGATAGTGTTGACAACATTCCGCAAACCATTGAAGATGTTAAGGCCACTTTGCGTTACCAACATAACATTAAAAAAGCTAAAGACGATGATTTTAGTGTGCGGAGCGCCACGCAAATGTTGGATGTTTTTGGCACCGTAACCAGTGCTTTGAGTTTATTTTTAACGGCGGTAGCAGCTATTTCTTTGTTGGTTGGCGGAATTGGGATTATGAATATTATGTTAGTAGCGGTAACCGAACGGATTCGCGAAATTGGCTTGCGCAAAGCTGTAGGAGCAAC
Organism: Candidatus Buchananbacteria bacterium; assembly: GCA_041665005.1. Taxonomy (GTDB): domain Bacteria; phylum Patescibacteriota; class Patescibacteriia; order 2-01-FULL-39-33; family JBAYJR01; genus JBAYJR01. The sequence continues at coordinate 67,670 of JBAYJR010000001.1, forward strand.
TCGGCGTGATTTATTGGAGCAGTTTTTAATTGAAACGGTAATTATTACTTCTTTTGCCGGTTTGCTAGGTTTAATTTTAGGCATAGTCTTTTCTTTTTTAGTGGCAATGGTTGCGCAATATTTAGGTTATGCTTGGGATTTTGTAGTGCCGGTCTGGTCAATTATTTTATCTTTTGGTATTGCAGTAATTATTGGTTTTTTATTTGGGTTATACCCAGCCTATCAAGCGGCCAAATTAGATCCGGTAGTCGCATTGCGTAAAGAGTAGATTATTTTTAATAAATTTATATGCCCAGACTTTGTCCCAAACTTACAACTAAACTAGAATCCCTCAAAAAACTCAAACAAGAGTTTGATTTGGAATTGACTAAAGTTAAAAACCCAGACTCCAAAAAGTCCAATGATCTTATTTTCATCAGAGATATTAAAGCAAAACTAAACCAAACCCTTCAAGACCTCCAAACTGAACTCTGGCTAAAAACCCCCGAACTAACTAAAGAAAATCTTGAAGCCCAATATGAATTCCAGAAGAACCTTCTTCTAAACTCAGGCCTGCTAAAAACCCTTTCTACTGGTGAATTAGGTATTAAAGCAATTGATAAGCAGGAATATCCCATACCTACCTTAGAGCAGGTTGAAGAAAATATTATAGATAAAAGAGAGTTGCTTGAAGCTAAGGTTAATCAAGGCTTTGTTAAACTAGTTCTTGTCCCCTTTGGTTTGCCAGTCAGCTCTTTAATAGATGCTTACGACAAGGCCCTGATGGAACACTATCAACAAGGTGAGTTATTGGACGCCCAAAATAAATTATTAAATATTTATAAAAGGCCTGATGATGAGGAGTTTATTAGTGATCATACTGGATACCCCGAAGCCGAAGCTAAAGGGGATTTAGTATATTTTCCCAAAAAATTCTCTGCTAATCATCAAGGTAAAACCAAGCAAGAACTTTTACCCACCCAAGCCTGGCAAGTTCTATTACTTGAAGACTTGCCGGATCTTCCAGATAGAGATCAAGGCAAAACCAAGGCTGGTCGCCAGCAACCGGAAGCTTGCCAAATATTCAAAGAGTATCTTAAAAAACTCCAAACCGACCCTCAGTACAAAGGTGAACAAGGTTTAACTCTAGAATCCTGGTTAATTTATGGCTTAAGTTGCTTAGTACAAACCAACCAAGTGATTGATAGCCGAGGAGGACCGTATAGGGGTTGTTTTTTGGTTAATAGTTATTTTAAATCTGGCCATGTGCGGCTAGCTGGTGGCAGTGTGCCGCTAGTCGGTTTTGGCCGCGACTCTAAGAATATAGTTTTGGATAGTGATGGCTCACCCTACCCCAATTCCGAACATTCTGCCCGTTTTGCAGTAAGTGTTTTTTAAATAAATTTATATGCCCAGACTTTGTCCCGAACTTACAACTAAACTAGAATCCACCAAAGCGCTTAAAAAAGAGTTTGATTTGGAATTAACGGGTTTGCCACAAACTGGTAAGTCTGATGATTTGGTTTCAATTAGAGAAGTTAAAACTAAATTAGTGCAAAATCTAAAAGAGCTTAGAGAATACTTTCCCTTTAGTAACTGGGAAAAATTTTATAAAGATTCTTTGGGTTTAGACTGCGATCTTTCTGACGTAGTAATCCCCGAAAAAAAAGAAGGTTTTGATCGTCTTATTATAGTAGCAAAAAACTTAACCATTCAGCAGGTGTATGACAAGTGTCAGGAATTGTTTCCTTGCATAATAAAGTCCGAACCCAGCCCTTTAAGTGATAGAGATTTAATTAACGATCGTGAGTCTAAGAATCAGGCTTACGCAATTTGGTTGCGCGATCGTGTAGAAGCTGATGAAGAGTTAAGAGGCCTTTCGGTTCAGGACTTAAAAATAAAGAAAGTGGCCGGAATAACACTGCTTGAACGTTTGATATATGAGCTTAAGTATTACCAGGAAACTAGTTTGCATTTAGATGATAATCTTTTAGCTACTCATTTGTTGGAGATTAATAATGTGACTTTATGCTCGGGTTCCCACAATTCGGATGGTATTACACCAACTGTCAGTTGGTTTGGGAGAAGTATGCGCGTTTCTTGGTGGCATCTTCCTGAAGATGCCGGTCTTGGCGAACGTTCTCGTGCGGTGATTGCTTAAATTTTATTTAGTAAATATTTTAAGATAATAATCAGTTTAATAAATTTGTGAATTTTTTATCGTTACAACTTGCTATTTCCAGTTTAAAGCGCAACAAGGTCCGCACTTTTTTAACGGTGTTGGGAGTGGTGATTGGTATTACCGCGGTAATTGTAATGATGTCGGTTGGCCAAGGATTAAAATTAATGATTAGTCAACAGTTGGAATCTTTTGGCACTAATTTAATTCAAACGGAAACTCGGGTGCCCACCAAGGCTAATCAGCCGGCAGAAAGTGCTCAGGCTCAAGCAATGGGGGTGGCGGTAACGACCATGAAAAATTCTGACATTGAAGCAGTTAGGCGGATACCAAATATTAAAGATGCTTTTGGGGGTCAAATGACCCAGTTGCAAGTTACTTATCAGGATAAAACTCGGAATTCTTTGGCTTTTGGCGTTTCGGAAGGTTATTTAAATGTGGACAGTGATAAAGTGGAGTTTGGTAGATTTATTGCGCCCGAAGAACAAAAAGGAGCTGATCAAGTAGTAGTATTGGGTCCGGATTTGGCAAAATTTTTATTTGACGGACAAGATCCTTTGGAAAAAAAGATAAAAATAAAAAATCTTAGTTTCCGAGTGATTGGGGTGCTGGCTAAGCGTGGCTCGGCTTCCTTTATTAATATGGATGATCGCGTGGTTATACCTTTAAAAACCATTCAGGACCGGATTATGGGTCTTGATTATGTTAATTATATTACGGCTTCGGCGATTGATAATACTAAAAGTGATGCTACGGCCGAAGACATTAGAATTTTATTGCGTCAGCGGCATCGAATTACTGATATTAGCAAAGATGATTTTCAGGTAACAACCATGGCCGAGGCGATGAGTAGTATTAATACTATTTTGGGAGCAATTACTTTGTTGTTAATCGCGATTGCTGGAATTTCTTTGGTGGTTGGTGGAGTGGGGGTTTCTAATATTATGTATGTTTCAATTAAAGAACGGACTTACGAAATTGGTTTACGTAAAGCTTTGGGCGCGACTGCTAAATATATTTTATGGCAATTTTTATGGGAGGCCGTAGTCATTACTGTGTTTGGGGGGATTATCGGAGTGGTCTTAGGGGTTATTTTTTCGGTTTTAGCTTCGTTGGGTGCCAGTTTAGCGGGCTATGATTGGCCTTTGGCTATTTCGGGAGTCGCGATTATAACTTCTTTTGGTTTGTCGGTTTTGGTGGGGTTAGTTTTTGGTGTTTATCCGGCCAGGCACGCAGCTCGGTTAAGCCCAGTGGATGCTTTGCGGTATGAATAAATTTAGTTTTGGCCGGGTCTTGACAAATTTTTAGATTATGATAAGATAGGTTTAGAAGGGGTTTTAATCCCCACCATTCGGCCAATAGGAAGGGTCTGGCCGGATGATTGATTCAATCGATGGGTAGAAGCGTCAAAACTTCTACCCTTTTTCTTTTCTAGTAAATTTAGTATGATATAGCTATGTCTTTAACTCGTTTTATACCTGGATCGAAACATTTTGATTGGCCACTGTTTTTGGCAGTGTTGCTGTTGGTTTGTGTTGGCCTGGCGGCTTTGTATAGTATGGCCCAAAGTCAGGATCAGGCTGATTATTCTACACTATACAAACAAATTATAGCGACGGCAGGTGGAATGGGGTTGTTAATTTTTTTTGCGGTGATTGATTATCGGCAGTGGCGCAAGGCTTCAAAGTTCTTTTATTTAATTTCTTTAGTTTTATTGGTTGGCGTTTTATTTTTTGGCCGAACGATTAGAGGTACTAGAGGCTGGTTAGTAATTGGGGGTTGGCAGTGGCAGGTAGTTGAGGCGGTAAAATTTTGTTTAATTTTTTTCTTAGCCGATTTTTTGGCAAATAATTTAGCTTTGATGTCGTTTAAAAAAATAATTCAGAGTGGATTTTTAGTGTTAATATTTTTTGTTTTAGTAATATTACAACCAGATTTTGGTTCGGCGATGGTTTTATTTTTTATTTGGTTGGCTAGTTTATTTTTTTCTAAAATGCCGATTAAATATTGGCTAGTAATAGTGGGTTTGGCCTTAGTGGTTGGTGCCGTAGGTTGGTTGTGGTTGTTGCAAGATTTTCAAAAAGATCGTATTTTGACTTTTTTTGATCCATCGCTAGACCCTTATGGTCGGGGATACAACGTTACGCAAGCCAAGATTGCGGTGGGGGCGGGACAAATTTTTGGCCGTGGGTTGGGCTTTGGTACCCAAAGCCAGTTAAGATTTATTCCCGAAGCGCAGACGGATTTTATTTTTGCGGTGGTGGCCGAAGAATTGGGTTTGGTTGGCGCCGGTTTAATTATTGGTTTATTGGCCCTAATTTTTTGGCGGGGAATTAAAATTGCCAAAGAGGCTCGCGACGACTATGGTTCGTTATTAATAATGTTTTTTTTAGGCTTAATTTTTGTCCAGGCTTTTGTTAATATTGGGATGAATATTGGTTTGTTGCCGGTCACGGGTATTGCCTTGCCATTTGTTAGTTCGGGTGGTAGTTTTTTAACCATTTGTTTGGCTTTAGTCGGAGTGACTGAAAGTGTTGCTTATCAGGCTAGAAAAATTAAATATACCTAAAAATAAAGATTTTTTGTTTATATTTTTTAGAGTTGAAACTTGACCAGCTGTTTAGTTGTATAATATAATAGCAGTAATAAAGCCAAGAAAATATGAGAGAATTCAACTTTTCTAACAACTTACCAAATTTTTCTGACGAAAGCCTAAAGTTAGTGGCTTTTTGTCCGGTTTGTCAGATGCGTTATAATCCTTTGCAGGCTCAGGTGGTCAGCGAAAGAGAAGGGGCGCATTTGTTACATATCAAATGTCATAATTGCTATAGTTCAATTTTAGCTTTAATTTTAGCCAATAATTTTGGAGTTTCTTCGGTTGGTCTAATTACTGATTTGGATGGCTCGGAAGTAATCAAATTTAAAGATTACGCCCAAATTTCAGATGATGAAGTGTTAGCTTTGGAGGAAGTATTAGCTAAAGCGGAACAAATTTTTTAATAATCTTGGTGGGTCTTGCCAAAGTTTGATTTTTTTGCTAAACTACGGCTACTAGTAGTTTTTTAATTTGTAAATAATTTATTTATGATTTTAGATCTCAAAAGCCAATCCCGACAGTTAGTTGGTAAAAAAGTTGAAAGTTTACGTCAGCAAGATTTAATTCCGGCGGTAATTTATGGCCACGGTGTGGAAGCCAAAAATTTAGCCATTGCGGCCAAAGAGTTTGGTAAAATTTTTAGTCAATCCGGTGAAAGTACTTTGGTAGATTTGACTATTGATGAGCAAAAGCCTGTTAAAGTATTAATTCAAGCCGTTCAACGTGATCCCATTAGCTCTAAGGTGATTCATGTTGATTTTCATCAAGTTAGAATGGATGAAAAGATTATTACCGAAGTGCCGTTAAAATTTGTTGGTGAGGCTGGTGCAGTTAAGAGCTTGGGAGGGGTATTTGTTCATGTGTTAGATCACGTTAAAATTGAATGTTTGCCAACAGAACTACTTTCAGAAATTGTGGTAGATATTAGTGTTTTGGCTAACTTCGAAAATAAAATTCACATTAAAGATTTAAAGGTTGGAGCTGGGGTTAAAATTTTAGGCGAAGCTGAAGAAACGGTTGCCTTGGTAGAAGCCCCGCGGACTGAACAAGAAATGGCTGATTTGGAAGCTACTGCCACCGCTACGGTAATTGAACCAGAAGTAGCTGGCAAAACCGAAAGCGCGGCTGCTACTGCTACTCCTGCTGCCGAAGAGAAAAAATAATTTTAGTTTAATTTAAAACTTGTGAGCAAGCTTGTCGCTTACAAAAAAATCATCATCATTGGTCTGATTACTTCAGTCGTTCTGATGGTGATTTTTTATTTTGCTTATCGTGGCCGGGAGGTGGTATACGTTAATCAGCCAACCAACAGCTTGGTCAGCGAGGTACCAAAATTGAGGCGGGCCTTAGACGGAGTGTTGGTGGAAAACCCAGAATTGCAAAATAAGTTTCCCGTTGCCGTGATGGTTGAGAATTATATTGAAGCCAGACCACAGGCGGGCTTAAATCAAGCACAGGTGGTCTATGAGGCGCTAACGGAAGGTGGCATTACTAGATTTTTGGCTTTGTATGACTTAAGTGTGCCTGTGTCAAAAATTGGTCCCGTACGTTCGGCGCGTCCTTACTATTTAGATTTAGTGGCCGAATACCAGGCCGTGTATGCTCATTGTGGTGGCAGTGACCAGGCTTTGACAGAAATTACCCAGGGTAAATTTTTAGATTTAAATGAATATGCCTACGCTAAGTATTATTGGCGTGATACTACTCGACCGGCCTCGCACGATCTTTTTACTAATTCGGAAAAACTTAGTTTGGCGGTAGCAAAATTAACCAGTAAAACCACTGGTCAATTTAAACCCTGGTCATTTAAAACAGACGGGCCAATTACCCCTTCACCGATTAAAGAAATTAGTGTTTTGTATAGCAAAACGGAAAAAAGTTATCAAGTGGCTTGGGCTTACCAAAAAGAGACCAATGATTATTTACGCTATCAAGCGGGAACCAAGCATCATTTAGAAGATGGTTCAGAAATTAAGGCCAAAAATGTTTTGTTGATGTTTGTTAAAAAGCAGGAATTAAATGATGAATTACAACATATTAATCTAACTTTAACTGGCCAAGGTCGTTTGGTGGCTTTTTTGGATGGTCGGGTAGTTGAAGGGCAATGGCAAAAAACCGATCGAACTAGCCGGACTAAGTTATTAAATAGTAATAACGAAGAATTGATTTTAAACGCAGGACCAATTTGGATTGAGTTGGTGCCCGAAGGCACGGTTACGGCTTGGCAATAATAATTATTTTTTATAAAGTTAAAATAAATTATGACAAAAAACAAGAAAATTGCTTGGTGGTGTGTGTTGGGACCAGTTTTATTAATGGTTTTAGATTTTATTATTTACGCTGGGGTAGGATTTTTAAAGGCGCAGGGAAGTTTAGCTCAAGATTCTTCAAGTTTGGTAATTATTAATCTGGTGGCTGGTTTGGTTATGTTAATTTCGGTGATCGGACTAATAATTGGGATTGTTCTGGCAGTATTTTATAGTAACAAAAAAGAAGCGGTTGATTTTAGTACAGAATTAGAACAACAAAAATACATTGATAGTTGGTCTTGGGCCGGCTTTTTTGGTAGTTTTGTTTATGCTTTTGGTAATCGATTAAAAAATTGGGGCCTGGGTTTAATATTTTTATGTATAGTGGAGATGATTTTTTTTATTTTGCCTTATTTAGATAAAAATTTGGCGGCCAGTTTAGCGATGAGTAAATCAATGTTTAGTTTAATAGGTTTAGTCGCGGCGATTTATTTGGGTATTAAGGGACGCAAGTTGGCTTGGCAAAAGGGCGCTTGGTCGTCTTTTGCGGAGTTTCAGGTTAGACAACAAAAGATTATTAAATACATTTGGTTGTATTTAATTTTAATGTTTATTGTTGGTATAATTATCGGTGGAGTGGCGGTTTATTCGCAGTTTGGTGCAGTTTTAAAGGGTGCGGATAAAATGTCTTTGGAGGAAGAAGCTAAGGTAATGGTTAGCTACATTGAGGCGCAAGGTCGGACAGTAGAGGATAAGGAAATTTTTAAAACTGCGTATATAATTGGTCGGACCGAAGGCGGTTTATTAAAAGCAACCAGCACAGTGCCAGTGGTAGTTAAGGTTGATTATGTAGCGGGTTATGCTTCGGGTTACGCGGTTGGTTGTAGCAAATTAAAACCGCCGATACCTGACTGTGAAAAACGCGCTAAAGCAGCAATGACAGAACTGTTAAATAAATTAATCAAACAGGAGTTGGTCAAATAGTAATAAAAAACCCTTGCTAGTGCAAGGGTTTTTTTATTTTTAACAGACGGTAACGTTTGGCGTAATCTTTAATAAAAATTAATTGATAGTTGGGTAATAGTTTTTTTACTAGTTTAATTAGTGCGGTTTTTTGATTTGGATCTATCTCTATCATCAAGTAACCGCCGGGCTTTAAATATAGGTCTGTTTGTTTGATGAGTTGTCTATAATACTTTAAACCATCAAAGCCCGCCAATAAGGCCAATTTTGGCTCGTGAACAATATTATTGTTCAGTCGGCTAAGATATGGTAAATTAGCGATAATTAAGTCAAAATATTGGTTTTTAAAAGGAGTCAAGAGGTTGCCTAACTTAAAGATAATTTTTTTAGTTACCTGATGCCTTTTGGTATTTTTTTTAGCTACGGCTAAAGCTTTAGCGGAAAGGTCGCTAGCCCAAAGTTGGCCACAAAAGTTAGTAGGAAGATTTTTGGCCAAGCTAATAATAATACCGCCCGAGCCAGTGCCAACTTCGCAAATAGTAAGTGGAGATTTTTTGGCCGTTAGTGGTGGTTGGCAAATCGCCAAAGCCTGCTCAACCAAAAGTTCAGTTTCGGGGCGGGGGATGAGCACGCGATTATCAACATAAAAATCTAGGCCAAAAAATTCTTTATGGCTTGTTAAATAAGCCAGGGGATAATTAGTGGCTCGCTTGGTGACTAGTTTTTTAAATTTAGCCAAAGATTTGGTTGAAACTTTTTGTTCGGGGTGAGTGTATAAATAAACTTTAGTTTTTTTCAAAACAAAAGCCAACAAAATTTCGGAGTCAAGATAGGCCGAATTTTTGAGTAATTTTTTTAGTTGCTGTTGCCCCCAAATTAGAGCTTGTTGGATGGTGTTTTTGTTCATCTTGACAAAAGGTTAAATAAGTGTTAAGAATAGATTAGAAAAATTTTATAAAAGGAGGCAATCATATGCGTATTAATGGTCGGCACTATGAATTTTTTTGTGAGGTTTGCAAAAAACCTTATAATTTAAAAGATGCGAAGAGAAGGCATTATAAGGTCAAGGACCATCATCACGATTGTGATTCTTACTGTGGTTATTGCTGTTGTCCTTATTGCGGTTATTGTAGAGATTTTTTCAGCGTGATTGATCGGGTTTGTGCTTTGGAGGAATTATCGGTGGTTTTCTACCCAGGAACTAATCCATTGAAAATGGAGATTAATCAAGCTAAAGAAGTTACCGATGAAATTATTGACGAAATAAAAAGATGGTGGCCAACGGGTCGTCATTTTCCAAAGCATCTAACGGCATCTGTGTCCAGGGCGATAAAAGAAAACCTTATGTTTGTTGCCTCAGTAGATGATAGCATGTTAGATACTAGTGCCATCTTAGAAAGTATTTTAGCAGAGGTTGCCGCGAGTTGGCCAAAACCCAAAAAACGTCGGTAAATTTTAAGCCTAGTTTAACAAAAACTAGGCTTTTTATTTGTCTTTTCTATCGGCGGCTTTTAGGGCGGTAATAATATCGTCAAGATTGCCTTCCATGATATTGGGTAAATTATGAAAGTTTTGTTCAATGCGGTGATCGGTGACGCGGTCTTGGGAAAAATTATAAGTGCGGATTTTTTCACTGCGGTCGCCCGAACCAATTTGTGAGCGACGCAAGGAGTCAAGAGTGTCTCGTTTTTTTTCTTCTTCTAAAGCTAATAGCCGAGAACGCAACACCATCATCGCTTTTTCGCGGTTTTGCGCTTGAGAGCGTTCGTCTTGGCAGGTAACAACTAAGCCAGTTGGTAAATGGACAATGCGAATTGCGGAATAAGTAGTGTTAACACTTTGACCGCCATGTCCGCCGGCGGTGGAGGTTTCAATTTTTAAATCTTTAGCCTCAATTTTTAAATCAATTTCTTCAGCTTCGGGGATAACCGCTACGGTTACGGTTGAAGTGTGTACTCGGCCGCTTTTTTCAGTTTCCGGTACTCGTTGGACGCGATGGACACCGCTTTCATATTTTAAATAGCTATAAGCCCCGCGGCCGCGAATTTCAAAAATTACTTCTTTAAATCCGCCAATGCCTAAGTGACTGGCAGAAATTAAAATTGTGCGCCAGTTTTTTTTATCGGCAAAGTGCGAATAAACACGAAATAATTCCCCAGCAAACAAGGCCGCTTCATCGCCGCCGGCACCTGCCCGAATTTCCACAATAATGTTTTTGTTATCATTGGGGTCGGCGGGGGTTAAGAGCAAACCAATTTCGGTTTCTAGTTCGGTTTTTTTATGCCCCAAAGAAGTTAATTCTTCCTCATAGATGCGCCGTAGTTCTAGGTCGGTTTCTTCTTTAAGTAAAATTTGAGTTTCGGCCAATTCTTGTTTAACTTTGGTCAACTTTTCGTAGCAACTATTTACCTCTTGCAGTTCTTTGTATTCTCGAGAGCATTCTTGCAATTTTTTGTGGTCGCTAATTAGCTCCTGGCTTTGGAGAAGTTTTTCTAATTCTTCAATTCGTTCGCGGATTTTTTTTAGACGTTCTTCCATAAATATTTTTTGGGTAACAAAAAAAGATTAATCGTGCTTTACTATAAATAGTATAGTCTGATTAATCTTTTTTTTCAAGGTTATTATTTGGTGGCTTTCTTTTTATCAGCTAAGGCCTGCTTTTTTACCTTTTTGCCTTTTCGATCAGCGGAAGCCTTAACTTTATTGGCTACCTTGGCTTGGTATTTTTCTACGCGACGAGCGGCATCTACCAATTTTTGCTTACCGGTATAAAAAGGATGGCAAGCAGAACAAATTTCTACGTGTAGTTCTTTAACAGTAGAACCAGTGGTAAAGGTATTACCGCAGGCGCAGATTACTTTGGCGTCGGAGTAATATTCGGGGTGAGTCTCTTTTTTCATAAGAATATTGAGTCTTAAAAAGATTAATAATAGAATAGCTATATGATAACATAATTATTTTAGTTTGGCAAGCGCCAAGTTGGGTAAAAAATAAACCCTGGATTTTTTGAATCCAGGGCCAAGGGTCTAGCAAACTAGGCCCAAAATACACAATACTACGGCTATTATTAAAAATAATAGCCCTAGTACGAAGTTGGCTATAGTATTTCTTCTTGACCAGAAGAATACTACAGCGATAAATAAAACCAACACACCAATTACCACGGTGGTTGGGTTAATGCCGTTGTTTAGTAGCTCTAACATTTTTCCCCCTTTTTTTATTTAGCTAAGTCTAGCATAATTTTTAGAATTTGTCAAGGCCAGTTGATTGAAAATCCCCAGCTTAATATTTTTCTAAGTTGGGGACTATAATTTTTTCAATCTGGAAAGTACTAGGTGAATAATAATAGTAACATGATTATTCCCAACACAAATAATATTACTCCCAATCCCTGGGAGTCCTTGTTTTCTAGTATTGCTCCTGTAATTATTAAAACCAAGGCAATGGCTATTAAAAAGAATTTCATACAGCACATAAACAATATAGCCAAAAATAAAATTGAGAACTCGCCAAGTTTTTTCATTGGATATTCCTCCTTTGTTTTTTCAAATTTAATCTTTTTAGTTAATTTTGTCAAGTCATAAAAAATCCCCCCTAGAATTATTTTTTAAATTCTAAGGGGGGGTTGGCGAGAGTATGACACTAGCTAATAAGAAATATACAATGATCCCCAAAATAGGAGACCAAAGATTATGGCGAGGGATAATCCTTCGCCACCAAGCTTCTCGTTTTTTGTTGCTCTTGAACGGAAAATTATTACTATTCCAGTTATAAACAGTATAAGCGGAATTAAGGTGTAAAGCCTGTACACTACGAACAAATAATTAAAATACCAAGAGACGCATCCGTAGTAAAAAAGCAGGCAAATGGCCACGAGTATTATAAGCATTCCAATTATTTGTATCCCATCGCTAGGGATGGAACAAAGTATAGCTCCAAAAAGTAACGTTAGCCATAAAAGTATTGGTAAGAAAAAAGTAGGATCACCAATGTCCTTTATTTGGTGGCCGCTGATTGCCGACAGCGATTTTTTCATTTCAATTTTACGTTGTTGGCTAATGGCAAGCGGTGACCGCGCCAGATAACTATTTACTGTTTTTTCTAAACCGGGGTCAATATTAATCTTAACACCGTTGCTGTAGGTTTTGTTGAAATTCTCTCTAAGTTTTTCCCACATCGCTACTTGATAGATGATGTCGGTTAACTCGTCGGAGTCAACTAAATCATCTTCTGCGCTTTTTTCTATTTCATAGATGATTTGTTGCTTGAAAGATTCCAGTTTTTGGATTTTTTCGGCTCGCTTGGTGGTTGTTGTCTGGTTTGCTGCCAGAGTTGTGATACTTAGTAATACAGCGATTAACAATAAAAGAATTTTTTTCATTGTGCGTTTCTCCTTTTTTCTCTAAGGTTGTAAAGAGCATTTGATCGTATAGTATTTATTTATCAAATTTAGGGATTTTTGTCAAGGTCTTTGACTCTTGACAATATTTGGCTTTTTTATTATAATTAGCCTATCTTAATTTAATTACCCATATTTCTGGATTATTCAGCTCCTGACTCTGCTAATTGCAGCAGCCCGCTGAATGAGATGAAAGAAATAGAGGCGTTTGCGATTTTCGCAAACTAACAAAAGGAAAAAAATATGCAACAACCTACTTTGCTGGAATTACTCCAGTCGGGCGTTCATTTTGGCCACCAGGATTCACGCTGGCATCCTAAAATGAAACCCTACATTTTTGCCACCCGTAACGGTATTCACATTATTGATTTGGAAAAGACCCAAGCCAAGCTAAACGAGGCCACGTCTTTTATCCAAAAATTAGTGAGCACCGGCGGGGTTTTATTATTTGTGGGCACCAAAAAACAGGGCAAAGGCCTAGTTAAAGCCGCGGCCGAAAGCTGTGGCATGCCTTATGTGGTAGAACGTTGGCTGGGCGGTATTTTCACCAATTTTGCTAATATTAATCGCTTGGTCAAAAAATATTTAGGTTTAATTGATCAACAAAATTCTGGCGCCTTGGCCAAATATACCAAAAAAGAACAATCGCAATTTCAAAAAGAAATTAAAAAATTGCAAACTTTTTTATCCGGTTTAACCACCTTAAACAAATTGCCCCAAGCAGTGTTTATTTTGGATTTAAAAAAAGATAAGACGGCCTTAAATGAAGCACGCAAGAAAAAAATTCCAGTCATTGCTATCTGCGATACCAATGTTAACCCCGATTTAGTGGATTATCCTATTCCCGCTAACGACGACGCCGTTAAAGCTATTGCTTTAATTACCAATTATCTGGCCTTAGCCGTTAATGAGGGCAAACAAATTGCCGAAAAAAAGGCTTAAGTAAAATTCAAAATTAAAAAATAAAATATGGATAAAAATTTAGTTGTTAAATTGCGTGAACAAACCGGCGCGGGTATGTCTGATTGCTTAAAGGCTTTGCAAGAAAGTCAAGGCGATTTAGTTTTAGCCGCGGAAATTTTAAGGAAAAAAGGAATTACTAAAGCCGCTAAGCGCAGTGAGCGAGAAACTAAAGAAGGATTGATTAAGGTTTTAGTTACTGATCAAGGTAAAACTGGTTATTTAGCAGAATTTAATGCCGAGACTGATTTTGTCGTGCGAAGTGAAAAATTTCAACAATTTGCCGAACAAGCTTTCGAATTATTAGTTGCCCAAAAATTAGATAATCGAGACGAGTTACTGCAAACTAAATTGCTTAATAATACGGTAGCAGAAACTTTGGACAGCTTGAGTGGTATTATTGGTGAAAAGTTAGAAATTAAGCGGGTGGCCAAGCTAACCGCCAAGGGTTTAGTGGCAGCTTATACTCATAACAACAACAAGGTGGGAGTTTTGGTGGCCCTGGATTGGTCTGGTGATTTGGTTGATCAGACGGCAGTGGATTATTTGGCCAAAGAAATTGCCATGCAGGTGGCTGCTTTGAACCCGGCTTATTTAGTGCCGGCCGAAGTGCCAGCCGAAATTGTGGCCAAAGAAAAAGAAATTTATCAAGAAGAATTAAAGCAACAAAATAAGCCAGAAAATATTTGGCCCAAAATTATTGAAGGCAAGTTACAAAAGCTTTATGCCGAGGTTTGTTTACTAAAACAGCCAAATATTAGAGAAGAAGAAAAAACGGTTGAACAAATTATTGCGGAATTATCTAAAAAATTAGGCGTGGAAATAACGGTGGCTAGCTTTATTAGATTTAAAATTTAGTTATGAAAATTATTGAAGTACAAATTACTCCTTGGGAACAAACGTACTTCTCAGAAGCTGGCTTATTTGAACCAAAAGTTGGCGATTTAGTAATAATTAAATTAGTGGAAGGTTTAGAGGTGGCTAAAGTTTTGGGTTTTAAAGAATTATCCGCGGCCGATTTTTCGGCGGTAGTGGAAAAAACTTCTTTAGAGCGCTTAGCTAACGCCGAGGATCAAAGAATTATTGAAGAAAATAAAACCCAGGCGGAGTTGGCGGTTGATTTTGCCCGTAAGGCGATTAAGCGTTACAATTTACCGATGAAACTGGTTGATGCTCATTTTTCGTTTGATGGTGTTAAAGCGATTTTTGCTTTTATTGCGGATGGTCGGGTTGATTTTCGTGAACTAGTCAAAGATTTAACGCGGCACTTTCATAAAAATATTCGGTTGCAACAATTAGGAGTGCGTGACGAAGCTCGGTTGTGTGGAGATTTTGGCGGTTGTGGCCGAGATTTATGTTGTCGCCGTAGTCAACAAGAGTTAAATAGTGTTTCTTCTGACTTAATGGAATTGCAACAAATCGCTCATCGTGGCTCTGATCGGATGACGGGTTTATGCGGGCGTTTACGTTGTTGCTTGGCTTATGAACAGGCCACCTATCAGGAATTAAGTAAAAAGTTACCCGCCTTAGGTAGCACGGTTAATACCGCCAAAGGTAAGGGGCAGGTGATTCGTTGGCACGTCTTAAAGGGTACGGTTGATGTTAAGGTTAATAGTGAAACAATTGTAGAACATAAAGTTTAATTTTTATTATTTGTAGTTCAGTGCTAGAATATTAGTATACATATGCGCTATAAATTACCAACAATTTTAACAGTGTTACTACTAGCCTTGGTTTTGGTTGGCTTTAGCTGTGTTCGTAACCAAGTGGCTAATTCTAATGGAGTTGCTAATACTAATGGTAATAGCAATAGTGACAGTAATAGTAATAGCAACAGCAATCAAATCAGTAACCAGCCAGGGCAAAACGTGATTGATCTTTCGGATAAAAATGGTAAAGAGATAATTGTTAAAGTTGGTGATTTGTTGGTTTTGGATTTAGTTGGTAATATTAAAGAAAATCAAACAAAATATTATCAGTGGAACGCTAAGCCAATTCCTTCTTCGGTACCAGAAATTGTTTCTTTAATTAGCCACACCAATAGTACGGAAAGTCCAAAAATTAAAGAAGGGGAATGGGTTTCGCATTGGGAATTGCGAGTGGAAAAAGTTGGTGATTTTACTTTAAAGTTTGATTATCAGGGTTACAACTTAAATTTAAAACCCAAGCAGAGTTTTGAAATGCATATTATTAGTGTTAAATAAGCTAAAGTGTTGGTTTTTGGCGCCTAAATTTTATGTCCCTAAAGGGGCTTTTTTTTATTATTTTTTTTTGCTATAATATTTGCAAGTCTTAATCTAACTAAACTTGAATTTTATGATTAAAATTGCAATTAATGGTTTTGGTCGTATTGGCCGAGCCGCTTTTAAAATTGCCCATGAACAGCCCGGGGTTAAAATTGTGGCGATTAACGATTTAACGGACACTAAAACGTTAGCTCATTTATTAAAATATGATACGGTTTATCGTAATTATGTCCCAGCGGTTAATTATGATGAAAAAAATATTATGATTGATCAGGCTAAGTATCCGGTTTACGCAATTAAAGATCCGGCTTTATTACCTTGGGGGGAACTGGGAGTGGATGTGGTTTTGGAATGCACCGGACGTTTTACAAAATTAGAAGAGGCCTCGTTGCATTTAAAAGCGGGGGCTAAAAAAGTAGTAATTTCGGCTCCGGCCAAAGGGGTGCCAACTTATGTTTTAGGGGTTAACGCGGATCAGTGGCAAGCCGAGGAAAAAGTTATTTCTAATGCTTCTTGCACCACCAATAGTTTAGCGCCAGCCGTTAAAGTACTGCACGAGGTTTTTGGCGTAAAAAAAGCCATTATGAGCACGGTGCATTCCTATACCGCTGATCAAAATTTGGTTGATGGGCCGCACAAAGATTTACGTCGAGCTAGAGCGGCCGCCCAAAATATTGTGCCGACGACTACTGGCGCGGCCATCGCCGTAACCGAAACTATTACTGATTTAAAAGGCTTGTTTGACGGTTTGGCTTTACGGGTACCAACGGTTGCTGTTTCTTTATCTGACGTGACCATGGTGTTGGCTAAAAAGGTAACGGTGGCTGAGGTTAATCAAGCTTTAGCTGCTGCCGCGCAAGGCGAATTAAAAGGCATCTTGGCGGTGACTAACGAAGAATTGGTTTCCTCGGATTTAATTGGTAACAACGCCTCATCAATTGTTGATTTATCTTTAACTAAGGTGGTGGACGGTGATTTAGTAAAAATTATTTGTTGGTATGATAATGAATGGGGTTATTCGGTGCGTTTGGTAGAGATTGCCGAAATGATTGGTAAAAAATAAGGCAGCTTTTTTTAAAAAAATAAAAATTTTTAAAACAAAAAGCGTTCAAGCTTAATTTGGGCGCTTTTTGCTTCATTGACAGTTTGATCGTTATCTGTTAATTTATCTACAAATATACAATCAACAGGAGGACTTATTATGTTATATTTTGAAGCTCTGGAACAGGCAGTCCCATGTCGTTATGAATTGAGTTGGCAGGCTGAACCACCAGCTTTAATTCTAAGGGTTAATCGTCAGCTAGTTTTTTTGCTTGAAAACCCCGATCAGGATGAAATTGCGGAGTTGGCAAAAGTCAACGAATTCAAAAATGATTTTTTAGCCACTGCTGATAGTTTTGGTTTTGATGGTGTAGTTAAAAAAGTTGGGCTTAAAGGTGAATTCGTCGAGTATGAGATTGAAATCCCGAGAGTTAAAAAAGAATCCGGTACTTGCCCTATTTGTAGGGGTGCTAGTAAATTTTTCGCGGTTTGTGCCTATTGTAATAGTACGGACAAGACCTATAAGCATGACGAAAACAAGGTGCGGATGATTTCGGCCAGCTTAACTATACTTTTGCGGTTACTGAATTGGTCTGATCAAGAAATTAAGAGCAAGAGTATTCAGTTGTTAACCGTACAACCCATTACTGCTCTGGGGGCTAATGGTGGTAGTATGTCGGGGATCTATAGTAAGTCTTTGGTGGCTTGGTTGGATAAAACTGATATTTTTGAGTTAAGCCAGGCGATGATCGCGGCTATGCAAACATGCTGGATACAGCTGTTGCAGGAGACCGCGACAAAATTTTTTGTCAGTCTCAATGGTGATGGCAAGTTAAGTATTACTTGTCCGGGCAATTCTTGTGGTTTAGATCCGGGAGGCTTGCAAACAAAACAGGGCTACGAATTTAGTAGTCACAACGCAGACTCAGTTTGGCAACAATTAACATTGTTGGTTGGTTTAGCGGTTTTGTACGACCAAGCCCGGCAAGCTAATCAAAAATAAAACATAACAAGGAGGAGACAAAATTGTCAAAAATAAAAAGATGGTATAACCGATTAAAACAGAGGATTAAAAGTAGTAGTTTTATCCTTTGGGCTATGTTGATTATTTTTGGCTGTTCGCTTATTTTTATTTTGGTAATTTCTTGGCCTTTTCGCTCGTTGATAAAACTGGCACTCAAAAGGTTTTATCGGAAAAAACTAACCTTAGAGCAATTGGAATTACTAGAGGAATTATCTGGTATCTACTTAATGTCGGATAATACTTTAAATGAGGTAGGGTTTGAAGCTGGACATCAGGCCTTTGACGGTGCGTATCGTTTAGAACAAGATATCCAAAGATTGCGGCAGGCTAGAGCCTTAGAGCAAAAATGTCTTGATTTGGGAGTCCCAAGATGGCAGGTAAAATTATATCTGCCGAAAAATTATCATTAATAAAAAACTGGTCATAAAATTGGCCAGTTTTTTTGTTTAAATTTGGGTTATTAGGGTTTTGATTAGGGTTTATTGACAGGCAGCTATTAACCTGATAGAGTATTGATAATTAAAATAAAGGAGGTGTGTCTTAATGAGTAAAAGAGGCGAATCTCAAGATATTAAGCTTAGTTATTATTGGCTGAAAGTTATTTTGGCCATGCTGGCTTTGGCCCGTCGGTATAAGTTTAATCTATCAAGAACTTTTGGTAGGGATTTTAAGAAGTTTAGAGATTTAGCCAGAAAAGAAGAATTTCTGTGCAGTTGGGTAGTTAACAAAAAGGTGGTTGATACAGACTTAGAATTAGACCGGATATCGTTTAGGCCTTTTTTTATTGGCCGCCGAAAAGTCAGTAATAGTAAAGTCGTAGTGGATGAATTTCTGCTCGGGTCAGACCGCTGTTTATATGTCTGGCACACAGTATATGTAGTTAAGTTTAATAAAGCTTATCCTTTTGCGATTAAGCCCCGGGTGTATATGGCAGTTTCTAGTAAAATAGAAAATTTCATTTATACAGACATAGAACTTTATGGGATAAAACCAAAAGTTTTCCGGGAAATATTTGAATATATGAAATATTGGCCAGACAGGTTCTAACTCTACGATGAATTTAACAAAAAATAAACCCGAGTTTTTAAAACTCGGGTTTTTCTTATTAAGCAAAAAAATAATTTTATCTTTTTTTCATTGACCATAAGTGCCAATCAACCACTAATGGAGAGGCAATAAAAATGGAAGAGTAAGTACCAATTAAGATACCAAAAGACATTGCTAGGGCAAAGTTTTTAGTACTAGCTCCACCAAAGAAGTATAAAGCGAGTACCACTAAAGCGGCGGTTAAGGAAGTGTTGATGGAACGAACAATAGTGTCATTAACGGAATGATTGACGACCTCTAAGAAAGTTCCTGGTAGTTGCTTTTTTAAGTTTTCTCTAATTCGGTCAAAAACTACAATAGTGTCATGTACAGAAAAGCCCAGTAAAGTTAAGAGTGCGGTGACAAAATAACTGTCTACTTCAATGCCAGCAAAATGGCCAAGTAAGGAAAACAAACCAACGGTAATTAAAGTATCGTGAGCCAAAGCGATTACCGCCGCTACGCCGTATTTCCAGGAAGGTACTGGACGCGAAACTTGGCGAAAGGCAAAGGCGACATACAAAATAATGGCCAGTAAGACAATTATCATGGCACCCCAAGTTTTTTGTTTTAATTCAGCCGAAATAGTAGGGCCGATGGTAGTAAAGCTGGACTCTTCAATTTTAGCATTGGTTTGGCTGTTAGCCGACTTAGCGTTAAGTGTAGCAATGATTTGTTGATGAGTTTTTTCATCCACTTCTTTAAAGCGTAAAACCATTTCATCTTCGGCTACTGGCTGGGCTAAAATTACGCCCAAGTCTAATGGTGCTAAGGTGCTGGTTATTTGTTCGCTGGTGGCCGGAGCTTGATTAACGAATTTTATTTGCAGTAGTGAACCGCCGGTAAAATCTAGGCCATACTTTAAACCCCAAACGCTTATACTAATAATACCAACTAAAGCGAGTAAGATAGAAATTGAGTAATTAATCCAACGTTTTTGAATGATTTTATATTCCATAAAAATATTTAGTTATTGTTGTTCGGTTTTCCTTCTAACACCATATAAGCGATGGTGCTGGGTCCATTGCCAGTTAGAAATTAAACGAATAAATTGTCTAGTAATAAAGATGGCGGAGAAAATTGAGACCAAAATACCAATGGCTAAAGTAATAGCAAAACCTTTGATAATACTGGAGCCAAACCACATCAAGACAGCACAGGTGATTAAACTGGAAATATTGGAATCGCGAATAGAAGTCCAAGCGCGTTTAAAGCCTTCGTCAATGGCAATGGCCGTAGGTTTACCACGGCGTAGTTCTTCTTTAGTGCGTTCAAAAATTAAAACATTAGCGTCTACAGCCATACCAACAGAAAGGATAAAACCGGCAATGCCCGATAAGGTTAAAGTAATTGGCCAGGGAGTAAAGACGCTTAATTTAAAGATTGCCAAAACTACCGCGGCGTAGATTAATAAAGCTAAGACGGCTAAAAATCCTGGCAAGAAGTAAACGGCTAACATAAAGACTGCCACTATGGCCATACCGATCAAGCCAGCTTTAATGCTTTGTTGCAAGGCTTTAGCACCCAACGAAGCGCCAATGGTTTGTTGGCTGACTAGTTTTATTGGCACCGGTAAAGCGCCGGCGTTTAAACGTTGGGCTAAGCGTTTGGCTTCGGTTAAACCAAATTGTCCAGAGATAACCGCCTTGCCGTCAGTAATTGGTTCTTCTACGTTAGGCGTAGAAATTGGCGTGCCATCTAAAAAGATAGCGACGGGTTTGCCAACATTGCGGGTAGTAATTTCGGCAAACAATTTAGCGCCTTCAGCATCAAATTCTAAAGAAACTTGTGGGGCGTTAGTATTGGATTCAAACTGAACCAAGGCTTTCTTTAAATTTTTGCCGGTTAAGTTAGTCCCGCGCCATTCACCAATTGCGTAGTCGTTGGCGCTTTTGGTTTTAATTAAAATATGGGCACCATTAACTTCTAAAGTATCACCAGTACCTTTGGTGGCTAAACGTTTAATTATGTGATAGCCAAAATCTGTTTTGACTAATTGAGGGTAAATTTTTCCGTCGGTTAATTGGTCAAATAAAACTTTTTCAAATTCTGGTACAAACTGACCTTTTTTAGCAAAACCCAAATCTCCACCAGTATCTTTAGAACCAGCGTCTTCGGAATACTGTTTAGCTAAGGCGGAAAAATCGGCTCCGGGCACTAAAACTTTTTTTAATAAATCTTTGGCTTTAGTTTCGGCGCTAAGATTGTAAGTATCAATTTCTTTTCGTTGATCAACTGTCAAAGCGGTCTCGCCTTGTTCTTTAAATTCTAAGAGGGGGGTTTCGCCAATTTGTTTAATGGCCTCGTTAACATCTTTGATGCCAGCTAGGTCAACGATTACTCGCCAGTGTTCACCCGCTTTTTGAGTTTGAACGATTGGCTCGGCTACACCAAAAGCGTTAACCCGGCGTTCTACTACATCGCGGACTCCTTCTAAAGAAGAATTTTTATCACTCTCGGAAATTTTACTGGTGTCTGCCTCGTAAATTAAATGAGTGCCGCCGACCAAGTCTAAGCCTAACCGCCAGTTGATCTTGGAAAACTGTGGGAGGCCCCAGCCTAGCTTGTTATTTAACCAAGACATAGAGTTGTCCCAGTATTTTGGATAAACCAAGCTTCCGGAAATGACCGCTAGTACGATAATTCCTACAATTTTCCAGCGTAGATTAGCGCGTGGTCCTCGCCATAAACTTGATTGGTTTCGTTTTTCTGACATGTTGAGAAAAGATAATAATTAAAGCACGGTTATTTTAACAAATGCTAAATAATTGGTCAAATCGGTAGGTCACTAAAGTTGATTTGACAGTATCTACTTTTTATGATATAATAAAACATATTAAATTAAACTGTTAATGTATGAGTATTTTAGATAAAGTGCGCCAAAGCAAATTTTTGGAAGAAATTGGTCAATTTAGCCCAACTCAGACCTTAAATTCTTTGTTTGCCCGTTTAAATTCTAAGGAACGAGAAGTATTAATTAGGCGTTTTGGCTTGTTTGGTAAGCCCAAAGAAACCCTGGAACAAATTGGGCAGTCTTTTAATTTGACTCGTGAACGGGTACGGCAGATAGAAAGACTAAGTGTTAAAAAAATTCGGGAGATTGAAGAACTAAAAGGAGAAGTTAGAAAAATAGAAAAATTAGTGGGACATTTACTGGGGCAGCATGGTGGCTTAATGTCACAGGAGCATTTTTTGGAAAGTTTTTTAGGTTACCTTGAAGAAAGCGAAGAACACGAGGCTTCCTTGCTTTTTTTGTTGCGTGAGGTTTTAAAGGACAAAGTAGAACAGCTAAAAAGTAATAATTTTTGGAATGACTTATGGAAGTTGAAAGAAGTAGAAGTTACTTTTGCTGAACAGGTAATCAACGAGTTGATTAGGATTGTTGAACGTAATGCCAAGCCTTTAAAATTTAGTGAGTTGTTAGCTGAACTGCGACAGTCGGAATTTTATCAAAATAATAAGTCTCGTTTTTTGGCCTTAAATCCTTTGTTGGATGAGGCGGATTTAGATCAGGAATTAGAAAAGATTATTTTAACTAATTTACGGTCTAGCAAAAAAATTAAAAAGAATTTGTTTGGTGAATGGGGTTTGGCCAGCTGGGGCAGCGTCGTGCCCAAGCGGATTAATGATAAAATCTATTTAGTGCTAAAACGCGCCGGGGTGCCGTTACATTTTGCTGAAATTGCCCGGTTAATCAATGAGGCTAAGTTTGATGATAAAGTGGCTTATCCGGCGACGACTCATAATGAATTAATTTTGGACGAAAAATATGTTTTGGTCGGGCGGGGTATTTACGCTTTACGTGAGTGGGGTTATAATTCTGGTACGGTGTCCGAAGTAATTGCCGAAATTTTAAGGAAATCCGGCAAACCTTTAAGTCGGCCGCAAATTATGGTAGAGGTTTTAAAACAACGTCAGGTTAAGCCAACCACAGTTTATTTAGCGTTAATGAATAAGAAAATTTTTAAAAAAGTAAACAGTAGTGAGTTTGCTTTAGTTTAATAATTTTTCTATGGGGGATTTTATTGCTCAAATTTTAGCCCAAGGCTCCAGTCCGCTTAATGCTGTCTGGTTAATTTTTTTGTATGGCGGTTGGCTAATTATTTTAATCGCCATTGCTTATGGTATTTATCAAATTTGGTTATTTAATAAGCAAGGTGCCTACGCGGCTAGTGTTAGTTATTTAACCTTAGCCATTGACGTGCCTAAACAAAATGAACAAAGTCCTAAAGCCGTGGAACAAATTTTTGCGCATTTATCCGGTGCGCATAAACCACCTGATTGGTATGAAAAGTATTTTTTAGGAATGTTTCAGTTGGCTTATTCTTTTGAACTAATTAGTATTAATGGTAAGATTCAATTTATTGTGCGAACGCCAGCCGATTATCATGATTTAGTCGAAGCGGCGGTATATGCGCAATATCCTGATGCGGTTATTTCTGAAGTTAATGACTATGCTAAAGATAATTTTTTTAAAGTGCCAAACCCCGAAATGGATTTGTGGGGAACGGAATTTGCCATTTATAATAAAGATTATTTTCCCATTCGGACTTATCCGGAATTTGAACATATTTTGTCTGGCGAACTTAAAGATCCGTTAACGCCAATGTTGGAAACTTTAGGCGGTTTAAAAAACGGTGAGCAAGTCTGGATGCAGTTAATTTTAACGCCGACTGGTAATGATTGGCAAAAAAAAGGTTTGGAGGCAATGAATAAATTATCAGGCATTAAAGTAGCGCCGAAAAAAAGCAAATTAGCTAAAAATTTTGGTTTAATTGGTGGAGAAATTAATAGTTTATATAATGAAACGGTTAAGCAGGCCTTAAGTGGTTTTGGCGAGAGCAGTGCGCCAGCCAGTAAAAGCAAATCAGATGAAGCGGGTATGAAGCTATTGGCGCCACACGAACGTTCGGCGGTGGAAGCGATTCAACGAAAAATTAGTAAAATTGGTTACTCGGTTAAGTGGCGGGTGATTTATCTGGGTAAGAAAGAAATTTTTTCAGCCGCCCGGGTAATTACGCCTTTGGTGGGGGCAATTAAACAATTTAATTCCAGCGAGTTTAATGGTTTTGCTCCACAAAATGCTAAATATGGTATTAAGGTTGGTCATCATCCTTGGGCTAAAAAAATTAAAGTGAAAAAGCAAAATAAGATAATGCGCGCTTATCGCGATCGCGATCGGGAAATTGGCCATCCGGGCTTTATTTTAAACACCGAAGAATTAGCGACGATTTGGCATTTTCCGGCTATTTTGGTTAAGGCACCCCAAGTCTCTAAATCCGAAGCCAAGCATGCCGAACCTCCTTCTTCTTTGCCGCTTGGTCGTTAATTAAATATTTGTTAAAATATAAACAAAAACATGACTGAAGAAATAGATCCAAAAATAACTACGGAAGCAACCGAGCGTTATCAACCAAAAGAAGATGACGTAACAGTTTTTGCGGAAACAAATTTTCGTAACCGTAAGGTAAAATTTGGCATTAAACGTCGCGACCGTCGCCAGCACATGTACGTAATTGGTAAAAGCGGTGTGGGTAAATCAACCATGTTAGAAAACATGATTGTTTCGGATATTATGCGCGGTGAAGGCGTAGCGGTGGTGGATCCGCACGGCGATTTGGCCGAAAAAATTATGCAATACATCCCATCTTGGCGGATTAATGACGTAGCCTATTTTAATCCCGCTGATTTGTCGTTTCCGGTGGCGTTTAATCCTTTAGAAAGCGTGGATGAAGCCCAAAAACATTTAGTGGCCTCGGGAGTGGTGGGAGTTTTTAAAAAAATCTTTGCGGAAAGTTGGGGCCCTCGTTTGGAATATTTATTGCGCAATGCTATTTTAGCTTTATTAGATTACCCCGGTTCTACCTTGTTAGGGATTATGCGTATTTTAGTAGACAAAGGTTATCGAGCTAAAGTTTTAGAAAAAGTTAAAGATCCGGTGGTTAAATCATTTTGGGTGGATGAATATGCTAAATATCCCGATCGTTTTCAGGTGGAGGCGGTAGCGCCAATTCAAAATAAAGTGGGTCAGTTTTTATCTAATTTTTTAATCCGTAATATTGTCGGTCAGGTTAAATCCACCATTGATATGCGGGATATTATGGATAACCGTAAAATTTTGGTGATTAATTTGGCCAAAGGCCGGATTGGCGAAGACACCACGGCGATGTTAGGGGCAATGTTGGTTACTAAAATTCAAATTGCGGCCATGGAGCGTATTCAAATCCCCGAAAAAGAACGCAAGGATTTTTATTTATATGTTGATGAATTTCAAAATTTTGCTACGGATAGTTTTGCCACGATTTTATCCGAAGCGCGTAAGTACCGTTTAAATTTAATAATCGCTCATCAATACATTGAACAGTTAAAAGAAGAAGTTTATTCGGCGGTTTTTGGTAATGTTGGCACTTTGGTTTGTTTTCGGGTGGGTCCAGCGGATGCGGAAAAATTAATCACGGAATTTTCGCCAATTTTTATTGAAGAGGATTTAGTTAATTTAACTAAGTATGATATTTATTTAAGATTGCTAATTGACGGGGTGGCCTCAGACCCTTTTTCGGCGACCACTTTGCCACCGTTGAGTGATGATTTAAAAGCGGGTAATCTTGATAAAATAATTAAAATTTCGCGTGAACGTTATGCTGTCCCGCGAGAAGTAATTGAAGAAAAGATTTCGCGTTGGACTAGTATTAAAGATGAAACTTCAGTCAGCCGGCCGGCTAACGCTAGTTACAGTAAAGAATCAAATTTTAATCAAAAAGCTAAAGCGGCGGTAGCGGGAGTTGGTAGTGATTCAGAAATTAAGACCGCGTTTAAAACAGTTTGTAGTTTGTGCGGTAAAGAAACCGAGGTTTATTTTGCACCGGATGGAGTGAGACCGGTTTATTGTAAGGATTGTTTAAAAAAGACCCGTGAAGAAAAAATTGCCAAAGCCAAACTGCCGACGGCTAGCGATCGACCAAGGGTTGGACCAGCCTCGCCCAAGGCAATTAGTTTAAACGAGGCCGTCCAAAAACCGCCAGTTAATTTTGCGCCCAGTCAGCCCGAACCAGCAGTTAAAGCTCAACCATTAACAGCACCAGAGATTATTAAGGAGCAGTCAGTTGATGATAATTTTACAGCGAAAGCAAAAAAAATAGTTTCCGGTCAAACCGTTAAGTTTTAAAAATTTTTAGATAAAGGGGGTATCGTACCTTGAAAAAATTATTTTTGAGTTTGGTTTTTTTATTAGTTTATTTGCCGGTTTTGGCTACTAGCGATTCCGGCGATTGGTCAACTTTTGGCCAAGATTCTGTGGTTAGTCAGCTAGCAGCGGCTTCCACTAAGACTATTATTGTTTTAGTGGATTCCCAGGTGTATTATTGTCTGGAAAGTGCGGTGGTGGTAAGATCCGGCAAGGTTTCCACTGGCAAAAAGGGGATGCCAACGCCAGTCGGCCAGTATAAAATTGGTTATAAAGTGCCTAAAAAAAAGTATATTGATAAACAAACTGGGGAAAGCTGTTGGCTAACCAGTTTTATGCCGTTCTACGGTAGTTATGCCATTCATGGCATTAAAGGTACAACTGGCCAATATGCGGCTTATGAAAAATTTTTAGGTCGACCGGCCAGCCACGGTTGTGTGCGGGTTTCGCAACTTGACGCCGACTGGCTGTATGGTTGGGCAGAAAAAAATACCACGGTCAGTATTATTCAGCTAAAAAACTATTCTTTCGTCACTTCAAAAGTGACTGGTCAAAATTAATTAGGCTTTATCAGTCACCAAAGTAAAATTGGTGGCTTTTTTTTAGCTTTTTTGCTAAGATATAATCAATTATTTATGAAAATTATTATTGAACTAATAGTAGTTTGGATTATTAATTTGATTTCTAAACTGGGTTTAGGGGGGATTGTTTTATTAATGGGTTTGGAATCTGCCAATATTCCTATCCCCAGCGAAGTGATTTTACCTTTTGCAGGATTTTTGGTCTGGCAAGGTAAAATGAATTTTCATTTAGCGGCTTTGGCTGGAGCCTTGGGTTGTTTGGGTGGTTCAATTTTTTCTTATTATTTAGGAGTTTATTTAGGTCGACCTTTGACTGTTAAATATGGTAAATATTTTTTAATTTCAGAAGAGGATTTGAATTTAGCGGATCGGTGGATTGCTAAATATGGCGATGCGGTTTTTTTCTTTTCGCGGTTGTTGCCGGTGGTGCGGACTTTTATTTCTTTGGGCGGTGGTATTACTAAGGCTCGGTTTTGGCATTTTTCATTTTATACTTTTATTGGTTCTTGGTTGTGGAGTTATCTCTTAATTTATTTGGGAGTTAGATTGGGTGAACATTGGATAGAAATTAGGGTAGTTTGGGAAAAATTTGATTTTTTGATTATTGGTTTGGGGATTATTTTAGTAGTCTGGTATATTCGGCGGCATGTTAAAAAAATAAATAAAAATTCGGTTGTAAGCTGATTTAATAATTTGTATGTCTAAAAATTGCGCTGAGTTAACTTTTAAACTAGCCTCCCTCAAACAACTTAAACAACAGTTTGATTTAGAATTATCTAGTCTACCTAAAACAGGCAAGACAGAGGATTTAGCTTTAGTCAGAGAAGCTAAAGTCAAATTAAATCAAACCCTCCAAGACCTCCAAAATGAATTATGGCTAGAAACTCCCGAATTAACACGAGAAAACCTTAAAGCCCAATATGAATTCCAAGCAGACCTCCTCCGTAAAAGCAACCTCCTAAAAACCCTCTCCACTGGTGAATTAGGTATTGAAGCAATCGATAACAAAGAATACCCCATACCCACCCTAGAACAGATTGAAGAAATAATGCTAGAAAAAAGAGATTTCTTCGAAACCAAAATAAAACAAGGCTTTGTTAAATTAGTCATCGTTCCCTTTGGCTTACCAATTAAATCCCTAATAGAGGCTTATGACAATGCCCTAATGGAACATCACCGGCAAGGCAAACTCTTTAATACCCAAAATCAACCCTTAGGGCTTAATAAAAAGATTGGCACAAAGTATATTTTTGATTATGTTAATTTTGTAAAGGCCGAAGCCACAGGAGACTTAGTATATTTCCCCAAAGAATTCTCCGATAACCACCAAGGTAAAACCAAGCAAGAACTTTTGCCCACCCAAGCTTGGCAAGTCCTACTACTTGAAGACTTGCCCGATATTCCAGATAAAGGCAAGGGCAAAACCGTTAATGGTCGTAAGCAACCAGAAGCTAACCAATCACCCAACGATTATCTTAAACAACTCCAAACCGACCAGTATAAAGGTGAACGAGGCTTAACCCCAGAATCCTGGCTAGTTTATGGCTTAAGTCACTTAGAACAAACCGATCAAGTGATTGATGACTGGGAGGGTTCGGGCAAGGGTTGCTGGTTAATTGATAGTTTTTCTAAAGAAACTGGCCGCGTGCCGAACGCCAGTTTCTACCGTGGCAGTTTACATGTCAGCTTGAGTCGGGGTATTCCGGGCGACCCTGATTCCTACGGTGCCAGCCGTTTTGCAGTAAGTATTTCTTGATCTTTGGTTTTTATTTTTTAATCACTTTATGTTTAAATCTTGCGTTGAATTAAAATCCGAACTAGCCTCCCTCAAACAACTCAAAGCAGAGTTTGATTTGGAATTGAGTAAAGTAAAAAGCTCAGACTCTAAAAAGTCTGATGATTTGGTTTTGGTTAGAGCAGCTAAGGCAAAACTAAAACAAGCCTTAATGATTCGGGAATTTACAGGGGTGTTCTTAGAAGAAGCTTATGGAGAATATGGTGAGCGTTGTGTGGAGTTGCTAAATGAGGCATTAAAACAAGGAGTAGATAAAGATTCTATCGCTAATGAATTAAAGCATTTAGATTCTCGGTCCGCCTATGACTTAAGAGATGAATTATTAGATCTGGAAGCAGACGTGATAAATTTAGCCCGTGGTTTAAAAGGATTAGATTCTCCCGCCGCTTGGGATTATCGGAAGAAATTAATAACTTCTTGGAATGATTCAGAAAAGTGGACTAATTTGGCAGTTAGTTTAAATGGTTTAGATTCTCGGCTGGCCTGGAATGCTAGGACAGAAATCTTAAAAAAGATCGGGGCTGATTTTTTTCTGATTCACAGCTTAGAGGGGCTTGATTCTTCGGCGGCTTGGGCTTTTCGGCAAAGATTAGTAGAGCAAAAAGTGGACAAGGATTATTTGGTAGATACTCTAACTGGTTTGGATTCTCGGTTGGCCTGGCTGTGGCGGGAAAAATTATTAGCTGAAGGGGCAATCAAATCCAGACTAGCTTACAGTCTTGATGGTTTAAATTCCCCGCCGGCTTGGGAGTTTAGAGAAAAATTGCTTGGCTTAGGGTTGAGTCATGGTGATTTTGTTCGAACCTTAACGGGTTTAGATTCTGATCAGGCTTGGGAATGGCGAGAAAAATTTTTTAATGAGAATATAAATAAGAACATACCAGTTGATGTTTGGGCTGATTTGGCCAGCAGTCTAACTGGTCTAGATTCGCCAAAGTCCTGGGAGTTTAGGAATAAATTATGGGATCCGGCCTGGCTTGGTCTGTCATCACAAAATCGATTGCAATCTTTTATCTTTAGCAGTTTAGCAAATAGCCTAAAGGATTTGGATTCCCCGCTAGCCTGGGAGTTTAGAGAAAAGTTATTTGCCAAAATAGCCTCGTCAGACAAGGCGACACGAAAGGTTATGCAACTGGATTTTGATTTGCTTATTTATAGCTTGGTCGGATTGAATTCTAAACGCGCTTGGGATTTTAGAGAAAACTTTTTTATTTTAGGAGACTACCCCAAGGAGCTAGCGGAGAGTTTGGCTGGTTTGGGTTCTGAACAAGCTTGGGAGTTTCGGAAAAAACTATCAGCCGCTGGAGCGCCTAAAGCGGTTATGATCAAAGGTTTACTGGTTGATTTTAAAACTTTTGTTAAATATAATAATAAAACCGAGCAACCTATTTAAGTAGTAGATAATTTGATTTAAACAAAAACTTAAATTAGTGCTATAATTAAGTTATGCAAATCAAAGTCAAAGCCTATGATATTGCCCGGAGCGCTGATTTAGGCGCCTTACGAGCAATAAAATTTGGTAAATTAGTTAATGATAGCCCGGTAATTTTTCAGACTAAAGAAAAGTTTTTGGTAATTTTTGATTATGGCGTGGCCGTCTTTTTTAATTATGAGCGGGCAGAAATTGTCCGGGCAATTAATGTAATTCGTCAGCACGTAGTTGGTTATAAGAGTAGTTATGCCAAGGATGATTTTGTAATCGTCGTAGGTAAGCCTTCTTTGCCTAGTTCGCAAGAAGCTTTGGGGGTTAAGGATTTAACTTTAGACGAAATTAAGCTGGTTAGTATTGTACTGTCACGTTCAGTGGCCTTGGAATATTATGAAAATTTAATCGATGATTTATTAGAAAAATTAGCGCCCATTGTGGAGCGTTTGTCTAAAAAAGGTAACACTAGAAGAACTACGCGTTCTTTGCGCAAACAAATCGGTTTAGCTTTGGCGGTGCAACACGAATTAGCTTATAATTTAGAAATTTTGGATGATCCGGATGTGGTCTGGTCGAGTGGGCAAAAAGTAGACGAATTATTTCACGAACTCGCTGGTGCTTTTGATTTAGCTCAACGAGTACAGATTTTAGAAAAAAAACTTAAAATAATTTCTGACGCCAATAATTTTTTAATTGATCAAGTGCAAATTAGGCAGGCGCATACTTTGGAATGGATTGTTATTTTATTAATTGCTTTTGAAATAGTTTGGGCGCTGTGGCAGCAGTTTTTGGTTTAAGATTTTTTAAACTTGAGTAGGTTTATTGGTAGTGAAATCAAAATTCGCTACTTTTTTGTTGATAAGTAAAAACTTGAAAAACCAGGCTTAAACTTGTAGAATAAGTTAGTCGTTGATTTATAAATTAAGTAATCATAAGCAAGATGGTTAAAGCAAAAAAAATAGGAAAAGATATTTCTAAAACTTTGGTTTATGTCGGAATTTCTGGCGGCGTAGATAGCGCGGTGGCTGCGGCTTTGTTATTGCAACAAGGCTATCAGGTGGTTGGCGTGTTTATGAAAAATTGGTCCACCGAAAGTTTTGGTGGCACTTTTAGTGGTGCTTGTCCTTGGGAAAAAGATTTAGCGGAAGCGCGTCAGGTTTGCCAAAAGTTGAAGATACCGCTTAAAGTTTATAACTTTGAGCAGGAATACGACAAACAGGTCTTGCGTTATTTTTTTAAAGAAGAACAGGCTGGCCGCACGCCTAATCCCGATATTATGTGTAATCGGGAAATTAAGTTTGGGTTATTTTTAAACCAGGCGGTTAGTGAAGGCGCGGATTTTATTGCCACCGGGCATTATGTCAAGAAAAAAGTTGAAAGTTGCAAGTCGAAAATTGCAAGAAAGAAATTAATCAGATATCAATTAGTTATTCCCAAAGATCAACATAAGGACCAGTCTTATTTTTTGTGTTTATTAAAACAGCCGCAATTGGCCAAAGCGCTTTTTCCGTTAGGCGATTTGACTAAGCCGGAAGTTCGGCAGTTGGCCAAAAAATTTGGCCTAGCTAATGCAAATCGACCGGATAGTATGGGAATTTGTTTTGTTGGTGAAGTAAAAATTATTGATTTTATTAAAGCTCGTATTAAAGAAACTCCCGGTCAGATTATTACCACCAACGGTAAAATTATTGGTGTTCATCAAGGTTTACCTTTTTACACTATTGGCCAACGGCAGGGTTTAAACTTAGGTGGCGGCGGGCCTTATTATGTAGTAGCTAAAAATAAGCGAAAAAATCAGCTAGTAGTGGCCGTAGGCGATCAAGACCCGGCCTTGTATACTAAAAAAATTAAAATCACTAAAGTCAGTTGGCAACAAGGTGTGCCACCAAAATTTCCTTTGGTTTGCCAAGTGCGCTTGCGTCATCAGCAACCCTTGCAACAGGCTAGAATTATTAAACAACACAGCAAGTTGGTAGTTTTATTTACTAAGCCGCAACGCGCCGCCACGCCCGGTCAATTTTGTGTAATTTATAAAAATAAAAAGTTGTTGGGTGGGGGAGTGATTGTTTAGATTTTAGCTTAAAAAAATAGCTAGTTTAGTAGGCGTTTTTTCTTGCCAAAAAAACTATTTTTTGTTAAACTTATCTCAGCTTTTAAGCTTAATAATATGAATAATTTAACCTCGCGAGAAATTAGAAAAAAATATTTAGAATTTTTTAAATCCCAAGGTCATCAAATAATTCCTTCTGCTTCTTTGGTACCAGAAAATGATCCGACGGTATTATTTACCACGGCTGGCATGCATCCGTTGGTGCCTTATTTATTGGGTGAGAAGCATCCTTTAGGTAAACGTTTAGTAAATTCTCAAAAATGTGTACGCACTCAAGATATTGACGAAGTTGGTGATAATCGTCACGATACTTTTTTTGAAATGTTAGGTAATTGGTCTTTGGGTGATTATTTTAAACGAGAAGCGGTTGAATGGTCGTGGCAGTTTATGACGGACCCGCGTTGGTTAGGTTTAAATCCAAAAAATATTTATGTTACCGCCTTTGCCGGTGATGCGGATGCCCCGCGAGACGAGGAAGTAATTTCTGTTTGGCAAGAGCAATTTAAAAAAGTTGGCCTAACCGCTTTGGTGGGAGACCCCAAACAAGGTGTTAGTGAAAATTTTAGAATTTTTATTTACGGCAAAGCCAAAAATTGGTGGGGACCGGCCGGTCAAACCGGACCGTGCGGACCGGATACCGAAATGTTTATTGACACGGGCAAAGCTCACGATACTAATTATGGCCCGGCTTGTCACCCTAATTGTGATTGTGGTCGCTTTATTGAAATTTGGAACGATGTGTTCATGCAATATTATAAAGCGATTGACGGCACTTATACTGCTTTACCACAACAAAACGTGGATACCGGCATGGGCTTGGAACGGGTAAGTATGATTAGTCAAGGCGTTCCCAGTATTTTTGAAACTGATTTATTTGTGCCGATCATGGAAAAAATTAGAAGCTTGGCCAAAACTTCCGAAGTGGTCTCCGAACGGATTTTGGCCGATCATTTACGCACCGCCACTTTTATGTCCGCTGATGGCGTGGTGCCTTCCAATTTAGAACGGGGTTATATTTTACGTCGGTTAATTCGTAAGGCTATTAGACATGCTGATAAATTAGGGATTGATAGTCATAATTTATTCCAGGTAGTGCAAGTGGTGATTGATAATTTTAAAGATATTTATTCGGAATTGGCTAGCAATCAAACGGCGATTTTGGAAAATATTAATAGTGAAGTAGAAAAATTTGGTAAAACTTTAGCTCGGGGTTTGAAAGAATTTGAAAAGATGTCCACGCAAGATAAAATTGGCGAGCGCTTAGGTGGCAAAGAGGCTTTTGTCTTGTTTGCTACTTATGGTTTTCCTTTGGAATTAACTAAAGAACTGGCTAAGGAACGAAAAATAGAAGTGGACGAGCGGGCTTATTGGGAAGAATTTACTAAGCATCAAGAATTATCCAGAACAGCGACTGAAGGTAAATTTAAGGGTGGGTTGGCGGATCATTCGGCCATGACTACCAAATATCATACCACCACGCATTTATTGTTGGCGGCTTTGCGCCAAGTACTAGGCACGGGAGTGGTACAAAAGGGCTCTAATATTACGGCGGAACGTTTACGTTTGGATTTTGCTTATGATCAAAAAATGACGCCGGAACAACTTAAACAAGTGGAAAGTATTGTGAATCAAAAAATTTCTGAAAAAATTGCAGTCACCATGCAAGAGATGTCTTTGGCCGAGGCCAAAAAAGTTTGTACTTATGCAATGTTTGATCAAAAATACGGTGAGCGAGTTAAAGTTTACACCGTCGGGGATCACAGTATAGAAATTTGTGGCGGACCGCATATTGCTAATACCGGCGAATTGGGACATTTTAAAATTATCAAAGAAGAAGCCTCTTCGGCCGGGGTAAGGCGAATTAAGGCGATTTTGGAATAGTAAACTTGAGTGGCTATTTTGGAGCTTTTTTCTCTTAGTTTAGCCAAATATCTAGATAGTTAATTAACACTTGACAATATTTTGTTTTTGCTTTATTATATAGAGGCAGTTTCAAGCTTTAAGTTTGAACGGCTAATTACAAAAAACTTCCAAGATCAAATGATTAGTTGTCAAAATTATCGTTTATTTTGACAAAATTCTGAGCAAACTGTTGTCAGAGTTTTGTTTTTTTTCTAACAAATTTTAAATTATGGAACAACCAAAAAATTCTGTTGTTTCAAGCAAAGACTTCATTGAAATGGATGGCGAGGTGACCGAGCTTTTGCCAGCGGCAAATTTTCGGGTCAAATTAGATAACGGACAGATAATTTTGGGCCATTTATCCGGTAAAATGCGAATGAATAAAATTCGCTTATTACCAGGAGACAAAGTAAAACTGCAAATTACTCCTTACGACTTAAGTAAGGGCCGGATTGTTTACCGCTATTAATCAAATTTTTTAAAATAAAGTTACTGTAAATAAAATATGAAAGTTCGTGCTTCAGTTAAACCCTTTTGTAAAGAATGCAAATCTATCCGCCGCAAAGGTCGGATCGTAGTTATTTGTGTAAACCCTAAACACAAACAACGACAAGGCTAAAAACTAAATTTTTAATTTTCAATTTTAAATTAACTAAGTATGGCAGCAAGAATCGCCGGCGTCAATTTACCAGCCGAAAAAAGAATAGAAATTGCTTTAACTTATATTTTCGGCATTGGCCGAACTATGGCTAATAAAATTTTAGCCGAAGTTAAAGTTGACCCTAATATTAGAACCAAGGATTTAACTGATGAACAGGTTAATGTTTTACGTACTTTAATTGATAAACAATATAAAGTAGAAGGCGAATTACATCGCGATATTTTAAGTAATATTAAGCGGTTAAAAGAAATTGGTTGCTACCGAGGCACTCGGCATACTCGTCATTTACCAGCGCGCGGTCAACGTACCAAAACTAATACTCGCACCGTTCGTGGTAATGTTCGTCGGACCATGGGTTCGGGACGTAAAGGTGGCGCGGAAAAAACTTAATTAAATTATAATTTCTAATTTTTTAGCTTTAATTTTTATTAAATATGGCAGAAGAAACTAAACCTATAACTAAAGAATCCGTCAGCCCAGAAGCGGTTGTTCCAGAAAAAGCGACTACCGAAAAAAAGTCAGCGGTTAAAAAGTCCAAAAAAGCCAAGCGCCAAGTGGCCTTTGGTCGGGCTTATGTTAAGGCGACTTATAATAACACCATTGTTACTTTTACTGATCAAAATGGCAATGTCTTGGGTTGGTCTTCGGCTGGTAAGGTTGGTTTTGCTGGACCAAAAAAATCCACGCCTTATGCGGCGGGAATTATTATTAAAGATGTGGTGGAAAAAACCAAAGATTATGGTTTAAAAGAGGTTAATGTGTTTGTCCAAGGAGTCGGTTCGGGTCGCGAAGCCGCGGTTAGAGCTTTAAACGCCAATGGGTTAAACGTGCTATCAATTAAAGACGTTACACCAATTCCTCACGGCGGTTGCCGGCCTCCTCGTCCAAGAAGAGTTTAGTTTAAAAATTTTTCTAATTTTAAATATTTATGGGAAGAAACGTTAAACCACTTACTAAGAGAATTCGCCGAATCGGTGATAAGTTTTTTTTGGCCGGCGAGCGTCCTTTTTCTTCTAAGGCCGTGGCCATTAAGCGCAATTATCCACCAGGACAACATGGCCCCAAGGGTCATGGTCGGCTTTCTACTTTTGGTTTGCAGCTAAAAGAAAAGCAAAAAGCCAAATTAGTCTATGGTATTTTAGAAAAGCAATTGAATCGTTATTTTAAAATCGCTTTAAAGTATCCTGGTAATACTTCCGAAACCTTATACCAGGCGTTGGAATTAAGGCTAGATTCAGTGGTATTTTTGGCCGGTTTGGCCAAAAGTCGTCCCCAGGCTAGACAATTTGTTGGTCATGGTCATATTATGGTTAATGGTAAAAAAGTTAATATTCCTTCCTATCGAGTAGAAAAAGGCGAAGTGATTTCTTTATCACCCAAAGGTAAAAAAGCTAAAATTTTTGAGTTTATTAAAGAGGATTTAAAAAATATTCAAACTCCGGAATGGTTAGCCTTGGATAAAGAAAAAGTTGAGGCTAAAGTTTTGGATCTACCAACTTTCGGCCAAAACCAATTAGTTAATTGGCAGGCGATCGTGGAATTTTATTCTCGTTAAAATTAAAACAAAAATTACATATTTTAAACATTTTTTAAATAAAGTATATGGAAAACATTCCTTTGGCACAAAAAATTAGCGAAGAAGTGCTAGAAGACTATAAATCAAGAATTATTTTTGAACCATTGTATCCCGGCTATGGCAATACTTTGGGTAATGCCTTAAGACGAGTTTTACTTTCTTCTTTGCCAGGGGCGGCTGTGATTGCCGTCAAAATCAAAGGGGCCCAGCATGAATTTTCTACAATTGAACATGTGGCCGAGGATGTAGTGGAAATTATTTTAAATTTGAAACAATTGCGGTTGCGCGTTTTTAGCGACGAACCAGTTAAGATTTTTTTAAGAGCTAAAGGCGAAAGAGCAGTTACCGCTAAAGATATTGAAGTTAATAGCGATGTGGAAGTGGTTAATAAAAATTTGCATATTGCCACTTTAACCAGTCCTAAGGGAGAATTGGAAATGGAATTGACGGTGCAACAAGGTCGGGGTTATGTCCCAACCGAAAGTCGCGATAAAGAAAAGGTGGAATTAGGGGCAATTATTATGGATGCCATTTATACGCCCATTAAGAACGTTGGTTTTAAGGTGGAAGCCACTCGCGTAGGCCAACGGACCGACTATGATAAATTAATTTTAGAAATTGAGACTGATGGTTCTATTAAACCTCAGGAAGCTTTAAAACAAGCAACTAAAATTTTATTAGAACAATTAAATTGGGTGGATGAGAATATTGAAGAATCTGGTCGCAAAAAGAAAGTTGAAAAAAAGGAAGAAGCGGTTGAAGAAGCAGCCGAAGAAGTAGCCGAAGAAGTGGCGGCCGAAGATGAAGAAACCGAGGACGACAGTAAAGCCAAGAAAAAGCGCGGTCGACCTAAAAAAGAAGATTAATTATATTTTTAAATTTTGTATTTTCAATTAATATTGTATGCGACATCGAAAAAAGGATAAAATTTTATCAAGAACAGCCGCTCCTAAGAAAGCGTTATTGCGCAGTTTAGTGACCAGTTTGGTGGTGTACGAAAGTATCAAAACTACTCAAGCCAAAGCTAAGGCCGCGCAAAAAATAGTAGAAAAAGTTATTACTTTAGGTAAGAAAAAAGATTTAGCCTCGCGTCGGCAAATTTTGACGATTGTTTATGGCGAAAATCCTACCAAAAAAGTGATGGACGTTTTAGCCCCCCGATTTGAAAAAAGAGTGGGTGGTTATACCAGAATCGTTAAAGTTGGTCGTCGGTTAGGCGATGCGGCCGAAATGGTTAAACTAGAATTTGTTTAAGAATAAACTTTTATGATCAAAACAATAAAAATTGACGCTAAAAATCAAAGCTTAGGCCGTCTTAGTGGCAGTATTGCTAGAATTTTAATGGGTAAAATAAAGACCGATTATGCCCCTAATGTTAGTGGCGAATATAAAATAGAAGTAACTAACGCCGCCAAGATAAAATTTACCGGCAAAAAGTTTGACCAAAAGCCTTATTATCATCATTCCGGTTACCCGGGAGGCTTGCGGACCAGAAAGTTATCGGAAGAATTTGTCAAGCGACCAGAATGGGTGATTCGTAAAGCGGTATTAGGAATGTTGCCAAAAAATCGTTTGCAAAAAGAGCGAATTAAAAGATTAAAGATAAGCGCCTAGATTTATGTCTAAATATATTTACGCCGTTGGCCGGCACAAAGGATCAATCGCCAAATTAAAATTATACACTGCCGAGCAACAGGAAATTTTAGTTAGTGAAAAAAAGCTTAGTGAATATTTTCCAACTTTAAGTTTGCAAAGTTTTATCTATCAGCCATTAAAATTTTATCCGCATCCAGAAAAATTAAAGATGGTTTACACGGTTTCGGGTGGTGGCAAAGTTGGTCAGGTTAAAGCTTGTCGTTTGGCCTTATCCCGAGCCTTAATTGAATTAGATCCAGAATTACGCCCCGCGCTAAAAGCCTCTGGCTTTTTAACTCGCGATTCCAGAATTAAAGAACGGAAGAAACCAGGTTTAAAACGCGCCAGACGAGCCCCACAGTGGCAAAAGCGCTAGCAAAAACGTTAATCTATTATATATACAAAAAACAGTCCTTTCGGGGGCTGTTTTTTGTTGATTTACTGTCATCCCAGATCATGCCTACCGGTCACGCCCCGCCACAGGCAGTGGATCCGGGATCCATTTACATATAAAAATATCAAAAATCCTCATATTTTTCTAAAGTTGCTACAATGTGATAAGGTGATATACTTAAAGCAAGGTTACATCCTTAATTTATAAACAAATAATTTAAATAATATGGAAAAACTAAAACAATATTGGCTAATAATTGTCATAGTTTTAGTGGTATTCGGAGGTTTATTTTATTGGTTTCAGTGGCGACCGAGTCAGATTAGAAAAGAGTGTTCTAAATTTACGTTGATGGAAAAAATTTATGAGAGTTGCCTAAGAGAGAGGGGACTAGAAAAATAATTTTAAATAATATGAAAGTAAAAATTATTACTTTTCTTGCATTAAGCTTTCTATTTTTAGCCGGTTGTAGCTATAAAATTGTTAAGGTTGAAGAGCAATCAAATAAAGCCGCTGAGGCAGAAAATGTAGAGTCAAAAGTACTGAGAACTCCCACAAGCACCGTGGATAATCTTGTGGAAAGCAAGAGCACCACCACTGCTACCGCTTCTATTTCTCAGCCACCCTCTAAAATAGTAGATAAGGGCAGGCATGATGATTTGATTATCCATTATGCTCAGTCGTTAGTTGTCTTTAAAGAGCATAAAACATTTTTTGATTCTACTAAACCAATTATTGAGTTAAGAATTGACCATATTAAGAATCGTATTAATATTTTCAAAGCCGGTATAATGCCAGAATTTATAGAACCAGAAAAGACAGGTATAAATTATGAAATTAGAAAATGGAATGAAATAGTTAATTTATATATTGAAATTCATAGCAAGGATTTGGTTAGGAGTGATGCAACATTTAATATTAATGAAGTTGGGCGAAAATTTGTTGATGCAAGAATTGAATCATACGACAAAGCTATGAGTTTTTATTTAAATAATCCGAACGAAGTTGTTGATGAAAAAACATATAGTAGTAGCTTAGAATCAACAAATTTGTTTTTTTCTACACTTACTAAGGCAAAAGAAGCAGTTAATTTTGGAATGGGTATAATGTGGGATTATGATAGCACTTATAAAGACCTTGATTATAAACTATCTCTGTACAAAGATAAATTAGTAAGTTATTTTTCAGCTGAAAAACTTAAGTATGAAGCATATAATTCAACGTCTCGTACAAGTTATTCAGCCATTCCACAGCCATCAGTAAATACGTTTGTTCGTTGCACGATAGACCATACAAGATTTCAATCTTTTGTGACGTGTTATTAATGAAAATAAAATAATATAAAAAAATGTCCGTTTTGTGCCGAGGAAATTCAAGATGAAGCAACTAAGTGTAAACACTGTGGGATTGAGCTGGAACCAGAATCCGGTGGAAACACGCTTAATAACATGTCAACGATACGCCTAGTGCTAAACGGTAAAGAATTAACGCAGACTCAGTTTAATGAAATTGAAAAGCATGTCATTGAATATTTTAATAATATTTGGCAAGAGATAAACGAATCCATAGAAATATTAAGAAAAAATAATTATAGAATGGTAAAGAGCGAGGTTTGTCTCGCACTTATAATCGCTGACGCATTCTCAAGATTTAGAGAAATTATCTTAACCGGCAAAGAAGAAAAAAATAATGAGTCCCGTTTCAAAGAATGGTTTAACGACTACGTGTTTAATAGCTCAAACCTCATATATAGTAAATATAGAAATGATATGAAGTACGATTCTTCAAATATTTGGCAACTAAGAAACTCTCTTATTCACTTTTATGGATTACCAACAAACCCAACAATTGCTTTGGGGACCCTTGATTATGAGACTGCCAAAAAATTTAAAGAAACTGTTTACAAAAGCCATGACGGGATGCAAGTTTTGGTTGTAAACCCCCTGATATTAATTAAAGCAATTTTGCATGGACTATTAGTGCAATTGCAGTCATTTGTGGATATAATAAAGGGAAATGATGACTGCAAAAAAGAAGCTTATGCAAAAGGAATAGTAAAATGTTATGAAATAATACAAGCCGAAGGTTCTGTTTTTGTGGAAGCTAAAACTTAGTAAAGTATCTCGTATAAAAAGAGTCCAACAATAGAAGAAAAACTGCTTTATCCTTTCTACTGTTGAATAAAAATAATCCAGCCATAAGCTGAATTAAAATATTAAGTAAGTTATTTAAAAATAGTTTACTTCTAAATTTCTCTTGATTAGTTAATCTACTAATTAAGTAGTCAAACCGCGACTGGTTAATTCTTGTTTGGCTTGTTCAAAAGAATCCACGGCAGTTTGTTGTTTTACCCAGTTGGCTAATTCTTTAATTCCAGTTTCGTATTTTATTTTTGGGGTAAAACCTAAAAGTTTTTTAATTTTAGTAATGTCGGCGTAGCAATGCCGAATATCTCCTTTACGAAATTTAGCGACAATTTCTGGTTTAACGGTAGCAGTTTTTCCTAGTTCCTTAATTAATAATTCTGCCACCTGGATTAGGGGAGTAGCGACACCAGTGCCGACGTTGAACACTTCATAGTTAGCTTCAGCTTTCTCCATCGCCAATAAATTGGCTTGCACAATATCTGAGACGTGAATAAAGTCTCGGCTTTGTTTACCATCTTCGTAAATAATCGGGTTGTGGTCGTTGAGAATGCGCGAAGAAAAAATCGCGCCCACGCCAGTGTAAGGATTGGATAAAGATTGGCGGTCACCATAGACATTAAAATATCTTAAAGCCACGGCGGGAATGTTATAAGCTAGACCAAAGGCCAAAAACATTTCTTCGTGATCACGTTTAGAAATGGCATAAATGGAAGTTGGTAGTAACGGTTTGGTTTCATCAGTCGGTAAATCTAAAACTGGGGCTTGGCAGTTAGGGCAATGCATTTCCCAATCACCGGTTGCCATTTGAGTTTCGGGGCGATATTTAGGAAAAACCACGCCACAGGTTTTACAAGTATATTTACCTTCACCATAAATTGACATTGAAGAAGCCACAATTAATTTTTTGACCGTGTGCGGTTCGTTGGCTAAAATGTCTAGCAAGGTCGCGCCACCAATCGTATTAATATCCATGTAGTCGCGAATTTGATACATTGATTGACCCACGCCCACCGCCGCGGCTTCATGAAAAACTATTTCCATATCTTTAAGGGCTAGAGCTAGTTTGGCGCGATCACGAACATCACCTTGGATAAATTCGGCCGCCGCATTAAGGTAGGCTGGTTTGGTGGCATTTTTGCCGTGTACTTGTTCCGCTAAAGAATCATAAACCCGCACTTGATGACCGCGTTGAATTAAAGCGTCAACTAGGTGTGAACCAATAAATCCGGCCCCGCCGGTAACGAGAATTTTAGTCATAAAATATACAGTTAGGGTTAAGTTTAAACTTGCTGGTATTATACTAATAAAAATTTTGTTTGACAACTTAAAAGGTTGGGTAATTTGAGGTTTAGTTAAACTTTGATTTTTTGCTTGATTTTTGCTAAAATTCAAACATAATTTGTTAATAATTTAATGATCAATTCTTTACCAGTAGCCAAAAATACCATTATTTATACCAGCGCTTTAGTAATGCAAAAAGTGCTGTCTTTTGTTTATTTTGTGGTGGTGGCTAGATTTTTATCAGTGGGAGAAATTGGTAAATATACTTTTGCTTTATCTTTTACTGCGATTTTTGCGATTATTATCGATTTTGGTTTAGGGCAATTATTAACCCGCGAAGTGGCCAAGGATCGGCGACAAACGCAAAAGTTATTAGCCAACATTCTTAGTTTAAAATTAATTTTAGCGGTGTTGGTTTATGGCCTAGTGGCGGTAATGGTTAATGTTTTAAAGTATCCCGAATTAACCCGGCAACTGGTTTATCTAAGTGGCCTGGTGATGATTTTGGATGCTTTGACTTTAAATTTTTACGCCGTGTTGCGCGGTTGGCAAAATTTAACTTTTGAAAGTTTAGGCGCGGTCGGTAATCAAGTAGTGGTGATGTTTTTAGGTTTAGTTTTTTTAAATTTTGGTTGGAGCTTACATTGGTTAATTATGGCCTATTTGGGTGGTAGCTTATTTAACTTATTATTTTCTTTAAGTAAATATCAAAAGACGGTTGACGGTTGGCCGGCCTGGCAGTTAGATTGGCAGTTTTTAAAGCCACTGCTAGTAATGGCCTTGCCTTTTGCGATGGCTGGATTATTTGCTCGGCTTTATGGTTATGCCGATATTGTGTTGTTGTCTAAATTGGCCGGGGATCAAGCGGTGGGGTGGTATAGTGTCGCTTACAAATTAACTTTTGCTTTTCAGTTTATTCCGCTGGCTTTTATGGCGGCCTTTTTGCCAGCCATGAGTAATTTTTATGTTCTGGATAAAGCTCGGGCTAAACAGTTGTTGGAAGAAATGATGTTTTATTTATTGTTGATTGTTCTGCCAATCGCTGGCGGAATTTTTGTGCTAGCCCCAGAAATTATTGTTACCCTATATGGCCCGCAGTATTTACCGGCGGCGACCGCTTTGCGAATTTTAATCACTAGTTTGTTATTTGTTTATTTAAATTTTCCGTTTGGTACTACGCTCAACGCCTGTGATCGCCAGCAAAAAAATATGTATAATTTGGCCTGGGCGACAGTGGCCAGTGTAGGTCTGAATTTGTTATTAATTCCGATTTTTGGTTTTGTGGGTTCGGCCTGGGCGGCCTTGGGCACGGGAATTATTTTAATGATTTTAAATAATTATCAGGTTCGAAAATTTTTGGCTTATAATTGGTTAAAGATTTTAGGGTCCGGTTTCAAAATTTTAGCCGTAACTAGTTTGATGATGTTAGTGGTTGCCTGGTTAAAATTATCTGTTTGGTGGCCGTTAGCGGTGGTAGTTGGGGTAGTGTTCTATGGCCTGAGTATTTGGTGGGTTAAAATTATTAAAACCAAAGATTTAGAATTTTTATATCGGTTGATTAAAAAGGAAAAAAGTTTATGAAAAGATTTGCTTTATTAACTTTAGAATATCCGCCCTTTTTGGGGGGGATTGCCAGTTATTATCAAAATTGGTTTGGTTTGTTAAAACCGGAAGAGTTTATAGTAATTGTGCCGGATACTTTGGTGGCGGCCAAAAACGAAACTAACGTGGTTAGGTTGCCATTTTTTGCCAAGTATTTTTGGCCTCATTGGTTGGTGTTAATTTGGCGGACGGCGCGGGTTTGTCGTCAGGAAAAAATTAAGTATTTGTGGGTACCGCATATTTTACCGTTAGGCGAGGTGGCGTTTTTTTTAAAAATATTTTTTGGTTATCAATATATTGTAGCTTTTCACGGCACGGACGCTTTTTTGATTCAGCAATCTGCTTGGAAAAAATTTCTTAGTCGAATTATTTGTCGTTTGGCTTATGAGGTGGTGGCTACGTCGCAACATACTGCCGAAATGGTTAGTACTTTTACGCGTCAAAAAATTACCGTATTAACCCCTTGTCTGTCCTTAGCTTTGCCGCCGGCGCTAAAACAGCCGAAGCAAAATATTATTGTTAGTGTGGCGCGGCTGGTGCCCGAAAAAGGGATTGATTTAGGTCTGGTGGCGGCGGCGCATTTATACCACGAATTTAAAAATTTTAAATATATCGTGGTGGGGGCGGGGCGAGAAAAAGAAAAATTATTAAAATTAGTTGATAAATTAGGTTTACAGCCGGTAGTGGAATTTGTGGAAAGCAAGTCGGTGGCCGAGGCTCATGCCTATTACGAAGTGGCTAAAGTAATGTTGGTTCCCAGTGTGCGCGAGGCGTTTGGCATTGTGGCATTAGAGGCGGCTTGGTATGGCGTGCCAGTGGTGGCTTCCTCTGTGGGTGGTTTAGTAGAGGCGGTTAAAGAAAATAAGTCTGGTTTTTTGGTGCATCCGGCAGCCACTAAAGTTATGGCGCAAAAATTAAGGCAAGTTTTAGAAATGCCAGAGCCGGATTATTTAAAATTAGTCGTCTCGGCGCAGGCTTGGGCTAAAGAATTTAGTTGTGAGCGGTCAAAAATAACCGAAGTAATTTTTTAAAATATGTCGCAAATTAGTATTATTATTCCTGTTTATAATCAAGCTAATGAAATAATTAGTTGCTTGACTTCAATTCAGCAACAAACTTTTAAAGATTTTGAAGTAATTGTGGTTGATGATGGTTCAACTGATAATTTGGCTTTAGTTTTAGCGCCTTATCAAACAAAAATTAAATTAATTAAACAAATTAACCAAGGAGCCCCGGCGGCCCGCAATGCTGGATTTGCACTAAGTCAAGGTAAATATTTATTGTTTTGTGATGCTGATGTAGTCTTACAGCCGACGATGTTAGAAAAGATGTTTAAGATTTTAGAGAGTCAGCCAGAGCTGGCTTATGTTTATTCCGCTTATAAATTTGGTTGGAAAATGTATCGGGGCTGGCCGTATTCAGTTGAAAAATTAAAAAAGATTAATGTCGCGCACACCACCTCACTAATTCGTCGATTAGCTTTTCCGGGCTGGGATGAAAAAATAAAACGGTTACAAGATTGGGATTTATGGTTGACCATTATGGAACGCGGCGGGCAAGGTTATTGGTTGCCCGAGGTGTTGTTTAGCGTCAAAACTGGCGGAACGATGAGTAGTTGGCTGCCCAGTTTTTTATATCGCTTTAGTTGGTTGCCACCGGTAAAGAGGTTTCGGGCGGCGGTCGAAGTTATTAAGCAAAAACATCATTTAGTTTAAAATTATGGATTTATCAATTATTATTGTGTCCTGGCAGGTTAAAGACATTTTACGGCAGTGTCTAAAATCAATTTATGATCAAACTAAGAATATTTCTTTTGAAGTCATTGTGGTGGATAATAA
This sequence comes from Candidatus Buchananbacteria bacterium, assembly GCA_041665005.1. Classification (GTDB taxonomy): domain Bacteria; phylum Patescibacteriota; class Patescibacteriia; order 2-01-FULL-39-33; family JBAYJR01; genus JBAYJR01. The sequence goes on from JBAYJR010000001.1 coordinate 112,520, forward strand.
TTCTAGCGACGGCTCGCCAGCGATGATTAAGCAGGAATTCCCGTCAGTCAAATTAATTGCTAATTCGGATAATCGTGGTTTTGCGCGGGCCAATAATCAAGGGGGAAATATCGCGAACGGTGATTTTTTAATTTTTTTAAATCCGGACACGGAAATTTTAGATAACGCTTTAGGTCGGATGGTTGATTATTTAAAAAATAATCCGGCGGTTGGGATTTTGGGCCCACAGCTATTGAATACGGATCACACTTTGCAACCTTCAATCAGACGGTTTCCACGCTTACGGGATCAATTATTAATTTTAAGTAAACTGCCAAATTTTTTTCCAAGCTTAATTGCTGGTTATACGGCTCAAGCTTTCAATTATAAGGTTACCCAACCGGTAGAGCAGGTAATGGGCGCGGCTTTGATGTTTCGGCGAGAGGTGAAAGAAAGGATTGGTTTGATGGACGAATATTTTTGGCAGTATTTTGACGAGATAGATTTTTGTAAACTTAGCCAAGAAGCGGGCTGGCAGAATTGGTATTTGGCCGAAGCGAAAATTTTACATCACAAAGGCACGGCCTTTAGTCAACAGCGGGCCGTGTTTAAGCAATATCACTGGAATCGCAGTTTAATTTATTATGCGGGCAAGCACTGGCCAGCTTGGCAAGTATTAGTGTTGTATTTAGTTTGGCCGTTTAGTATGCTACTGGCAATATTGCAACAATTATTTAAAGTTAAAAAAGTAAAACCTAAGTATCTTTAAAATGTTAACTAATATTTTTGATAAATTTTTTGCAAAGTTATTATTGGGCCTGGTCGTTTTAGAAATAGCCTCTTTAGCGGTTTATAATCAGCTAATCGGCGAAAGCTTAATGCTGTTTTTGCTGGTTTGTTTAGTTGGTTATTTAACAATTAGAAAAACCGAATATGGTTTATATGCGCTATTTTTAGAATTAGTGGTTGGTGGTAAGGGCTATTTATTTTTTTGGCCGTTGGCTAATCAGAAAGTTTCTTTACGCCTAGCTTTGTTTGTAGTGGTTTTTTTAATTTGGTTGATTAAAACTTGGCAAACTAAAAATTGGTCTTGGTTAAAAAATAAATATTTTTTAAGTTTGTTGGTTTTGGGGGTGTTTTTGTTAATTGGGGTGGGGGAGGGTACGTTCTTCGGCCGGCCAAAATTAAATATTTTTTTGGATGTTAATAATTATTTGTATTTAGCCCTAATTGGTTTATATTTAACCAGCACTATTGAGGCTAATAAAATTTGGCAGTTATTTTTAGCGGGCACTACAGTAGTGGCTTTAAAAACAGTTATTACGTTATTTATTTTTGCTCATAATTATTGCGGAGTCGGCACTTGTTTATTTTATCATTGGTTACGCAATACCGGGATTGGCGAAATTACCGAAATCAGTTTTCCCTTATTCCGGATCTTTTTTTATTCCCATTTTTATAATTTAATGGCGGTAATTATTTTGCTGGCTTTAGTTGTGTTTAACAAAACTTTAAGTAAAAAAGAGTTTTGGCTGGCTGGTGGTTTGTTGTGGTTAAATTTTTTGACAGTAGTTATTTCACAGTCTCGCAGTTTTTGGTTGGCGGGTGGAATGACAGTTCTCTTATTTGTTATTTGGTTAATTAGTCAGCGAAAAATCGGTTGGCGAATCTTTTTGTTGTTAGTGTTGGCTATGGTTAGCTTTTTGTTAACGGCTGATTTGGCAGTCAGAGTATTAATTAACGACTATCAGCAAAGCGTTTTTTATTCGCGATTAACCAGTCAGGTTTCGGCAGATGGTTCTTCGGCGCGGCGTGAACAATTTTTACCGTTGCTGACAGAAATTAAAAAAGCACCGTTATTCGGTTGGGGACTAGCTAAAACGATCACTTATAAAAACAGCGATCCACGAATTAAAAATGAAACTAATCCCGAAGGTTGGTATACTACTTATACTTTTGAATTGGCTTATTTGGATATTATTTTAAAATTAGGCCTGCTGGGTTTAGCGGTTTATTTAAGTTTTATTTTTTTGCTGGGTAAAAAATATTGGCAACTTATGACTAATAATTGGTCGGCAGTTGGTTGGCTGCTGGGCTTGGTAGCTTTATTGATTATTCAAATGTTTACTCCCTATTTAAATCATCCGCTAGGTATTGGCTATTTATTATTGCTAGTGGGCTTAGTTAAAAGTTATGCTTAATTATTTTTTATTAATTTGTTAAATAAAAAAGAGAGCCAGGTTGGCTCTCTGCTGTTGTTAAGCGTTAATTTAGTAACCAACTGTAGCCGGCGATAAATTCTGCGGCAGTTAAGATTTTTTTGCCTTCGGGTTGAATTTTTTCTACCAAAACCGCGTTTTGACCACAGGCAATCGCTAGGCTGTTGTGGTGTTTAAAAAAGGTGCCCGGCAGTTGGTTGGTTTGTTGGTCTAAAATTTTAATAGGTGGCATAATTTTTATCCGGATGGTTTGGCTAGCTTTTTGGGCGGTAAAATAAGTGCCCGGCCAAGGGTGCAAAGCGCGAATTTGTTGATTAATTACTTGAGCGGGTTTTGACCAATCAATTAGGCCAGCGGTTTTTTTAATAATTTTACAAAGAGTGGCTTGGTCGTCAGCTTGGACTTGAGGAATAATTTTTTGATCCAGATATTGCGGTAAAGTTTTTAGTAATAATTGGGCCCCTAACTCAGCTAAATTTTTAGTTAGCGATTCTTGAGTTTCGGTTTGGTCTAAGGCTATTTGTTGTTGAGCCAAAATTGGGCCGTGGTCCATTTGCTGGTCTAGTAACATAATAGTTAAGCCAGTTTTGGTCTCGCCGTTTAAAATAGCAGTCGCAATCGGGGAAGGTCCGCGATATTTTGGTAACAACGAAGGATGCAGATTAATAATACCCAGAGGGGGTATATTTAAAATTGCCAAAGGAATAATTTTACCATAAGCCACTAAAATCATTAAGTCCGGGGCTAAGTTTTTTAGTTCGGCGATTAAGGCCGGGTCTTTAACATCTAAGGGTTGCCAAATTTTTAAGCCCGCTTGGTTGGCTAATAGTTTTATGGGGGGCGGAGTTAAAATTTGTTTACGGCCAATTGGCTTGTCCGGTTGAGTAATGACGCCTAAAATTTGATAGGCAGGATTATTAATCAGCGCCCTTAAACTAGGGAGGGCAAATTCCGGAGTGCCCCAAAAAATTATTTTAGTTGGCTTAGAGTTGTTCATGGTCAAGTTTAAATAATTTTTTAGCTTTATCAATATATAAAATTCCCGCTAGGTGATCTAGTTCGTGTTGAACGACTCGGGCGAATAAATCTTTGACGGTTAATTTTTGGGGTTGACCAGCCGGGTCTAAGTATTTCACGGTAATTATTTTGTGACGACTAACTAGGCCAAGATAACCGGGTACACTTAAACAGCCTTCTTCGCCGACTACTTTACGGAAGGATTTTTTGGTAATTTTGGGGTTAAGTAAGATTAGCGGTTCAGCCGTCTGGTCTAAGTGCTGGCGGTTGATCACAACCAAGCTAACACTTTGGGCGACCTGGGGCGCCGCTAGGCCCACGCCGTCAGCTTTAATCATGGCTGGCACCATTTCCTTGATTAGTTGTTGAATGGCGGCACTATTAATTTCTGCCGCCGTTAATTCTTTGGCGGTTTGGCGTAAAATGGGATTTGGTAGGGTAATAATTTTTAGCATATAATTAGTCAAATATTATAGCAAGAATAATTAAACTAGTCAATATCCAAGAGCCAGTCATCATCAATTAGTTGGCTAGTTAAAAAACTAGAGTTGGTTTTTTTAATGATAATTTGCCAGCGCCAGAAGTGATCATAAATTCTTTCAGGGGCAAAAACTTGTAGACCACTAATTTGATTTAACTCTTGTTGAATTTTTTCGGCTTTAGACTTTAGTAGGTTTTTTTGGTCGGGGGTGGAAATTAGTCGGAGATATTGCCAGAAGGGCGGGTAGTTAAATTCTTTTCTTAAAGCTAATTGTTCGCGAGAAAAATTTTCCCAATCGCCGCTATAAGAATATTTAATTACTTCATTTTCGGGGTTATAGGTTTGTAAAAAGAATTTTTTATTGGCTAAGCTGCGAATAAAATTTATAAGATAGAAAGTTTTTTCGGCCGCGTTAAAATCTGATTGGTTTAGTAAGCTTTCGGCGTTGATAACGGCGGTGGTAGCCACCTGGGGTAAAGCAAAATCTAATAGCGCTTGGGTGGCTACTAAAAAATCATATTTATGGTTTAGCCAATCAACTAGCAGAGTTTTGTTGTTTTGGGCTAATTGATTAGTATCAGCATCTAAGCGTAAGATTTTTGCCGTGGGGAATTGCTGACTTAATTCTTGTTGAACTTTTTGGGTCCCCGCACCGGTTGATTTTAAATTAGTGCCGTGGCATTTAGGGCAATTACTTGGGGAAAATGATTTTTGACCGCAGTAATGACAAAATAAATCTGCTTGGTTTTTAACGGCCTCGTGTAGCGTTAAAACTTGTTGGCAACTGGAGCATTTGGCAATATAACCACAATCACGACAAACTAAGTTACTGGCCAAGCCGCGTTTGTTAATAAATAAAATAGCTTGGGTTTTTTGAGTTAAACAATTTGCTAAATTTTTTAGTAATTCATCGCCAAACAAGGAATAGTTTCTAAAGGCGCGTTGTTCTTTGAGATCAACTAACTCGCTGGCAGTGGTAATAATTGGTTGAGGTTCGGTAATCAGTTTAATTTTTTGTTCAATAATTTGTTGCTGTAAGTTTAAATCTGGATAAAGGTCAGAATAAATAATTTTAGCGTTGGTTAGTTCGGCAATTTTTTCTATTAGCGTTTTAGTTTCATAACGAGGATTTAAATCCCACTGCTTTAAACTTTGATTTTGGGAGTTATCAATAATAATTAAACCCAAACGATCAAACGGAGAAAAAACGGCTAGTCGGGTGCCCAGAATAACTTGTACTTCTTGATTAAAAATTTTTTGCCAAAGGGCGGTATGTTGTCCACTGGCGGTTTGGCTGTTAATAATAGCTAGTTTATCGGCAAACTTTTTTTGATACCAGGGAATAACTTTAGCTAAAGCTAACGCGGAAGGGACAATTATTAAAACTTGTTTATTTTTGGCAATAGTTTGTTTAATAGCTTCTTGCCAAGCTAAGTGTCGGGTAATAAGTTCGGCACTAGTTTGCCAAAAAAATTTATTACTTCCCGTTAGGTTTTTGGACAGATTAAAAATTTCGCCAGGCAAATTGTTTTTAAAATCAGGGTAGGTTTTAATTTTTAGGATTTTAGTATGCTTAATTTCTGGCAAAGCAGTTTTTAAGGCCGTGGGCCAGGAAATTAAGTAATAGTTCTTAAACCAGGTTAAAAATTTTAAATAATTGGCGGATAAAGCGGGAAAATAATTTATTACTTCAATTAATTCTTTGGTTTGTTTAAATTCGGTGGTGGCCTTTAGGTTAATCACCAGGCCGACTATTTTTTGTTGGCGCCAAGGAATTTTAACCAATTGGCCAATTTGTAAATTTTTTAGTTCTGGCGGTATGGCGTAGTCAAAAACGCCCAAAGATTTCGGCAATTTTAGTAGGGGAACGATTTCGGCAAAATTTTTATCCATAGTTAAAGTTAGTTTAATTGGCCCAGACCTTGCCTATATTCTAGCATTTTTTGATAAAAAAATCCCTCGCCCAAGCGAGGGTGATAAATGGGTAAAGTTATAGCTTGAATTGAGCGGTTAAATAGCCAACGCCAAAGGGATTTTCGTAAGCCAAAACTTCCGGTTGGAAATTGATATTTTTGATTACCCCTAATAAAATCATTAAAGAGCGAAAACCGCATTCTTGAGCGGCTTCAATTAAGGTTTGATCTAAGGCAAATAAACCATTTAAATCATGAGTGGTTAAAAGCTCTACTAATTTATCATCAAAAACTTTTCCTTGCGGATTGAAGCCGCCGGGAGCCTCCGGTGTTAAACAATGTGACAAATCTCCCGAGGCAATTAAAGCTACCCGGGTCGGGGAATTGACAATTACCTCTTTAAGGGCGATGCCAAAGTCCAAATGGTGGCGATAATCTGAAGAATTATAGCCAATTGGGATGACAGAAAAGTTTTTTAAGTGGGCTGTTAATTGATAAAGAGGAATGGTTGCCCCATGGTCTAATTTTGATTCGGTAATAATTGCCAAGGGGGAAGTTTTTTGGATTTTTTCGCGATCCTCGCTGTTAAAAAAGTGTAAGTTTCCTTTAAAACTTAGTTTAGTGGTAAAATCACCAAACTGTTCAAAATCCGCCTTAAATTCTTCGGCTAAATTAATGGTAAAAGCGTCGGGTAATAAATAGCCGTGAGGTGAAATAATAATAATTACTTCGGGCTTAGCGGCATAAAGTTCTTGTTCCAATTTATGCATGGCGGCAGCCGTTTGGGGTATTTTGGCTAGATGTTCACGGCCAATTGTAGGAATGATAATTGGCGGGTGAGGAGTAAAGGCAGAAAAAACCAGCATATTAAAATTTTAGTTAGTAGTGGTTAAGGTAATTGGTTCGCCATCAGGATGCAAATTAAGCAAGGCTTTACTAACCACAATGATGTTTTTGTTATTATAGCCCATTTTACCAAATAAGTCAGCTGAGGGAACTAAGCGTTTGGTGCCGTTAGAAATTACGTAAACTGCGGGATCATTTTTTGTTTTGACTAATTCTCCGTCTAACAGTTTAATAGTTTCGCCGTTGAATAGCTGATCTAATTGCGTGCTGGAAACCTGAACAATTTTTTTGTTCTTGAACCTTAGGGTTAATAGTTCTTGATTGAGAATTGGGGATTTGGTGCCCGCCTCGGCGTAGTAGAGGGCTTTAGTTTTACGATCTTGTAAAATAGTGCCCAGGGGATAAGAACTTTTGGTGGTTAATGGTGTGCTGGTAGTGTAGTAGCTTAAATCTTGTTCGGCGACGATAACTACTTCTTCGGGATTAAAGCCTAGTAGTTTAAAAACTTGATTGTCAATAATTTGTCTTTTAGTGTCGCCGACAATTAAATAAATATTACTGGTTTCGGTTGATTCAATCACTGAGTATTGTGGAAATTTAAGAGGTGAGCCATCTTCAAATAGATCTAAGTCTGAAGCAGGAACGGTCAAAATTAATTTAGGATTAAAGCGAGAAACCAAGGCGGCCTTGGTAACAAATTTACGTTTGACGCCGGCTTGAATTAAATAAATATCCGCTGGTGATTCTTTACTGGTAAGCAAAGTGCCATCCGGGTAAGTGCGTTTAAAATAACGAGTCCAAATTTTCCAAAAAAGTTCGTTGCCATGCCGATAAGGAGTGTAAATATAAAGATTGGCGGTGGCTTGGTTGGTGGGAGTAATCTCATAAATTAAGCTACTACCAAAAGTTTCGGCTAAATTGTAAGTGTGTCCCGATTGAATGTTGTATTGTTCAGATTTTTCAAAATATTTACGCATAATTCTGGCGGTTAGTTCTACTTGATTGCCAAAGCCGCCAAACAGCACAATACGGGGATCAGTTATATCGCAACCATCGCAAACTCCATAACCAGTAGCCCATTGATATTGCCGGTTAGTTGGGTTGGGGTCTTCAATCAAACTCTGCTCTTTTTGTAGCATTACTAATAATAAGCGGGGACTAATTTTATTATTTTGGGCGGCGTTATAAATAATTTCCGTAGCGGTTTTATAATTACCATCAAAATCCGGAAAAGATTTGTAAGCCAGGCTACTGCCCTGGGTAGTTAAAAATCTTTGAATTTGTACCAGGCTCATAGCTTGATATTCGGTGGCGTCAAAATCAGAAATAATATAATTTTGGTCAAAAGTTAGCGCCAGGCAAATATTCGGTGAAATTAGAGTTAGGGCCGTTAGCCAGATTAAAAATTGTAGTTTAAATTTTTTCATTTTAGTGCAGGTAGTATAACAGAAAAAGTGATTTTTTACCAGGAAAATTTAATTTAGATTATTAAATTAATCATGGTTAAAATTAAAACCCCATCTTTTAAACTAAAGATGGGGTTGGTTTTACTTTTTTTCGCCGGTAATTAGGCGAATTTTAGGATCTAATTGATCCTTAAAAACACCACGTCTGGCCTTTTTGATTGAGGCTAAAAGCCAAGCACCTAACAGTAGCACAAACGAAATAGTTATTATTGCTAACTGCCAGTCTGCCACGGTAAGGGCAGTCGCAGTAATAGCGCCTATTTGGGCTGTGGTATCTGGTGGTGAAGCAGATATAATTAAATTTTGGTCTGCCAAACCTCCGCCAGTTGCCATGGCGGACAGAAGTCCAACTTTCACAGTTGACCCGGCTTTTTTTCCTTTTCGTTTTTTTTCTGTTTGCTTAAAGAAAAATGTTACCAATATGGAGCTAATAACCCCGGCTGTAACTAAGTAGAACAGGGCGTGGCTGCTGACCAGTTGGTATCCAGTACACATAAATGCTATGTGTATAGCAAGTGCTAACGATACAAGCAAAATTGGTATAAAAAAAGCCAGTTTCCATTTTTTTGACATAATTCCTCCTGTTGTTTTGAATTTGTTGTTTATAGATTAGGCCTATTTAGCAAGGTTGTCAAGAGGAGTAAAAAATGTTATAATTTAAGCAAGTTGTAATCTTCTTTTGATGCAATTAGTTTACTTTATTTTGCAGCTTAGAAAAGTTAGAGTAGTTTTATAAGTTTTAAAGCAAAATTCTTTTAAGAAGGTCTTTATGAAATATTCAGTTCTGGGAGTAGAAATAGATCAAATTAGTCGGTTGGTTTTTTGGGAAAAAGTTGAAACCTGGTTGCAAAGTCAAACTAATCATTGGCTAGTTACGGCTAATCCCGAAATAGTTTTACGAGCTAAAGATGAAAAATACCGGCAAATTTTAAGTAGTGCGGATTTGCGACTAGCTGATGGAATTGGTTTGGTTTGGGCGGTTAATTTTTTGTATGGTCAAAAAATAGAAAGAATTATCGGAGCGGATTTAACCGTTGAATTGTGTCAGTTGGCGGAACGAAAAAATTTAGCAGTTTATTTTTTGGGTGGCGCCGAGGGAGTAGCGGAAGTGGCGGCTGCTAATTTACAAAAAATTTATCCGCACTTAAGAGTAGTTGGGGCTAGTCCGGGGGGAGTCGGTTCGGCTTTATTTAATCATCCGGAGGTTTTGCAACAAATTAATTTAGCGCAACCAGATTTTTTGTTTGTCGCTTTTGGTTCGCCGAGCCAGGAACAATGGCTGGCCGAAAATATTAATAAATTGCCAAGTATTAGATTGGCAGTTGGGGTGGGCGGAACTTTTGATTTTTTAGCCCGATTAATTAAGCGCGCACCTAGTAGTTGGCAAAAGTTGGGTTTAGAATGGCTGTGGCGGTTGATGCAACAGCCTTGGCGTTATCGGCGGATTATCAGAGCGGTAATTATTTTTCCTTGGCGAGTTTTAAAACAAAAATTTAGCAACTAATTTTTTATTTTTTTAAAATTATTTAAATATGAAAGTCAGAGTTCGTTTTTCTCCTAGTCCAACTGGATATTTGCATGTCGGCGGTTTGCGCACGGCTTTGTATGATTATTTAGTGGCTAAACATTACCACGGAACTTTTGTCTTACGGATTGAAGATACCGACCGCAAGCGCTTTGTGCCGGGTTCGGTGGAAACTTTAATTAAAGCTCTAAAATGGGCGGGTTTGAAGTATCAGGAGGGTCCAATGCTAGTTGGCAAAAAACTCGTGTCTAAAGGCAAATTTGGGCCTTATGTGCAATCCCAGCGGTTACCGCTTTATCAAAAATATGCTCAGGAATTGCTAAAAACCGACCAAGCTTATTATTGTTTTTGTGATGAACAGCGGTTAGAAAAATTACGTCGGGAACAGGCCTTACGCAAGGAACCAACGCGTTATGATGGAACCTGTCGTAATTTAACCAAAACCGAAGTAGAAAAGTTATTAAAAAATAAGGTGCCTTATGTGGTGCGTTTTAAAACTCCCATTACGGGTGAAACTAAATTTACCGATTTAATTCGCGGGGAGGTAGTTTGGCGAAATGAATTATTGGATGATCAGGTAATTTTAAAGTCTGATGGTTTTCCTACTTATCATTTAGCTAATGTGGTAGACGATCATTTGATGCAGATTACTCACGTGATCCGTGGCGAAGAATGGATTCCTTCCACGCCTAAGCATTTATTAACCTATCAAGCTTTTGGTTGGACTCCACCAGCTTATGCCCATTTGCCGTTAGTTTTAAATCCCGATAAATCTAAATTGTCTAAACGCCAAGGCGATGTGGCGGTGGAAGATTACGAACGCAATGGTTATCTGCCAGCGGCGCTGTTAAATTTTGTAGCGTTATTGGGTTGGAACCCCGGTGGTGATTTGGAAGTGATGTCCTTAGTGGAAATGGCCAAATTATTTTCCTGGGAACAAATTAATAAAGCAGGGGCGGTTTTTGATACGCAAAAGTTAGATTGGTTAAATAGTCACTATTTGAGGGAATTAACAGTTAAAGAGTTTGCCAAAAAATTAAAACCATATTTAGTGGCCGGGGGAGTAAGCCAAGTTCCGGCCAAACAATTATTAGCCACGGCCAAAATTTTACAATCACGCTTAAAAAAATTAAGTGAGATTAAAGAGTTTGTTTATTTGTTTCAGCCAATTAATTATCCGGTGGATTTATTAGATTGGAAACAAACCACACGAACTAAATTAAAAGCTAATTTAGAATTGTTGGTAAAACATTTAAAACAAAGCAAGGCTACCGATTGGTCAGCCACTAAATTAGAGCTTAAAATTAAAGAATTAATTGTTAGCCAGCAGTTAAATACGGGCGAAGTGTTGTGGCCAATGCGCGTGGCTTTATCCGGACAAAAAAATAGTCCAACGCCATTTGAATTAGCGGAAATTTTAGGTTTGGCCGAAACTTTAAAGCGCTTAAAATTGGCGCAAGAAAAATTAGGTTAAAATTTTAGCATGACGACAAAAAAATTTTATATTTTTGTAAGTTTTTTAATTACCCTTTGGCTATTAGGCGGGGTTTTTAGTCAGGGGCCGGTTTTGGCGCAAACGGTGACGGAGCAAATAACCGATCGTAAACAACGAATTGATGAAATTAATAAACAGATTGCCGAATATCAGGATAAAATTCGACAAAAACAAGCGGAGTCCGTAAGTTTAAAAAACGAATTAAATATTTTGGGCAGTCAAATTAGTAAAACGCAGTTAGAAATTAAAGCCAAGCAAGAACAGGTTCAACAAACGCAATTAGAAATTCAACAACTACAACTGCAGTTAGAACAAAAAAATTTGGAAATTAGTAAAAACAAAGAAGATTTGGCTAATTTTTTAAGGCTAATTTTTAAATATCAAGAGCAGGGGACTTTGGCGGTCTTTTTTTCGCAAAATAATTTTTCGGATTTTTTTGATCAATTAAAATTTTCTCAAAATTTTCAAAGTAAATTACAGCAAGACCTGCAAAGCCTGGAGGAGTTGAAAAAAAATCTCGCTGCTAAACAAGCCGACTTGCAAGGTCATAAAATTAGCTTGGAAAAAATTTCGGATAAGCTAGAAGAAAATAAAGCGGTGTTGGATAATCAGAAAGGAGCAAAAAGCACTTTAATGAGTAAGGCTAAAAATTCGGAAAAAGAATTTCAAAAATTAGTGACCCAACTAAAAGCCGAGCAGGCGCAAATTAGTGCCGAGATTACCAGTTTAGAAAAAAAAGCACGGCAAAATTTAACTAGTCAGCAGGCTAAGCAAATTCAAGCCTTGGGTAATGTTTTGTTGCAGTGGCCGGTGCCCAGTCATACAGTGACGGCTTATTTTCACGATCCGGATTATCCGTTTCGTTATGTTTATGAACATCCCGCGGTTGATATTAGAGCCGCCCAAGGAACGGCGATTACGGCGGCCGAAGCGGGTTATATTGGTACGGCTAAAAATGCTGGCTTGGGCTATTCTTACATTATGATTATTCACAACGAACAAATTTCTACGGTCTATGGGCATGTTTCAAAAATTTTGGTTAGCGAAGATGAGTTTGTTAAAAAAGGCCAGGTAATTGCCTTATCGGGCGGTTCGCCAGGTACCCCCGGAGCCGGTCGGATGACTTTTGGTCCACATTTACATTTTGAAGTACGCTATAACGGTATTCCAGTCAATCCTTTAGATTATTTGCCATAGTTTTATGGAGAGATTTGCTAAGGTGCAAACTGCGATTAAAAAAATTATAAAAAAATCTCCGTTGGAGTGGGATTTGTTGCATGCTCAAAAGACTTTATTTTGGTTATTAAAATTAAATCCCGAGGCTGATGAAATTCTTAAAATTGCCGCTTTGGCTCACGATCTAGAACGAGGAGTGACCGGTATAACCGAAACCACGCATTTAAAAAATTTGAGTAACTTAAAAGAATTTAAACGGGAGCACGCCAAGCGGTCGTCCGAGATTATTGGCGCTTTGGTTAAGGCTTATGATTATTCGCCAGCTGAAATTACTAGATTAAAAAAAATTGTAGAAAACCACGAAGTGGGTGGTGATCAAGAAACTGACATTCTAAGAGACGCAGACAGTATTGCTTATTTTGATCAACATATTGAAAAATATTATCAAAGGAATGGTGCGATTAAAACTAAAGATAAAATTAGCTTTATGTTTGATCGGGTTTCGGATCCGGCTAAACAAATAATTAAACAGTTAAAATATAAAAACTCAGAAGTTACGCAATTAGTCGCGGAAGTTGTTAGATAGAGGATTGAGTGACGGTTTAGTAAAAATGCTCTGTTTTGATGGGGTATTTTTTGTTTATTTTTTTAGGTTTCAGATTCGGGAATAATAAACTTGACTTGCTAAAAATATTTTGTTAAAGTGTGTTTGTTGTATTCTGTTCGGTCATTATTCGTTATGGTGCTTGAGTAATGTAGAAGAGGCAACTTAGTCCTGTACCCTGGTTGGCCTATAGGATGAAGCGAAGACAACTCACCCAGCCTTTAGGGGGAAATTATAAAGGATATATCTAACTGATTAGGCTTAATTAGTTAGAAAGAAACGATCATAAGCTTACCCGGCCTTTAGGGGGAAGCCATAAAGGATATGTCACCGGAGAGTGGTTCACCGGTGAAAGAAACTATGAACCTAAGCCTCCGATAAAAATTAATTTTTTATCGGGGGTTATTTTATTTGGTAAATAAAAAATTCACTGCCATCATCTGGTAGTGAATTTTGTTAAAATTAATGTTTGGAAATAAAATCAATATTTTCTACTTTAATTAAACCTAAAGGGCCAAGAATAAAGATACTGGGCCAAAAAATGGTAATTAGATAGTCAGGCCAAGTAGGGGATTCTTCAGGTAAATATAATAATTCTTGCCAAAAATAAACAACGATTCTTAGATAAGCTATAATTACTAACCACAAAACAAAATTAGTCATTGACAAGCTAATTTGAATAATTAAGTCCTCCTGTTTTTTCAGGCGGGTGTTTATTATATCAAGGTTGAAGCTTTTGGTCAATTAGTTTGATTTGTGGATAAAATACTTAGGTTATTAAAGCGGATAATTATGGGGTCTTGACAAGATTTTTAGCCTATGTTAATATTTAGATATACATCTAAATATCTAAATATGTCTTTAACTAATACTTGGCAAGCGTTAGGGGATCAAAATCGCCGGCAAATCCTGGATTTGTTAAAAAAGGGGGATAAGGCCGTCGCCGAATTGGCAGTTCATTTTAAAATTACCCTACCAACCTTATCACATCATTTAATGGTGTTAAAGGCGGCCAATTTAGTCACGGCTACCAGACAAGGTCAGCAGATTATTTATTCTTTAAATTTAAGCGTCTTTGAAGAGGTGGCGGCCGAAGTATATAATTATTTTAATAAATCTAAAAAATTAATTAAAAAAAAGTATGACTAATTATCTTAAAGCTTCCTGGCGGACGGAAATTATTCCCGTGTTGTTAATAATTTTAGCGGTGGCCAGCAGCTTTTACTTTTATGCCAATTTTCCAGAGCAGGTGCCAATCCATTGGAATGTTTATGGTCAAGTTGATGGTTGGTCTAGCCGAGCGTTTGGCGCCTTCTTTTTCCCCGCCTTGATTACCGGGATGTATTTATTATTTTTTATTTTTCCCTATTTAGATCCCAAAAAGGAACGTTATGAACAATTTGCCAAGGCTTATCATATTTTTAAAGGAGCGATTGTTGCTTTTGTAGCGTTACTGTATTTTTATACTAGCTTAATTGCCTTGGGTCATCAATTGTTGCCAGTCAATGTGGCAGTGCCAGTTGGTATAGGGGTATTATTTATTATTATTGGCAACTATTTAGGCAAAGTAAAAGCTAATTGGTTTATGGGTATTCGTACGCCGTGGACTTTATCTAGCGAAGAAGTTTGGAATAAAAGCAACCGCTTGGGTGGTAAAATCTTTATCATTATGGGTTTATTTTCGGTTTTAGGTTTTTGGTTGCCCTCAACCATCTTTTTTGGCATTTTTATCACCATGGTAATTGTGGGTTCGTTAATCCCGATAGTTTATTCTTATTGGTTGTGGCGCAAACTTAATCATTAAAAATTATTAGTAAGACGCTAAAAGGCGGCTGAAAAATCAGTCGCTTTTAGTTTGGAGTTGATCAAATTAATTAAGCTTGCTATAATTGTTTTAACCAAGCGGAATTTATTTTTTATGAAAATTTTGCCAGCCATTACTACGACCGGTCAAACTGATTGGCGAGAAAAAATTGTTGAGCTTAACAAACTAGACCTAACCGAGGTCTGTTTTTTTCCGACGGGTTTAGCGTCAACGGAACGCCAAGAGGCTTATAAATTGCTTAAAAAATCTAAAATTAAAAGTATTCCTTTTGTGCATTTACGTTCGGATATGTCGCCGGACGAAATTGAATTTTTAATTGCAAATTTTAAAACTAATATTTTTAATATTCACGCCATGAGTGAATGGCCACTACAGTATGATTTGAGTAAGTATTTAAGCCAAATGTATTTGGAAAATTCCGCTTACCCAATGCCAGAGGCCGAGGTTAAACAATTGGCGGGAGTTTGTTTGGATTATGCGCATCTAGAATCTCGCCGGTTGGAAGGCTCGCCGTTATATTCGGCGCAGTATCAATTATTTAAAAAATATCCCATCGGTTGCGCGCATATTAGCGCTTTATCTCAGCAAGCTTATTATAATCCAGAGCGAAAAGAAATTCAGCATGATTTACACCGCTATGCCAATTTAAACCAATTTGATTATTTAGAGAGTTATAAAAATTTTTTAGCGCCTTTGGTTGCCATGGAATTAACCAATTCAATTAGTGAACAGTTGGTCGCTATAGAGTATATCAAAAAGATATTCAAATGATTTAGCAGCAAAGATTTGACAAAGTTTTTTGGTATGTGCTAAAGTAAAAATACCTTAACAATTACAACATTAATGAGCAGGAATAGTAGGGAACGAGTTCGGTTTTAGCGAGCCAAGGTAGTTGCAAGCTTGGTACTAGAACGTTCTTGAACGCGCCTGTGAAATGACCTCGTGAATTAATTCAATAGCGGGGCCCGGCGGCGTCCGTAATCATGCGCTAACTGATGTCGTTTGGTTTTTAGAGCCAAAGCCTGAGTCAGTGAAAGTGATTAATCAATTCTTGGATTGGTTAATAACCGAGGTGGTACCGCGGGGTTAACTCCCGTCCTCTGTTGGCATTTTTTGCCAGTAGAGGACGGGATTTTTTATTCCGTAAAATTCAAAAACAGGAGGAAGGTTTATGAGATTAACCAGTTTTCAGTTAAGGTCAATTCAAAGAAGTGAAATTGATTTTTTGTTAAAGCCGTTAGCGGTTGATATGACTACCGGGGTTTTACGCCAAAGGACCAGAGAGGAATTAATTGAATTGTTGCCAAGTCTTCAAATTTTTTGGGATCAGGGCAAGTTAGTTGGTATGGTTGCTTTGACAAAATATGATTGGTGTAGTGAATTATCTCTGCTTTGGGTAGCGCCTAATTATCGCCAGCTTGGTTTAGGTCGGGAGTTGGTGGCTCAAGCTTTTTTTACCGCTCAGGAGCTTGCTGAAAATTTAATTTTTATTTGCACCGTTTCGCCAACTAAAGTAAATTGGTTTAAAGCATTAGGTTTTCATGAAGCCTCAGCTTCAGCAGTGCCGGATAAAAAGTGGCAAAATTATCCCGCTAATCGTCAGCCGATAGTTATGCTACAAGAAGTTTCTCATTATCTTAAGCAGTTCTGTTGCTGTCGGGAATGCGCTGGCCGGGGATGGGAATTTGCTGATCGTTGGGATAAAGTTGATTGTCCGCTGTGTTGCGGTACTGGTTATGAAAATGAACTGCTAAAAAAATAAGCAGAAAATTAGCCCCGGTATAGTTTAGAGTACTATACCGGGGCCTCTTTTTTAATTAGGGGCCTTTACAAATTTTTAAATTAGTAATAGAATGGGCATAACTATATGACTAAGTCTGACCAAGGGCCAATTGATGAAGAATTAGAGTTTGCAATTTTAAAGGAATTACTGCACCAGTATCGACAGCAGGATATTTTAGCTGTTACCAAGGTGATTTGCGATTTTGTAGAAAAGTTAAGGGAAAAATATCCCAATCATCAAGATTATAAACTTTATCATTTACTGGTTGGCGGTTCGGCTAAGGGCACACAATTTGATTTTCCGGACGAAGATTCTATTGCTAAGTTTATTGAACAACATTCTAAGTTTGGCGGTTAAAAAAGTTTGTTAGTAGTTATTATATAAATAAGGAGGCTGTTTTGTGAAACAGGTAGTTTGCGCAGTAGTGATTAATAAGGGAAGGGTTTTGGTGGTTAGAAAGAAGGAAGCTTGGTTTTTGCCGGGAGGTAAACCACAAATTGGAGAAGATGATTGGCAGTGTTTGGCCAGGGAATTTAACAAAGAATTGCCAAAATTAGTCTTGAGCAATTCAGAGTACCTTAATTCTTTTTTTGGGACCGCGCCACAGCGAAGCGACCGATTTTATGTCAGGGTTTATTTGGTTAAGGTAAAAGGGGAGTTAACTACGGCCGCGGCGAGATGGGTCAGTAAGCCTGAAGAGTTGGGGTTAAATGAAATCACCAAAAAAATAATTATTTTTCTTAATCAAAATAATTATTTACAGTAATTAATAAAAACCAGAGAATTTAATTCTCTGGTTTATTTTTTTGGGTCTTTTATTGGGTGCTGATTGGCCGGTACTGGCCTTAACTCATCTGGGTTGGTTACTCCAGAGCAGCTTTTGGGTTCTGTTCCGGTTTGTTTGTTTAATTTTTCTATTGCCAAGATGTAATCCGTAGTTAACATAAGCTCCTCCTATCTAAAAAATATAGCAAATTATTATAAATAAATCAAGCAGTTTAAATTTTTGTTAATTTGGCTTAGGCTTGCATATTCAGTAAATAAAAAAAGGAAGATCACTTGTTGGATCTTCCTTGATAAATCGGGCAGGGAAGCCCTGAAACCGTATAGCACCGGATGTCTCCGTACTATTCCGGGGTCACTAATGGCCGTCCGGTCTTCCACTTGTTGACCGTAATTTCTGGTCAACTTCGACTCCGACTAGCGGCTGATAAATCAGCCCCGTTCCACTAAACAGTTAGCTAATCATCAAAGTCTTCCGAATTGCTGTGCGTCACCATTAGCCTTCAATAGGCATTGGAGCGGGGGACTTGAACCCCCACCATTTTTTTAAAAAAAGAAGTGGTTTTGGTCTGTTTTCAAAAGAGCAATTTGGCTGCGCCTGCCTCCATATCCCTGTTGCTAGTATATTAGCAGAAGATTAGTTTTTGTCAAGAGAATTTAAGGGGTTGTAAAATGATTAGATTAGGGTTATCATATAATGTAATAGCAAGTAAAATTATTATTGTATATGAATAAATTAAAAATATTGAATGCGGTTTATTGTGATCCGAATAATCACAATCATGGTTATAACGCTACCGCCATATTAAACAAAATATTAAACGGAAACAAATTATATGTAGCAGGATACCCCGGGTCTTACAATGCTTTGTTTAAAAGTTACGATTCTGCTTTTAATGACCCGGCGCTAGGAACACCAAAAATTTTAGAAATTAAACTGAATTTTGGATGGAAAGTCTATGAAAAAACTTATAAAGAAGATCAAATAATCAACTTATTCGATGATTTGGTAGTTGGTAGTAAGAGGTTTGAGTGGAATCGGTTTATTCGTAACCAGTGGGTGGTTGCAATAGGTAGCGGCATAGTTGTTGTTATATTCGGTTATTTTTTTAGCGATAGCAGTCTATTTCAATTTAAAAACAGTAATATAGGACAAATGTCTATTGGGAGCGGCGATAATGTCGCTGGAGATAAAATTACTTATTTATCAACATCAACGTCCTCGGTCAACGTTGACAAAGAGTACTCGAATATTAGTCCTCAAGAGATAATAAATATTATTAATAAACAACCGAACTCTGCTCTGAAGCAAGAATTTTTTGATAAATACTACAAAGGCAAGAGAGTATCATGGCTGGGAACAGTGGCGGATGTAAAAAATTCTATGACGTTAAGAGCGTCATCGACAGAATTATTAATATATTTCTATCAGCCGTTCTCAGTAACCTTTAATAGTTTAGATATTCAAGGTCCAAAATTTAATGATCTTAAAACATTAGATCAGAGTAATAAAGTACAACTAGTTATTCGGGGAAAAATTGATAGGATTAGTGATATTGGCGGCCGTTTTGATCATTTTTTCATAATTGCCGAGGACTATGATTTTGTTAAGTAGCTAATCATTCTTCAACGGATGAAACTTTTTATGCGTTTCTTGGGCATATTTATCTGAGGCATGAACATACCTGGTGGTGGTATCTAGCGATTCGTGACCAAGCAAAATCTGAATCGCCGCGGGATTGGCGCCGCCTTCGGCTAGGTAAGTGGCAAAGCCGTGGCGTAAAGAGTGCGCCGAGAGGGGAACAGTGATATCTAATTTTTCCCGGTAGTGTTTAATACGCTCCTGCAAATAATTGGTGGAGATTTTTTTATTTTTATCGCTGGCGTTTAAACCGCGCAGGGGAATAAA
>JBAYJR010000002.1:0-118089 GCA_041665005.1 Candidatus Buchananbacteria bacterium
AATTTTTCGGAGTTGACAAAAGTCGCCTTGGCCTTAATATTTGTTAGCCAGGTTTTGATTATTTGGCGAGATTCAACCGGTTTATTAAAAATTGGTTCGGGCGTTATTTCAGGAGCCGCCGCTACTACTAACTCTTCGCTAATTATTTCTTCGTGAATTTTAATAATTGGTAATTCTGGTTCTGCGTTTAAATTTTCTGTTACAGTTAGTTCAGCTGTGGTTTCAATAACTTGCGACAGTTCTTCAAATGATTCTAATTTTTCAACCAATTCTGGTTCTAAATTTTGGTTTACTAACTCTGGCTCAGTCGGCGCGGTGGGGCTTATTTTTGGTAAAGCCTCAGCCCAGCGAGTTTGCAAGCTTGCTTTGCGGGTTTGCAAATTTTGTTTTTGTTGTTGGTATTTGTCTTGCCAATAATTTTTTATTAATTTTTGGTAACGTTGTTGGTTGGTAGCTAAGTTTTGCCAAACGCCACCCAAAGTTTTTTTGATTAGTTGATTGATTTTTTGTAGCTCGGGTTTAAGTGAAGGGCTTAAAATGCTAGAAGTATAGGCTTGGGTAGAAAGTAATCTTTCCATGGATTGCTGAGAACTAATATTACTAGCAATCGCATCGGGCGGTAAAAAAACATTAATCGGTTGTCGGTTAATTGGTAAGGAAGCGTTTTCGGTAGCCGGAGTAGGTTTAATTAACAAGGTGGCAAAATCTGTTTTAACGCTAACGTCGCTAAGTAGTTCTTTAAATTGGTTAGTGGTTTCGGCGACGGGATGGCTATTGATAATTTGTTGAATTTTATTTAAAGAAAGGTAGTTTAAAACATTGTCATTACAAAAAAATAAATAATCAGCAGTGGAAATTTTTCCGGTGATTACGTTAGTAAACATTTTAAGGGGGTAGGGTCGGTTGCTGGCGCCGGGAGTTTTTTCTAAAATGTTAATAATAACGTTTTCATTCTTTTTTAAATGATGGATTAAATAAGCGCTAATACCACCAACTTGAGTAAAGGACAAAATATTGTCCTCAATAATTCCAATTAAGACATTAATTTTTTCGCTTTCTAAAGGTAGGGATTTTTCTTCAATTAAATTCTCCAGCTCGGTGTTTAATTGATTAAGTAGGTTTTCTAGGTTTTTTTCTGGGGTAAAATCCGGTCGGAAATAGTTATTAAATTTATCCGTTAGTTTGTTGATAATTTTTAAAACTTCAGCATTGGCCCAAAAGTTGTTTGATTGATAAATTTCGACAATACCAAAATAATGTCCTAAGGACTGTTTGTCTAAGAAGGAGTAAGGCAGGCACCAGCTAACTAGTGAGCGCTTTTTGCCTTCTTTGGGGGAGTGGTAAAATAAGCCGGTTTCTGCGAAGTATTTATTCATAGGTTGCGACTTTAGGCTAAAAATATTATACTAAAATAAGCTTAAACCGTAAAGCCAGTCTAAATTATGCTTGAACACATTTTTGGTTCAAAAGCCAGATTGAAGATTTTGCAGATATTTCTCAATAATCCCGGTCGGCCGTTTTTTGTCCGCGAATTAAGTCGGCGGCTACACACTCAAATTAACTCAGTTAGACAACAGCTGGATACTTTGTCAAAATTGGGTATTATTGAGTTAGCTACTACACCAAGTTCGCTTGTGGATGGTCAGGCGCCAGCTTTGGCTGCGGGTAAAGAAAAAAAGTATTATATTTTAAACGAAAATTTCCTGCTTTATCCAGAATTAAAAGCCTTGTTTATGAAGTTACAGTTAGTGTTGGAAGACAATCTATTAAAGCAACTAGAAAAAGCCGGCAAAATTTATTATTTAGCCTTAACCGGTACTTTTTGTGGGCGGGCCGATAGTCAGACTGACATGCTGCTAGTCGGTAATATTAGCAAAGAAAAGCTTAAAAAAATTATTAAAAAATTTGAAAAAGACTTAGGCCAAGAAGTAGATTATACCTTAATGTCGTTAAGAGAATTTAAGTATCGTCGTGATGTAACCGATCGGTTTCTTTATGATATTTTGGAAAATAAAAAAGTCGCTTTGGTTGATCGGTTAGAAGAGGCGGTAGTCAAAAGTAATAATTTTTAATCTTTATGTATTTAATTATCAATACTATTTTGCCGGATCAGGTTGTTTTATATCTGGCTAATCAAGTTAAGTTGCTTAAGCAAGAGTCTATTAAGGCCAAGCGGAGTCAAACTGAAAAACTATTGCCAGCGGTGGCTAATTTTTTAGCCAAACAAAAGATTGCTTGGTCAAAAGTTAAGGCGATTGGCGTGGTGAATGGTCAGGGTAGTTTTACCTCGGTTCGTTTAGGTATTATGACGGCCAATGCTTTAGGTTATGCTTTTAATATTCCAGTGATTCAAATTTTGATTAAAGAGGAATTAACACCTCAGTTGCTAAAGAAATTTATTCAACAAACCAAAAAAGCTAAGGGTTTCAAACTGGTTTTACCACTCTATAATCGTGAGCCAAATATTACTAAGCCAAAAGAGAGAAAGTAATATTTAGTTTTTTAAGTAAAAATCGCCTTTTATTGGGTGATTTTTTTATTTATCCACAGTTAGTTGGTTATTTTTTTAGTATTTGATAAAAAGTGCCGTAAACTAGCGAAAAATAATTAATTTGACTAGTGGTTGAAGCGAACTAAAAAGTGGAGTATAATAGTAATATAAGGGTGAAAGGTGGATAATTGTGGGGATAAGGAAGGGGTTTTGTGGATAAGTTAAAATAATTTAGCATAAATTAGCAAAAAAATGTTCATCGGTGAATACCAACACAACTTAGACGAAAAAGGCAGACTGGCTATTCCAGTTAAGTTTCGTGAAATCTTAAAAAAGGGGACGGTTGTCACTAAAGGTTTAGATAGCTGTCTTTTTGTTTATACTAAAGAAGAATGGTCTAAATTGGCGGAAAAGTTGTCGCAGTTGCCAATTTCTAAAGCCAACACACGGGCGTTTGGTCGTTTAATGTTAGCTGGTGCCATGGAAGTAGAAATGGATAAACAGGGTCGGGTAGTAATGCCTGATTATTTACGTAAGTATGCCGGGATTAGCAAAAAGGTTATTTTAGCCGGGTTATTTAATCGGATAGAAATTTGGGACGAACAAGCTTGGGAAAAATATAAAACTGGAACCGAAGGTTCGTCGGCGGATATTGCCGAGGCCCTAGAAGGTTTGGGCGTGTAATTTTAAATATTATGTATGAGCACCAATCTGTTTTATTAGCTGAGGTGCTAGAGTTTTTAAACCCACAATTGGGCCAAAAGTTTATTGATTGTACTTTGGGAGGAGCGGGGCATACTAAAGAAATTGCTAAAAAGGTGGGGGAACTTGGTCAGGTTTTAGCTTTAGATTTAGATGATGAAGCGATTAAAAGTAGTTATAAATTTTTGCAAACAGAAAAATTGAGTCAGCAGGTTATCATTGTTAAGGAAAATTTTAAAAATTTAGGAGCGATTGTTAGGCAGCTTAAGCCAGGCGAATCTTTTGACGGAATTTTATTAGATTTAGGAATTTCTACACCACAACTTAAACAGCCTGAACAAGGTTTTGGCTTTAAAGCGGAGCGGTTGGATATGCGGATGGATAAAACCACTGCTTTAACCGCCGCGGAAATTGTTAATACCTATTCAGTTGCAGAACTGGTCAAGATTTTTAAAAATTATGGAGACGAAAAATTAGCCAGGCCAATCGCTTTAGCAATTGTCGCGGCCAGGGAAAAACAAGCGGTCAGTTCGCCTCAAATGCTTGTCGAGGTGATCAGTCAAGTTTATGCCAAACACTATCGTCGGGCGTCCAAACTTAATCCCGCCACTAAAGTGTTTATGGCTCTGCGCATCGCGGTTAATGACGAATTAAATAATTTACAATTAGTTTTACCGCAAGCCTTGGAGTTATTAAAGGTAGGCGGTCGGCTGGCGGTTATCACTTTTCATTCTTTAGAGGATCGTTTGGTTAAAAATTTTTTTCGACAAGAAAGTAAAAATTGCCTATGTCCGCCGGCCTTACCAATTTGTCAATGTCAGCATCGGGCTAGCCTACAAATTTTAACTAAAAAACCGGTTAAGGCGACAACGGAAGAATTAGCACGAAATCCCAGTGCGCGTAGTGCCCAATTAAGAGTAGCACAAAAAATTAAATAAATTATAAATAAAAATAAAATTTAGTTACTATGCCAAACTACTGCTTAAAAAATTCCATTACTTTAAAAAAGCGTAACTCTTTTAGTCAAAAATTATCTTTAACCAAATGTTCGGCGTTTAATTTAACGTTGACTGGTTTATTTTTTAGCTTATTATTGGTTTATTTATGGCAAGTTAATGGCCTAGCTAGCACTGGTTACCAAATCAATGATTTACGTAATCAAGCACAAGAGTTACAACAACAAAACGAATCTTTAACTAACGAATACGGCAATCTGCAATCGATGCAAAATTTGGACGCCAAAATTGATGAATTAAAAATGGTTAGTATCTCGCAGACTGATTATTTAACTTCGTTAGAAACCGCTTTGGCTCGTTAAACAATAATTTTTATTTAACCAAATAATACCACCGCTTGGTGGTTTAGTTTTGGCACTATGGCGACTATTGCCAATCATAATTATAACTTTAAAGTAAGAGGAAATGAGCGTCTGCTATTAGTGCAGACGGTTGTTTTTTTATTTGGTTTATTCGTGGTTGGTCGGTTGGCTTATTTACAAATTTGGCAACAGCAACAATTTACTAATCGGGCTAATAGCCAACAATCTACCGTGCAAAAGATTTATCCTGTGCGGGGCTTAATTTATCTAAAAATTAAATCAACCGACGACCAGACTTTATTATATCCTTTAGCCTCTAATCAAGAGTTGTATACGGTGTTTGCTGATCCGCCGTTGCTAAAAGATCAGATTAATTACGCTGTCAGCGAGGTGTTAAAAATTGTGGGGCCAGTTTTGCCGCAAGGCAAGGTGATTAAAGATTTTACCCCAGCGCAGTTAACAGATTTAACTAACCAGGAAATTACCACTTTAACCAACAAATTAACGGGCAGCCAAAGTCATTATCAGCCCTTACGCGATAAAATAACTAAGGAACAGGTTGAACAAATTAAAAAATTAGGAGTAAATGGCTTAGGTTTTGTGTCAAAAGATTTTCGTTATTATCCGGCGCAAGAGTCTTTTGGTCAGTTATTGGGTTATGTGGGTTATAAAAATGATGTGCGTCAAGGTTTTTGTGGTCTAGAGGGTTATTGGAACAAAGAATTAACTGGTCAGTTGGGGGAAATTAAATCTGAAAAAGATGCCTTGGGTCGTTTAATCGCGGTGGGTGATTTAAAAACTACAAATTCTCATGACGGCAGTAGCTTGGTGTTAACAATTGATCAAACAATTCAACATTTTGCCTGTCAAAAATTAGCCACGGCGGTACAAAAACATCAAGCCACTGGTGGCACGGTTATTATTCAAAATCCCAAAACTGGAGCAATCATTGCTTTATGCAATTATCCAGATTTTAATCCTGGAGAATATAATAAAGTCAAAGATATAAAAATTTTTAACAATCCTGCCATTTTTTTTGAATATGAGCCAGGTTCCGTGTTTAAACCTTTTACTTTAGCTGCGGCTATTAATGAAGGCAAAGTGACTGCTGATTCAGTTTTTAATGACGACGCGCCAGTTAAAATTGGTCCAGAGACGATTGAAAATTCGGATAAACTAAATCATGGTTGGCAGACGATGACCCAAGTTTTAGAAAAATCTTTAAATACTGGAGCGATTTATGCTATGCGGCAAATTGGCCCTAAAATTTTTACTGACTATGTTAAGAAGTTTGGCTTTGGTCAGCTATCGGGGATTGACTTAGCCACGGAAATAACAGGCAATATCAAAGCGTTGAAAGAAAAAGGAGAAATTTATTACGCCACCGCCTCGTTTGGTCAGGGGATTAGCGCTACTCCTTTGCAATTAGTAGCCGCTTATAGCGCCTTAGCAAATGGCGGAGTATTAATGAAGCCTTATGTGGTGCAAGAAATCATTGATGAAAATAATCACGCTCAAACGATTAATCCTAAAGTAGTACAAGAAGTGGTTAGTACTAAGACGGCTAAAATGATTGGCACAATGTTAGTATCAGTAGTGCAAAATGGTCATGGCAAAGCCGCCGGAGTGCCGGGGTATTTAGTTGGCGGTAAAACTGGTACGGCGCAAATTCCTTTAGCTAACGGCGGTGGGTACGAAGCTACAGCGCATATTGGTACTTTTATTGGTTATGCGCCAGTGGATAATCCTAAATTCACGATGATTGTTAAAATTGATCGGCCGCAGGATGTGCAGTTTGCCGAAAGTTCGGCCGCGCCGTTGTTTGGCGAAATTGCCAAGTTTATTTTAAATTATTATCAAATTGTTCCCAGTAGCAAGTAGTCTTGCTAATTGCGCTTAAAAGTTATAAACTGTAGTGACTTATGAAAAGACGTATTAAAAAATTTTTACAAACGGTTTTGTTTTGGTCAGCTAAGAGAATCTTAAGGTGTTATCAGCCCGAAATAATCGCCATTACTGGCAGTATCGGTAAAACTTCTACCAAAGAAGCAATTTATCAGGTTTTGTCGCAAAAGTTTTTAGTTTGGCGTAATCAAAAAAATTATAATAATGAAATCGGTCTACCGTTAACTATTTTAGGTTTAGAAAGTGGTGGTAAATCAAAAATTTTATGGCTAGGGGTTTTGATTCAGGCGCAATGGCGGGCAATTTTTGGCTTAAAAAATTATCCCAAAATTTTAGTTTTAGAAATGGGGGCGGATCATCCCGGTGATTTGGCTTATTTAGTTAACTTGGCGCGGCCTCAAGTTTCGGTGGTCACTCTGGTGGCACCAGTACATTTGGAATTTTTTAAAACTATAGAAAATATTGCTAAAGAAAAAAGCGAAATTATCAAAGCCCTGCCAGCTCAGGGTTTGGCTGTGCTAAACGCAGACGATGATTTGGTTTTGAGTATGAAAAAATTATCCGTCGCCCCAACTCTTACTTTTGGTTTGTCAGAAAATGCGGATTTACGGGCCAGTGAAATTAGACTAAGTTTTATTGACCAAACCTTGCAAGGCTTAAGTTTTAAAGTCAATTATTTAGGTAGCACAGTGCCAATGTTGCTGTCGCAAGTTATTGCCGAGCAGTTAGTGCCGGATATTTTAGCCGCCGTCGCAGTAGGTTTGCATTACGGTTTAAATTTATTAGAAATTGCCCAGGCTTTAAAAACTTGGCGTCAGCCCAAGGGTCGGATGAATTTGATTTTAGGCATTAAAAATACTTTAATTATTGACGACACTTACAATGCATCGCCGCAATCAAGTGTGGCGGCAATTGCGGTTTTGGCTAAAGTGCCAGTGCCTACCGGTAAAAAACGAATTGCGGTTTTTGGTGATTTGTTGGAACTAGGGGAATATACTAAGGCGGGTCACGAGGAAGTAGCGCAGGCAATAGTTGATCAGCAAATTGATGAACTAATTACCGTGGGAAAATTTGCTAAAATTATTTCTGATCAAGCCAGTAAGTTAGGCCTGGCCTCAGCCCAGATTCATCATTTTGCTGATAATAAATCGGCCGGACATTTTGTACAAGAATTAATACAGTCGGGTGAGGTAGTTTTGGTTAAGGGCTCGCAAGGCGCGCGGCTAGAAAAAGTAGTTAAGGAGATAATGGTCCAGCCGGAAAAAGCTAAAGAATTATTAGTTAGACAGGAAAAACCTTGGCAATAAAATATAAAAGAGCCATAAAAAACTCCCCCGCTTTAAGGTGGGGGAGTTTTTAGTTATTAATTTTATTGTTGTTCGCGCCAGGCCTCTTCTTCCGCATTCTTTTTTCTTTGTTCTTCTACTTCGGTGTCTGTTGGAATGTTGCCAGTCTTAGTATCTTCTACGTAACCTTCGCCTAAAATGTTTGACTTCTCCTTGTTTTCTTCGCTCATAATTTTTGGTTAATTAATTAGCTCTTGACAAATCTTAATTAATGTGCTATATTGCTTAAACTTATCAAGAGTTTATTCTTGAATTAGTATATCAAAAAAAGGGGGATTTGTCAATGCCTGACTTCTTAGACCAAAAAGAACCAGCTAATGACTGGTTATTTTTAAAACACCGCCAGATTAACCTGGACGGTGAAGTCAATTCTACAATGTTGAGTCAGTTGCGAAAGCGACTGATAAGCTTGACATTAATTTCCCAAGAGGAAATTGTTGTCAACCTGAATACTCGTGGTGGTGGCACGAAAGCTGGCTTTGGTATTTATGACTTAATTAGTCATTTTGCTAAACAGGCTAAAGTAACCATCAGAGTTATGGAAGCCTGCAATTCCATGGGTGTAGTAATCTTAATGGCCGGAAGTGTCCGGCAAGCTACACCAAATGCCACCTTTAAGGTGCATAATACTCTTATCACCTTAAGTCGGGATTATACGAAATTTTTGGAGGTAGCTAAGGCGGAAGTTGCTTCTGCCGAGGTTACCCAAAATAGAATGTTGGACATTTTGGCCCAACATTCAAAAAATTCTTTTCAGGACTGGCAAGATTTTTGCCAGGAAGAAAAAGAATTTTCGGCCGAAGAAGCTTTGGCCGTCGGCCTGATTGATGAGATTATTTAAAATCTCGTCTGGCGCAAATTCAAAGCCTTACTTACAAAAGTAAGGCTTTTTTTATTTAGTTGTAATTGGTTGTAAAAAAAGAGGTTTTTTGTTAAGATAGACACAGCTTAACTGTTAAACATCAGTTAAATTTTGAAATACTTTTATGCCCCAACTTTGCCCCGAACTCACTACTAAACTAGATTCCCTCAAACAACTCAAGCAAGAGTTTGACTTGGAATTTACTAAAATTAAAAACTCAGACTCTAAAAAGTCTAATAACCTTATATCCATCAGAGAAACTAAGATTAAACTAAACCAAGCCCTCCAAGAGTTTTTCAAAGAATTTCCAATATTTGGATGGCAAGAGTTTTATGGCGATTATCCCCGAGGACTAACCGCTGTAGAAAAGAAAACAAATTATCATGAAGTCGGAACCTTTAAAGAAGATACTGGAGCTGCCCTTATTTTTCTGGCACTACCCGATGGCCGCATTGTTTCGGGTAGTAGCGATGGTACTATCAAAATTTGGCAACCAGACAGCCAGGGCAACTACAAAAATACGCAAATTTTAAAAGGTCACAGTAATCATGTGTTTACTCTCCAAGTTTTACCCGATGGTCGCATCGTTTCCGGTTGTGACGATAGCACTATTAAAATCTGGCAATCAGACAGCCAAGGCAACTATCAAAATACTCAAACTCTCAGAGGACATAATTATGGTGTACGTGCTCTCCAAGTTTTACCTGATGGCCGTATTTTTTCAGGTAGTATGGATCATACTATCAAAATCTGGAGTCCAGATCAGCAGGGCAACTATCAAGAATCCAAAGCTTTTCTAGAGCATGTTGGTCAGGTGTGGACCCTCCAAGTCCTTCCCGATGGCCGCGTCGTTTCGGGTTGGGGTTATAATAGTATTTATATTTGGCAATCAGACAGCCAGGGCAACTATAAAAATATGCAAACTCTCAGAGGACATACTAATTCTGTGTTCACCCTTCAAGTCCTACCTGATAGCCGCATTGTTTCGGGTAGTCTTGATAACACCATCAAGATTTGGCAACCGGACAGCCAAGGTAAATATCAAAACACCCAAACCCTCGAAGGACATACTAGCCCTGTGTGCACCCTCCAAGTCCTCCCTGATAGTCGTATTGTTTCGGGTAGTGTCGATAAAACCATTAAGATTTGGCAACCAGATAGTCAGGGTAACTATCAAGAACTCGAAACTCTAAAAGGACATGCTAATTCGGTGGTTGCTTTGCAAGTCCTCCATGATGGCCGCATTGTTTCGGGTGGTTATGATAATACCATAAAAATCTGGGATGGTGATAAAGTAGAGTAAATAAAACAAACCATTTGGTTAAATAAATTTTTATGTCCCAACTTTGCCCCGAACTCACTACTAAACTAGATTCCCTCAAACAACTTAAACAAGAGTTTGATTTGGAATTTACTAAAATTAAAAATTTAGACTCTAAAAAGTCCGATGATCTTATTTTTATTAGAAATATTAAATCTAACCTAAACCAAGCCCTCCAAGAGTTTCAGAAGCAAACCACTTTGATTGAATGGCAAAAATTTTATCCTTATTTTCCTCGAGAGCTGACCACGGTAGAAAACAAAATAAATTATCACGAAGTTAAAACCCTTAAAGGATTTAATGATCAAGGATTTGATGATCTTGTGTGGGCTCTTCAAGCCCTCCCTGATGGCCGTATTGTTTTGGGTAGTAGTAATAAAATTATTAAAATTTGGCAACCAGATAAAAAAGGTAATTATGAAAAATCCCAAACTCTAAAAGGACATACTGGTTCTGTGCTCACCCTCCAAGTCCTCCCTGATGGCCACATTGTTTCGGGTAGTTCTGACAGCACCATTAAGATTTGGCAACCAGATAGTCATGGTAACTATAAAAATATTAAAACCCTTCAAGGGCATACTGGTCTTGTGAATACCCTCCAAGCCCTACCTGATGGCCTTATTGTTTCGGGTAGTGATGACGACACTATCAAAATCTGGCAACCAGACAGTGAAGGCAACTATCAAGAACCGCAAACTCTAGAAGGGCATACTGGTTGGGTAAGCACTTTGCAAATTTTACCTTTTGGCCGTATTGTTTCTGGTAGTTATGATAATACCATTATGATTTGGCAATCAGATATTCAAGGCAACTATCAAAATGTTCAAATTCTAAATGGTCACGATGGCTTTGTACTTACCCTTCAGATTTTATCCGATGGCCGCATTGTTTCGGGTAGTCTTGATAACACCATCAAGATTTGGCAACCAGACAGCCAGGGCGACTATAAAAACACCCAAACCCTCGAAGGACATACTGGTTCTGTGCATACTCTCCAAGTTCTACCCGATGGCCGTATAGTTTCGGGTGGTGATGATAACACTATTATAATCTGGCAACCAGACAGCCAAGGTAAATATCAAAACATTCAAACCCTCAAAGGACATGCTCAATCTGTACGCGCCTTGCAAGTCCTACCCGATGGTCGGATTTTTTCAGGTGATGGTGCTGGAAAAATTGCGATCTGGGATGGTGATAAGGTAGAATAAATAAATCTATATGCCCCAACTTTGCCCCGAACTTACCACTAAACTAGTCTCCCTCAAGCAACTCAAACAACAGTTTGACTTGGAATTTACTAAAATTAAAAACTCAGACTCTAAAAAGTCTAATAACCTTATATCCATCAGAGAAGCTAAGATTAAATTAGAACAAACCCTCAAAGAGCTTCAAAACAAACTCTGGCTTAACACCCCCGAACTAACTAAAGAAAACCTCAAAGCTCAGTATGAAACCCAAGTAGACCTTCTCCGTAAAAGTAACCTTCTAAAAACCCTCTCCACTGGTAAACTAGGTATTGAAGCAATTAACCACCAAGAATACCCCATACCCACCCTAGAACAGATTGAGGATAAAATGTTTAAAAATAAAGAATTTTTGGAAACTAAAATCCCACAAGGCTTTGTTAAGCTAGTCCTTGTTCCCTTTGGCCTACCTCTAGATTTCCTGATTAAGGCTTATGATAATGCTTTGATGGAGCATTATCAACAAGGTAAACTCTTGGACACTAAAAACAAACCTTTAAAGCTTGACAAAGAGATTGGTGATAAGTTTGTTTATGATAGCGATTCTAAATATTACGTCATAGCCGAAGCCAGCGAGGGTTTAGTATATTTTCCCCAAGAATTCTCTGACAATCACCAAGGTAAAACCAAAAAACAACTCCTACCCACCCAAGCTTGGCAAGTTCTGTTACTTGAAGACTTGCCAGACCTTCCAGCTGAAGATAAAGGCAAAACC
Source organism: Candidatus Buchananbacteria bacterium (assembly GCA_041665005.1). Lineage (GTDB taxonomy): Bacteria > Patescibacteriota > Patescibacteriia > 2-01-FULL-39-33 > JBAYJR01 > JBAYJR01. The sequence goes on from JBAYJR010000002.1 coordinate 11,905, forward strand.
ATAGCTGGTCGCGCGCAACCAGAAGCTAATCAAGCCCCCAAAGATTATCTAAAACAACTCCAAACTGACCCTCAATATCAAGGTGAACAAGGCTTAACACCAGAATCCTGGTTAGTTTATGCCCTGACTCATTTAACTCAAACCAACCAAGTAATTGATGACTACCAAGGCTCAGGCAAGTCTTGCTATTTAGTTAATAGCTATTTTAATAGAGCCGACACTGTGCCGTTTGTTTTTTTCTACCGTGGCAGTGCGCTGGTCCAGTTGGTTCGGGACACTCCGGGCGATTTCAGTTCTAGTGATTCCACCCGTTTTGCGGTGAGTATTTTTTAAATTTTAGTAGTAATAATATTTTATGCTAAATAATTGCGCGGAGTTTATGGCTAAGTTGGAAGCTATTAAAGCGCTAAAAGAACAACTTAGTCAAGAAGTACTTAAGGCTCAAAATTTAAACCCAAAAAAGTCAGAAAATTTGGCGCCGGTTAGAGAAATTAAAGCTAAATTAATTAAAACTTTTGCTGATCAAGAATTAAAACTAGCAATTATTGAGTATAATTATGCTAGATTTGAAGAACATTGTTTGACCTATTTAACTAAACTTTTGGCCCAAGGAGTAGATAAAAATTTTATTGGTGATGGTTTGAAATATTTAGATTCGGCTAAGGCTTGGGAATTTAGGGAAGAACTTTTTGATCAACAGGCCAGTGCTTTAAGCTTAGCCAAAAGTGTAGTGGGTTTGAATTCCGCTCAGGCCTGGGAATTTAGAGAAAAAATATTAAGCCGGTTTAATGATGCAATGAATTCAAGACCGCATAAGTCTGCAACTAAAGGTGAGCTTGTTTCCGGTTTAGCGGGTCTAGATTCTGATCAGGCCTGGGAGTTTAGAAAAAAGTTGTTAGCTGAAGGGAGGTTTGAGGGAGTGTCTGGGGAAAAGTTTATTGAAAGTTTAACGGGCTTAGATTCTGACCGGGCTTGGGAGGCTAGAACTAAGTTTCTTAAAAATAGGGAAGCAAGTAAAGAAAGCTTAATGGATAGTGTTAGCGGTTTAGATTCGGCCAAAGCCTGGAATTTTAGAAAAAAATTATCTAAGTTGGGGGTTGATGAGAGACATTTTAATAAAAGTTTATCTGGTCTGGATTCTCCTCAGGCCTGGGAATGCCGAGAAAAATTATTAGAACAGAGAGAGGTCAGAGATTATGTGGCCATTGGTTTGGCAGGCTTGGATTCTCCTAGGGCTTGGGAGTTTAGAGAAAAAATGCTAGCCAAAAAAGTTGGTAAAAATTATTTAGCTAAAAGTTTAGTTGGCTTAGATTCTGGTCAGGCCTGGAAATTTAGAGCAAGATGTTTTGATTCTCCGTCCGACTCAGATTCCTTTATTCTTAGTTTGACGGGCCTAGATTCTCCAAGAGCTTGGGATCTCAGAAAGGTACTATTTAAGCCAAGTACTTATCAGGGTTATTTATTTTCTAATTTAGCTGGCTTAGATTCCGCCCAAGCTTGGGAATATCGAAACGATTTACCGGGCAGAGAGTTAAATCCGGAGATGGTGTTGCTAAATTTAACCGTTGATTTTAAAACCTTTGTTAAATATCAGCAGAATAATTATTAGTTTTATTGGGTAATTAAGGTTATTTTTGGCTAAATTTGGCTAACTTTAGATAATAATTAACAAAACCAGCCAAATAGCTTATAAACACTTGCCAAAAAACCTAGATTGTGGGAAAATATACCTGAAGGTTAAAGGTATAAGTAATTTAATTTATTTTATTTAATTTATTCATATGCGAGAAGGCCAAAGGACGCCAATTTTAATCTCCCCGGAAGTTACTAATACTAAGGGTCAAGAAAAAAAAGAACTTCAGGAAGCTTTAAGTATTGAACAATTATATTATAATTATCGAGTTAAGCGCGAAGAGCAATTGTCTATTTTTGATGAAGTTGTGGAGTACATGCATTACGAAGATCTTTTAAACTATGAACCAGACGATTTTGCTACCTACGAGAAAAAGCTGTCAAGAACCATTAAAAAAGAAGATGTTAGCTCTGAATTATTAACCAAAAAATTAGAAGCCTATCAACGGGAGCTAGCTTTTTTTGTAGATTTTAAAAAAGAAATATCTCAAAAAGTAGAAAAAGGCCAGGTTTTATTTGATGATTTTACTATTTTGTCTAAAACTTGTCCCATTGTTTTATTGGGTTTTTTAGCTAAAGGCATTAGAAATGATGAAAAGGCTAAGGCGGAAGTTACCTCAGTAGTTGGTAGTAAAGGTAAAAAAGTTACGCGTAATAAAGAAAAAATTCAAGAAGAAATAGACTATCGTACTACAGGCAAACTAATAGAATTAGGCTATTTATTGGGGGTCCGTTTTAAGGAACTAACTTCAGAAGTAAATAGTCTAAGCGTGGAAGATCAAACTAAAATTAATAGTTATGTCTCGGCTAACTATAAAGAAGTTAAAAAGGCCTTAGGCGATTTAGCTACTATTAAAGAGGGTATTGCAGTCAGTCAAGGATCCAAAGATGATGACTCTATTAGAAAGCCCGGAGAAACAGCCAGTATCCATCAAACTAGCTTGGCGACGATTGAGGAAACAAACCTTGACTTGAATTTAGCTCTAGAAGGGGCCGGCATTAATTTTTATCCGGGAATGGTAGAAGAAAAATTTGATCAAGTCGGTAATATTGTGGACAGAGATTTTATTACAGCTTATGTTAATTATACCCACGAGTTGAAAGGCTTGCATGACATGCTGCTAAAGGGTGATCGTAAAATCGCCGAAACTGGATATGTTAAGGAAATCATTGCTCAGGCGATGGAAGCCTTGAAAAAAGATCCACCAACCATTGTTTATCTTCATGGAGATACTGGTAGTGGTAAAACCGCATTGGCGGTGCAGATTAGTCGCGCTCATTTTGGTAAAGAACCAATTATTGTTTCGGGCAGTAAATTTTTAGAACCCGATCGTTTTACGGAAGAATTAAAACTGCAAAAATTATCTGATGTTGATATGTTGAATTTGGCGTATGCTCGTTTAGGTTTAAATTCTTCTTTCGATAGTAAAACTCCTTTAGATAAAGTCGCCACCGAACTAACTAAGGTGCGCTCGCAACTTAGAGAAAAAATTATTGATAATGTTTTGCACGAAAATTATTTGCACTCAGTCGGCGGCGAAGTTAATTTTAAAGAACAGGATTTTATTGATTTTAAAAAAGATCACAAATTAGATGAGAAAAAATTAAAAGATATTGATGATCAGGTTGAAGAAGCTTTTTCTAATAATGTCCAGGCACGGTATGTTTTGGGCGGAATGTATGAAGCTATGCGAACCGGTACGCCGTTTATTATTGATGAAGCCAACACCATCTCCCCAGAAGTTTTAATCGCTTTTAATGACCTACTAACTAAAAGAGCGGGCGATGTTGTACAAACTAGAACTGACGCTAAAGATTTTGTGGTCAAAAAAGGTTTTTGTGTTATTTGGACTGGCAACACCGGTGATCAATATAAACAGGCGCGTTTTAATGATATGGACCCGGCTACTTTTAGTCGTTTGGTGCCAATTAAAGTTAAATATTTACCGCAAAGTCGGGAAATTAATGATATTAGTCCATTGTTAGAAAGATTAAATCTAGAAAAAGTGTCAGAAATGGCTTTTAAAGATGAAAATCAGATGGCGGAGTTTATTAAGGATTCTAAGGCCAAAGCGGAGTCCGACCAAATTTTTCAAGTCTTATTAGTTGAATTATTAAATACTCGTTTAGGCGCAAGGTTGCTGGTTAGAAAGGATGACCGTTATTCAATTATTAAAGATTTGTATCGTTTGAGTTGTGGTGCTCGGGTAATTATGGATTTGTTTGAAAAGCGTCAAGAAAAAATTCCTAATCTGCCAAATTTGGATAAAATTACTAACGATGGTACCAAAACCTCACTGTCTGCTTTGTTAAGATTGGGCAGTTTAAGTATGCGTGATTTAACGGATAATATTGTTAGAGCTTATCTGGACCATGGCAGTAGTATGGATATTGAATATTATTTGTGGAACTTTGTTAAAAAATTAGCGGATAAGCCGAAGGAACAGGCGATTATTTATGCGGTTTTACAAAAAGCACAATTTTTTTCTCCTGATGAAAAATGGCCAAATTATCAAACCTGTAAAGATGAAAATGACTTTAAAACGCGGATGGAATTTAATCCGGTGGGCAATATAGACAAATATAAAAAGATTGTTAAAAATGGCGATTATGTTTCTTTGTTAAGGACCGACGGTCAATATCAAATGGAGTATTTTTCTTCTTTAGAAATGACGCAGTTGTTGTACGGTTGTTTACCAGCACGAAAAAAATCAGAGTATCAGGAAATTATAAAAAAAAGGTCTAGCAAGGCGGAGCAAACGGAGGTGGATAAAAAACGCTTAGAATTATTGGCACAGTTAGCAGATATTAGAAAGGCTTTAAGTTTGGAATATTTTAAGAGTTGGCAGACTGAGGAATTGAATAAATTCTTGGAGCAGTTGAAAGCTTTGAAATTTTCTGAGCGCAAATTTAATGCTACTGCTTCGGATCAAGAATTTTGGGAAGAAGTGGACATTTTTGCTAACCTAATGCTTGATTCAATGATTAAAAATAAAGATATTTCGAGCGATAAGGCGGCAGAAATGAAGGGCAAGACCCCCCAAGAAAAAATGGATTTTATTGCCAGTGCTTTAAAAAAATAATATAATTAATTAAGATAAATAATAATAATAAATTTTATGAAAAAACCAAATTCGGAGCAAAAAATTCCTCCAGCAGACTTACGTGAAGAGGCTCTTAAGCAGTACGAAGGTACTGTTGGCGATGTTGAGCAAATTGCCTTTGACAAGGAAGTGGGAGAGCTACAGGAATTTAGCGTCGAAGTAGAGCAAAAGATTGCTAAATTAGAAGTAGCGATTGGCAAAATCTGTGCCAGTGAGGCCGCAGCCGGTCAGACTAGCTAAGCTTGCTAGCAAGCTGACAATTTGTTTTGGTTTAAGTTTAGTTAAAATTAAACTAAAAAGTTTTTGCATTGCTTAGATCTTAATTGTTGGCTAAAATTTTGGCCTAGTGTTTTTTAAGGTATAAATCTTCTGCAGTATGAAAAATTCTTTGGAAAAGAATTCTAATGCCGTTAGTTTAGCTTTTTTTGATAAAGCTAAGACCGAAAAGAAACTCAAACCGGTAATTGAGAAGGAAGTTAATTTTGATGAAAATGGTGTGCCAAAAGAGCTTTGGCCCGAACGTGACCAGTTAAAGCAGTTTATTGACAACCATTTGGATGATTTTCGGTTTTTTGTAGAGTACGGTCAAGCTAAACACCAAATAGTTTGTGGAATGGATTTTAAATTTGAGATTAAAAATGATAAAGTTTTTTTTAGTGTGCCTTTTTATAAAAGGGCCAAGGAAGGCAGTATGAATGAAGACCAAATTGAATTTGGCGGGATGCATGAATTTGCTCATTTAAAAACAATGCACGAACAGGACTTGGCTGGTAAATATAATCTGTTGGAACAATTTGAGTACTACACTAAAAAAATGATTCGTAACCAAAAAGACTCTGAACAGGGCGGGGTACAGTTTAAAAGTCTAGCCAAGGCCTATGCTAATTATTATAATATTTTAGAAGATGTTATTGTTAATGGTTTAGTACTGGATTCCAGTCGTTTTGGTTCGGGTACCGTGCAAAGCGATAGACGAAAGCAATCTATTTATGAACTCTATCGTGATAAATTTTTTCAATTATTTTGGCAGACCGCTCCTGGTCAGGGTTCCTATGTAAAAAACCCTAATTATAAAACCAAGCAAGATGATCGCTATTTATTGGTAGGGCCCGGTAAAGGCGATTTGAATTTAGTATCACCCAGCGATTACGAACAGGGCTTTGACTGGAATGAATTAGCCGAAGCTGAAAAATATGGCCGTTCTGGACAGTTTACTACCTTTTTTCTCAAAGGCCAAATGATCGGCTTAAAAACTGAAGATATTTATGAACCCGAAATTAATCCCGAGGGTAGATTCAAATTGAACCCAGACGTAACGATTGCTTTAACTAATCCCTTAGTTGAAGCCTATCTCAAGTTACTAAAAAATTTTATTGCTCAAAATCAGGCGGATCCAGAAAAACTACGGCGTTACTTAGAATTTTTTGGCGACGTTGTTAAAGTTAAAAATTTTGCTAAAAAAGATAATAAAGTAGTAGAAGTGACGCCAGATTTAGTACCTAGCGTTTTGGATCCTGATTGTGTGAACTTGGCTAATTTAGAAATAAATTTAAATTTAGCTAGTTTACGATTTAATCAAAAACTAAAACAGGCGGCGAAATTTTTAGGAGTAGAAGATTATCGCCAGCTTAATTATTTAGATTTTTTTAATCTTTATAAAACCAAGGCTAACAGCTATGGTACTAGTTTGACTTTGCCTTTAAAATATAACTTAGCAGAGCGTAGTCGCGTGACCCGGGAAATTTTAGAACCAATTTTTACTTTATTATGTTCTTTAGATGATAATTTTGATGTAGAATTACCGCCTAACTCTGATCCGACTGGTCAGGGCGGCGAAGGCGGCGAAGGCGGGGAAGGTGCAGAGGGCGGGGAAGGTGGTTCTGAAAAACCTCCTGAATCTTCGGAGAAAGAAAAATGGCGCAAAGGTCAAAAAGTAGAAAACATAAATAGTGGTAGTCTTAATTATGGCAAAAAAGGGGTAATAACCGCAATTAATTATGGCCCCAACGGTCAAATTGAGTCTACCAAGGTTGAGTATTATAATGAAGTGCCTAAGGAAAAGATGCTCAGTATGGCCACTCAAGCCGAAAGCCCTTTTGTCCTAACCGGCGAAAATGAAATAGTGTTTGACCCGGATTCAAATTTGAAAGAAGTTAGAGAAAAAGCCGAAAAGGGCGGTGACGGTGATGGCGGTGACGGAGAAGGTGATGATGAAGAAAGTAGCGACGATGACGACGATTCTGATGGCAAGGGTAAGGGGAAGGGAAAGAAAGATAAGGACAAAAAAAAGAAGAAAAAAGGAAAAGATGGTGATGATGACGACGACAATGAAGGCGATCAAGGAGAGGATGAGGATGGCGAGCAGGATGGCCAAGGCAAGGATAAAAAAGACAAAAAAGACAAAAAAGACAAGGACAATGATAAGGGTAAAAACCAAAAAAAGGGCAAAAAAAATAGTGATTCTAAGGTTGACAAAATTTTTGGTGATTTAGCTGATTACAAACGCTTAAAGGATTTAATTAAACAAGACGAAGAAGAGGCAAATCTAGAAGAAGTCAAAAAGCAAAAAAAAGGTCAAGAATACCAAGAACGTGACAGCAAAAAACAACGCTTTAAAGAATTATTGGATAAGGTTAAAGAGGTCAGCAAAGAAAAGGGAGCTAATAATAGGGAATTGGAAATTAGTGAAGAAGAAATTAAACGCCACTTAGAAAATTATTTAGGGCTAGAAGAAAAATTAAGGCCTTTAGTAGAAAAAATGGCCGAAGCCTGGTTGAATGTGGTTAATAATATTGCCCAACAAATAGAAGTTATTAGAGACAAATATTATTTTCAAGGCAGAGTTGATATTAAAAAGCTTCAACGTATTTTTGGTTTAGTCGAACAGGGAGTAGAGCTTGATAATCAGCGAATTCATCAGTTGCTAATAGAAAAAATTAAAGTGGAGTTGCGACCAAAAATGTTGCGGCTGCTTTTGTTGATTGATAATTCTGGCAGTATGTCTGACTATGACAAAGCCGAGGCGGCTCGTATGGTGGTAATGCTGTTGAATGCTTCTTTGCGGAGTTTTCGTTTATTGTTTAAAAACAAAATGGAGCAAGTTTTGGGGGCCAATTATGACGGCAATTTAGATATTGTTTGCGATACTTCGGTTCATTTGTTTGGTAGCAACCATACAGAGATTAAGTCTTACGAGGTTGAAGATTTAGCTTTTATTAATAATGATAAAATCCCTCGACCACCGGTTGATGTTAATGCAGAAATTGCCAATACTATTTTAGCCTTTAAGCAAATGACTTTTGGCGAAAGTACTTATGATAACGAGGCCTGGAAAGCCATAGAATCACAACATCAAGACCCGATATTATTATTAAACTTATTAGAAAACAAACTAACGGAAGTAATTTGGCAAATTTCTGACGGGGAAATTTTTGACGCTAATCCACAAGATTCTAAAAAATGCATTGATAATTTAAGAAAAGCTGGCATTTCAGTTGCTGGGTTGGCGATTGGCGATAATGCCAAGGCTCATTTAGCTGTTCGTCATGGTAGCGAAAACGTTATTAAGGCTGATAACGCTGAAGAATTTGTTAATAATTTTACGCTTAAACTTAGGGAAATTATTACTAATAAAGTTCAGAAGGTTATTGAGGACAGCTTAAAGGAAGTAGATAAGGCCTTTGATCAAGCTTAGAAAATAGTTAAACTAACATGTTAAAAATTTATAATACCTTGGGTCGTGAGTTGCAGGAATTTAAACCGCAACAGGCCCCAATGGTCACTTTTTATCATTGCGGGCCGACCGTTTATTGGACGCAACATCTTGGCAATATGCGGGCCATGGTTTTAGCGGATTTGATTCGCCGTTCTTTGGTGTATTTGGGCTATCAGGTAAAATTTGCTCGTAATTATACCGATGTTGGTCATTTAACTAGTGATCAAGATGAAGGTGAAGACAAAATGATTAAGGGTGCTAAACGCGAAGGTTTAAGTCCAACCGAATTAGCGGATAAGTATATTAAAATTTTTGAGCAAGATGTGGCGGAATTAAATACTTGGCCGGCGGATTATAAACCGCGGGCGACGGAATATATTCAACCGATTATTCAAGCGGTGCAAGTTTTGTTAGCCAAAGGTTATGCTTATACTACTGATTTGGCGATTTATTATGATGTGTCAAAATTTAAAAATTACACGCAACTTTCTGGTCAGGATTTAACAAAAAATATCGCGGAAGCCGGCAAAGGCGAAGTGGGTGACCCGCAGAAAAAAAACTCTACCGATTTTGCCTTATGGTTTTTTAAAGCCGGAACGCATCAAAATGCTTTACAAACCTGGCCCAGCCCGTTTAATAGTCCGTTGGTTAAAGACGGCCAAGGTTTTCCGGGTTGGCATATTGAATGTTCGGTAATGTCGTCAAAATTATTAGGCCAGACTTTAGATATTCATATGGGTGGCGTGGATCATATCCCGGTTCATCATACTAACGAAATTGCCCAAAGCGAAGCGATTTCCGGCCAGAAGTTTGTAAATTATTGGTTGCATAATGAACATTTATCGTTTGGTGGCGAAAAAATGGCCAAATCTACCGGCGCTGGCTACGCCTTACAAGAGGCCAAGGCCAAAGGTTTTACGCCCTTAGCGGTCCGTTATTTATTTTTGCAAGCGCATTATCGTTCTAAACAGAACTTTACTTGGGAAGCGCTAACGGCGGCGAGTAACGGTTATGAAAATTTAGTCAGTCAAGTTTTGGTTTTACGACAAAAAATTTCGTGGTGGCAAAAACTATTTACCAAAATTTCTTCAGCCGGCTTAGTTTATCAACAAAAATTTGTAGCCGCCATTAGTGATGATTTTAATTTGCCGCAAGCTCTGACGGTCTTGTGGGGGTTACTTGGTGATAAAAATTTAGCCACGGCCGAAAAATATAAATTGGCTTTAGAATTTGATAAAGTTTTAGGTCTACGTTTAGCCGAGGTTAAAGAAATTAAAGTTGAAATAACCGAGGAAGTAAAAAATTTAGTAGCTCAAAGACAGCAAGCTAGACAAAATAAAGATTGGGCTTTGGCCGATTCTTTACGCCAACAAATTGAAGGCTTGGGCTATAACCTTAAAGATTCCGCGCAGGGAGTAGGAATTACTAAAAAATGATTACATATCCAATAGCAAGTTCTTAATTAGTTTTTTTATTGTTTAAAAATATGGGCATTGAAGGTTTAGAAACAGAGTTAACAAAAATCACTTATTTTATTATTGATCGCGATAAATATCAAGACGCCTTAGCCAAAGGGGTTGATCCTTTGGTCGATCCGGAATTTAAACAATACGTTAGAGAAGTTGAAGTTGAAGGCTATGATGCGCAAACTACGCAAGAAGAATTAACAATTAAGGCGGGGCCTAAGCCTTATAAAATTTTACGCCATCAGAGTTCATAGATATTTTTTAGTAAAGCCTCGGTTTTTGACCGGGGCTTTTGGTTTTGGCTGGGGCTTGCCTAAGGCTTTAAAAATTGTTAAACTTTACTTTTATGAAACAACGTAATTTTTGGTTAAGTTTAAATAAACCAATTTTAGCCTTGGCGCCAATGGCCGGGGTATCAGATTTAGCTTTTCGACAGATTTGTAAAAAATACGGCGCGGACGTGGTTTATACCGAAATGATTTCGGCGGATGGTTTGCATTATGATGCTAAAAAGACCTTGGCGATGTTAAAACTAGCCCCAGCCGAACACCCGGTAGTAATTCAGTTATTTGGTAAACGACCGGAGGTTTTTGCTAAGGCCGCTAAAATAGCCACCAAAGCCGGTTTTGACGGGATTGATCTTAATTTTGGTTGCCCGGCCAAAAAAGTAACCGCTCACGGTGGCGGAGTTACTTTAATGCGTGATTTAAAATTGTGTCGGAAAATTGTTGAAACGGTTTGTTTAAACACTAAATTGCCGGTGTCGGTTAAAATTCGTTCCAGTATTAACTTAGTGGACAGTAAAAAAAGGGTGACGGCCTTAAATTTTATTAAAGCCATTCAGGGTTTACCGGTTAGTGCAGTAATGATTCATGGTCGTAGTTACGAGTTGCCATTTAGTGGCTTACCGGACTACAGGATGATTAAAAAGGTTAAAAAATTGTTTGGCGGGATAGTTTTGGGTAACGGCGGAATTTTTACACCAGAATTAGCTAAGATAATGTTGGAAAAAACCGGTGTGGACGGCTTGGGTTTAGCGCGCGGCCTATACGGTCGGCCCTGGCTATTTACCCAGCTTAAAGATTATTTAGCCACCGGGGAATTTAAAGAATTTAAGTTTAATAAAATTAAAAAGGTAATGCTGGCTCATGCGCGTTTGGCCTTTAAAGCTAAAGGGGAATATGGCCTGATTGAATTACGTAAACACTTGGCTTGGTATGTTAAGGGTTTGCCTCAGGCGGTAGAATTAAGAAATAAATTGGTCGTAAGTAAGTCAGTAAAAGATATTGAGAGTATTCTTAAAAAATTTTAGTTTTCATCTTTTTTGTATTTATTTCCTGTAAAAGTGATCTTTAGATTAATACTAATCTATATCTTATTTTTTTCTGTCCTTTTGTAACCAAAAGGACCAAAAGTTTTGGGGGCCCAAATTCACCCTTAGTTATTAAGTATCTTTTATTCTGTAATCACTGGGGTTCAATTGGTTCCCCCAAACCCCCAGGCTTTCTATGGTGAAGGTAGAAAACAAAATGACAAAATGCTTTAATAATTATTTATTAAAAAACTACGTAATTAATTACGTAGTTTTTAGTATTGACAAAAATAATTTAGCCAATCTAAAAACCCTCAGCTTAGCCGAGGGTTTTATTATTATTTTATATCCAACTTCTTTTTCTAAAAAATCCTAGCATTCCCAAAATTCCTAAAAGCATAATTAAAATAATTAGCCAAAACCCGCCGGGAGTTTCAATAAAAGGCATGCCCGAAATTATATTCATGCTAAAAATTGTAGCAAACAAAGTTAAGGGAAAAGTTAGCACTGAAATAATCGTTAAGGTGCGCATAATATCATTAAGTTTAAATGATACTAAGGAGCTATTAGTATCTTCCAAGGCTTCAATGGTTTCTTTTTGGTTCTGTAAAATATCCCAGATATTTTTGGTTTCATCAATTAAGTTATCGTAATATTCGCGTAAACTGCCAGCGTAAAAATTTTTATTTTTTAGATTAATAATTTCACGAATTACGCTCTTATGAGCCTGCATAATTTTGCGGAAATTAATAATATTGCGCTTAATGTATAAAATCTCTTTAACCATTTCTCTTTCCCGTCCGGCAAAAATATTTTTTTCTATTTCTTCAATGTCTAGGCTTATATGGTCTAGCATCGGGAAGCAATATTTTAATAAACGATCTAAAATTTCATAAAGTAGCGTAGCCGGATCAATGATTTCGCATTGCTGGGCATAATAAGGATCGGCCAAGCAGCTTTTAAAAAAATCTTTCAAGGGTATTAACTTATCATTGTGCACGGTAATAAAAAAATCTGGCCCGATAAAAAAGTCTATTTCAGCAGGTGAAACCTCGCGAGAGCTATGATTATAGTAGGGGAATTGTAAAACTAAAAAAATATAATCAGCATGTAAGTTAATTTTGGGCCGTTGGGCGTATTTTTCGGCGTAGGCGTCAGCTAAGTCTAGTTGATGAAATTTGAATTTTCGGCGTAAGTAGTCAATTTCTGGTTGGTCGGCGTCTTTGATATTAATCCAATTAAAGTCTTTTATTTTGATGTTTTGGGTTTTAGTCATGGGGATAAAATTTTAAGACAAGATTATTATACCATTTTTTCTTTAATAATGGTATAATATAATAAACAATGGCAAATTTAGCTTCTTCCAGAGAAACCAAACAACTTGAGGAAGGTTTAAGTCAGATTGAACAAGTGCTTAAGCCTGATTTTGAATTGGCCGCCGAAAAAGAAGGCTTAATTGTTAATAAATCTGAAAAAAAGCCTTCTGAAGTGGCTAAACCAAGTCATCAGCAACCGGTAGCCTCGTCAAATACGGTTAATCAAGCAAATGCGCAATCGGAAAAAATGGTTAAGGCGATCGAGGATATTTTAGAGGAGGATTTAAACGAGGTTTATTTTGCTTTGCCTCCTCAAGAACAAATAATTTTTAAACAAGAAGGAGAAAAAGCCGCCCGTAAAATTTTTGACCTATTAAAAGGAGTAACGATTAAAGTTAGGGAGGTGATTCGGGCGATTGCTGGTTGGCTTAAGGTTATTCCTGGGATTAATCGTTTTTTTCTAGAACAAGAAGTAAAGATTAAGACGGCTAAAATTTTAAAATTGACTGGTCGAGATAAAAAGCTAAAATAAATATTTATGCTGGAAAATTATTACCAGACTTTAATTACCAGTTTTTATGCTAGTTTGTTGGTGCTAGTAGTTTTTTGTGTCATTGGCGGTTTAGTTTTGGTTTATTGGGTTCGGCAAATTTTATTAAATCAACGTCGTTTGCCCAGCACCTTTAATCGAGAGTTGTTGTTGGTTACGGTGCCTCAGTATTTAATGGATAAAAACGAAAAAGAACAACCCAAAAATTTTAAAGAATTAATTGGGGTAGTGGAAAATTTTTATGCCAATTTGGGCGGACTAAAAGCGGCCGGTGGGTCAAAAGCTTTTTGGCACGGTCGGCATGATCATTTTTCTTTAGAAATAGTAGTAGATAAAGAGGGTTTGATTAGTTTTTATATTTCTACTCCGCCAGAATTGCGACAATTTTTAGAACAGCAATTGCAAGCGCAATTTTCTAATGCCCAAATTGAAGAAGTGGCTGATTATAATATTTTTAATCCGAAGGGGGTAGTAGTGGCCGCGACTTTGGGTTTACAGCGTTCGCATATTTTTCCAATTTTGACTTACGATAAAATTCAAAATGATCCTTTAAACGCTTTAACTAATTCTTTAAGTAAATTAGGCGGAGAAGACACGGCCGCGATTCAGATTATTGCGCGGTCGGCGCATAAAAGCTGGCACAAGTTAAGTTACAAGGTTGCTTCGGAAATGCAACAAGGCAAAAAATTATCGGCGGCGGTCAGTGCGGCTCAAAAAAGTGATTTAGCCAAATCTTTAGGCAAACTTTGGCAAGATTTTTTTCCGGCCAAAAAGGATTCCAGCCCTAAAGATTCTTATCGGCTCTCGCCGTTAGAAGAAGAAATGGTTAAATTGATTGAGGAAAAAACTTCGCGGGCGGGTTTTGATGTTAATATTCGTTTATTGGCTTCGGCCCCGACGGCAGAAAAGGCAGAGATGATTTTACACAACCTGGCTAATGCTTTTTCGCAATTTGCCGGCTATCAATATGGCAACGGTTTTAAGGTAGTTATTCGGGGCACCAACAAAGGGGTAATTCGCGATTTTATTTATCGTAATTTTGATCAACAAAATCAGTTTATATTAAATGCCGCCGAATTAGCCGGTTTATACCATTTTCCCTTACCTTCCACTACTACGCCCAACATTCGTTGGCTAAAGGCTAGAACCTTGGCTCCACCGCAAAATTTACCAACTGAAGGGATTATTTTAGGTGATAATTATTATCGGGGAGTTAAAACAGAAATTCGGATGAAATTATCTGACCGGCGTCGCCATATGTATGTCATCGGCGGTACGGGTACGGGTAAATCTACTTTAATGGAAGAAATGATTAAACAGGATATTGCGGCCGGAGAGGGAGTTTGTGTAATTGATCCTCACGGCACTTTGATTGATCATATTTTGCCTTGCGTGCCCAAAGAACGGTTTGAAGATATTATTTTATTTGATGCTTCAGATACCGAGTGGCCAATTGGCTTAAATATGCTAGAAGGAGATTCGCCGCAAGAAATGGATTACGTTAGTCAAGAAATGATTGCGATTTTTTATAAATTAGTCACTGATCCCTCCATGATTGGTCCGATTTTTGAACATAACATGCGTAATGTAATGTTTACTTTAATGTCAGATAAGGAAGATCCTGGCACGATTGCCGATATTCCGCGGATGTTTACCGATCCGGTTTTTCAAAAATATAAATTAACCAAAGTGACCGACCCGATGGTACGAGCTTTTTGGGAAAAAGAAATGGCCAAAACTTCAGATTTTCATAAATCAGAAACTTTGGGTTACTTAATTTCCAAAGTCGGCCGGTTTGTGGAAAACACCATGATGCGTAATATTATCGGTCAGCAAAAATCCGGTTTTAATTTTAGAGAAGTAATGGATCAAAAAAAGGTCTTGTTGGTTAACTTAGCTAAGGGGGTGACCGGAGAAATTAATAGTCAGTTGTTGGGTCTGATTATTATGTCAAAATTACAGATGGCAGCTTTGTCGCGGGCCAATGTACCCGAAGAAGAACGTTATGACTTTTTTTGTTATATTGATGAGTTTCAAAATTTTATTACAGATTCCATTTCGGTTATTTTGGCCGAAGCTAGAAAGTATCGCTTAGATATGATTATGGCCCACCAATATATTGGTCAATTATTTGGCGGAACTAATGTTGAAGGCAAGGCCGGTTCCAACAAAGTTAAAGACGCAATTTTTGGCAATGTTGGTACTTTGATTGCTTATCGTATTGGTGTGGACGATTCGGAAATTATTGCCAAGCAAATGGCGCCGGTGGTTAATGAATATGATTTATTAAATTTACCAATGTACACTTCATATATTCGTTTATTGATTGATAATGCTGGGGCGCCGCCGTTTAATATGACTCATCGTCCGCCCAGTCCCGGCCGGCCCGAAACGGTTGTCGCTCTTAGAGAATTATCGCGCTTGAAATATGGTCAGCCTCGTGCTATTATAGAACAAGAAATTTTGCGTCGTTCGCAATTAGGCGAAGTGGCCAAAGAAGCGGCCGATATTGGTCGGGCCGAACCAACTTTATAATTTTATGATAAATACAAACAAGGAAAGTGAGCCAGTAGTTTTAGAGGAATATCCGGTGGTTTTTGGTTCCGATGGTAAGCCAGGCTTTCCGGAAGGTATTAAAGTTAATCCTCAAGACTATGTTAGTGAGTTAGGCGCGGATGGCAAATGGCATTGGGTTAAAAAAGATGCTAAAATAGAACAAGAAATGGAAGTTTGGGATGTGGGTAATTAGCATTTGGTCAAAAAATAAAATAACATAAAACAAAACAAAATGAGTACCGACGATGATCAAAAAATGACCTCGGCTGATTCGGTTGTGGAACAACAAAAGAATCAGGCTTTAAAAAAGGTTTTATCCGATATTCGTGATAATATTGGTCAAGCTTTGTCGTTGTTGGATTCTGGTCAAGACGTGCCGGTTGAAAAATTAAAGGAATTATTGGGTAGCGGTAATAAATTGTCAGATAAAACTGAACCAGCCGAAGCGGCTAATGTAGTAGAAGGGGTTTTTGATGGCCAGCAGATGATTGGTTCTGACGGCAAACAGTATACGGTGCCGGCTAATTATGCTTCCAAATCTAAATTAGTAGAAGGAGATATTTTAAAATTGACCATTGCCAAAAATGGTTCTTTTATTTACAAACAAATTAGCCCGATCGTTCGGGAACGAGTAATTGGTACTATTGTTAAAGACGAAGATACCAGCAGTTTTTTTGTAGTTAATGACGAACGTAAATGGCGCGTCTTAACCGCTTCGGTAACTTATTTTAATGGGGACACCGGAGATGAAGCAGTAATTTTGGTGCCCAAAGAAGGCAAGAGCAAATGGGCGGCCATCGAAAATGTGATTAAGCAATAAATGGGCGGAAAGTAGAAAGTTGTAAAGTTTAAAATCGTTATATCCCATTTTGGTGGGATTTTTAGTGTCTTGACAAATTAGATTATTTTTGTTAAGTTTAAAACAAATCTTAAAAAATGGAGGTGTAGTATGGGTGATCAAATAAGCAGCCTTAGTTTGTTGAAAAGAATAAAAGAGAAGGTACTATTGCCAAGAGACTTCTTTAGTCTGTTTGGTCATGAATTCATTAGCAATAAGGCTATCTATCAAGACGTAGATAGCTACGAACATAATGGCGTAATTCAGAGTTGTGAGTCCGAAAGCTCTAGTTTTAGTATAGAGTTTTTGGACGAAGCCACGCAGGAGGTTGTAGTATTCTCAGAATACTACGAGGCTGTGACGATGTGTATTTCTGGAACTGACTGGTTAACCGTTAAGAAGGGTAACGGTGCCAGGATGAAAATTTTATTAGCTTAATAATAATTCAAGGTAGACTTTTTATAAGTCTACCTTTTTTATAAAATAAAAAGCCCGCGTTATAAATTATACGCGGGTTTATGTTCTGTTACTGGATTGGGCAACAGTAGCACAAGATTAAAATTAACAATCCTATTAAAATGGTTATTGCGCCAACCACCATTAAAAAGCCTTTGAAGCCGGCGATGAATTTTTCTTTGGTTGTTTTTTCTCTTTCTGGAATCCACGAACTTGACATGCCCATTTTTGATTCCTCCTAAAATTGTAAAATTTTGGTTATTATCCGTCCTTAACTTAACAAATCTTTGGTAATTTGTCAATAATAACTTGATCGGGTGGAGTTGATCGACTTTAAATAATAATCATTCTAATCAATTTGTCTGATAAGCGAGCAAAGGTAAAATCGGTAGTTTTTTAGTAGTCAGTTTGGCTGTGGATAAGGTGGTTTTAGCCTCTAAAATATTGGCCTTTTGTGATTCTTTGCGGGTCGGAGTTAAAAGTGGTAAAATATAGGTGAAAACAAACCTAAAAATCAATTGACCGGCTAAAGGGCTAATTTCATGTCTAATACCTTATATCGTAAATATCGTCCGCAAACCTGGTCCGAAATGATCGGGCAAAATCACATTAAAGTGACCTTGCAGCACGAATTAGAAACCGATAAGTTGGCGCACGCTTACTTATTTTGTGGTCCGCGCGGATTGGGTAAAACCACCGCGGCCCGGTTGTTGGCTAAATCTTTAAATTGTACCAATCGCGGCCAAGGTAAAAGTGAACCTTGCAACGAATGCAAGGCATGTCAGGAAATTATGGCCGGCCACGCCATTGATTTGATAGAAATTGATGCCGCTTCACAAACCGGAGTGGATAACGTGCGGGAAAATATTATTCAAAATTCTCGCTTTACACCTAACGTTGGAAAATATAAAGTTTTTATCATTGACGAAGTGCATATGTTGTCCACTTCGTCTTTTAATGCCCTGTTAAAAACTTTAGAAGAACCTCCGGCCCATGCGATTTTTATTCTATGCACCACCGAGGTACATAAAATTCCCGAAACGATTATTTCTCGTTGTCAACGTTTTGATTTTAAAAGAGTTAGCCAGGGTGATCTGGTTAAGTTGTTAGAAAAGATTTGTGTTCAGGAAAATCGTGAAGTGCAAACCTCGGTGCTACAAGAAATTGTCCGGCAGTCCGATGGTTGTGTACGCGACGCCGAAACTTTACTCGGTAAAATTTTATCACTAGAAGGAAAAATTACCAAAGAGGTGGCGGAAATAATTTTACCGCATTCAGATTTTAATTTAGTCATAGAATTGTTGCAAAATTTAACGGCCAACCAAACCGTGCCCGCTTTATTTTTAGTTAATCGTTTAGTGGAAGAAGGTTTAGATCTGACTAGTTTTGCTCAAGATGTTATTGAAATTTTACGTAAAATTTTACTAATTAAAAATAGTGGAGAGTTAGGAGATTTGGCTGGTGAGTTTGATCCCGAAACCGAAAAAGAATTAGTAAAAATTTCAGATATTTTAACTTTAGGACAAATCGTGGAATGGTTGAATATTTTTATTAATTTAAAACAAGAATTACGTTATAGTCAAATTGCGCAATTGCCCTTAGAGTTAGCCGTAGTTAAGCTGACTTCTGGGGTAACCGAACCAAACAAAGCAATTACTCCCGTAGCCAGTAAGCCGGCTGAGATTAAAAAAAAGACTAATCCGGAACCGGCTAAAGCCACCCCGGAGCCAGTTTTGAGTGAAGAGGTTGAAGTCACTAAAGGCGCGAAAGCCAAACTTTGTTTAGCGACCATCAAGGAAGAGTGGCTTAAT
This sequence comes from Candidatus Buchananbacteria bacterium, assembly GCA_041665005.1. GTDB lineage: Bacteria > Patescibacteriota > Patescibacteriia > 2-01-FULL-39-33 > JBAYJR01 > JBAYJR01. The sequence goes on from JBAYJR010000002.1 coordinate 30,661, forward strand.
TTGTTAAATAATATTTTAGAGCGCAATTATCCTTTGGCCGCCTTGCTAAAAACTTCTGAGCCGTTAAAATTTAGTGATAATTGTTTAGAAGTGGGGATAAAGTATCAATTTTACGCTGATCGCTTGCATGATCGCAAGCATCAACAAATTTTAAATGAGGCCACTAAAGCAGTTTTTGGCTCCGCTATCAACTTTAGAGGGATAATTAAGGCCGAAATTACTCCTTATGGTCAAGAGGAGGTGCGACCAGTTGATAATTTAGCCAGCCAAGTATTAGAAGTAATGGGCGGGGAAGTAGTAGAATAAAAAAAGACCCAAAGGGGTCTTTTATGGTTTTGCTTTTTCGGTTACGGTCACTTCGGAGACCATTTTTATTAGTAGGCCTCGCTTAACCGCACCAGTCATGTCTTTACGAAAAGTAGGCAAGAGTTTCTTTCTAAAACTCTCTATCTCTTCTCGTGTAAACTTTTTAAAGTAATGAGTTGTTTTTCCGCAACTTATTCTTTCTTCTACAGTTTTTAGACAAGCGGTATTTAAAACGCAGGACCAATAAATCGCTTGACCATTTTGGTCTTGCCCTAATTCTGGCATTGGGACAAAATATGGACAGTTTTCTGCCATAATAGCCTCCTTTTTAGATGATGTGTTTATAGCTTAGTCCTATTAAAAGCGCTTGTCAAGACCAAAAAAAGGTGATAGAATATAGCATTATTTGATTGATCGTTTAATAATTTATCTTTTGCTTAGCTGGCCAGCTTATTTGCTTAAATGCTAATTTGCTTATTTTTATTGGGAGATCGTCTAATGGGAGTCGCCTCATCGGCGACCCGCCGAAAAGGCGGGGACAAATTAAATAATTATGTGGTACGTTTACGTTTTACAAAGTTTAAAAAATAAGCGATTATATACAGGATTAACTGGTGATTTAAAAAGAAGATTTGGTGAACATAACGCAAAGCAGGGTGGAAAGTATACTAGCAAAGTAGCTCCATTTAAGCTAATATATTATGAGGCTTATTTAAATAAGCCTGATGCCAGTGCCGCGGAGAAGTTTTATAAAAGCGGATACGGCAGAGAAGTGTTTAAAGAGAAGGTAAAAAGTTATCTAAATTAAATTTATTGGGAGATCGTCTAATGGTAGGACGCCGCGCTCTGGACGCGGTAATTCTGGTTCGACTCCAGGTCTCCCAGCCAATAGTCTAGAATGTTTTTTATTAATATGATTAATCAACAACAACTTTGCGAATTTTTAGTTAAAGCGAAAAAAGTCACTTACGCGGCTGGGGCCGGAGCGCAAACTATAAACGAAAGTGACAAATCAAAAACTTTAAATTTTACGGAAGGCGATTGGCACTATCAGGATAATTATTTTGGTGGCGAACCGTTCGGTGGTCGGGAAGTAGTATTTTTTAAAAATCAGCCAGTGTATTTAATGGTTTATTATGGTCGGGTCGAAGAGGTAGTTACAGATTTTGAACCAGTCTATCAGATTTTACGCCAAGCCTTGTCTTTAATACCAGACGCTCAGCCGTTTCGTGGGCCGGCGCAATATCAAACTGGCGATTATGTTTATATTAATAATTATCAGGGTGAAGTGGATAATTTTTTTGGTGAGGAAAAAATTAGTTATCAGGGAGCGGTAGTTTATCAAGCCCGCTACGCCGGCGGCTTAGTTGACCAGAAAAAATAATTTTTTATGACGAAAGCAGTATTTCAAAAAATAATTAAAGATTCTAAGCAGGAAGTAAAAAGGCTTGCTAATGAAAATGGCTGGTCATGGTTTTATAATATGCACCAAAAGGAAGTAATAAAATATGCTGAAAAGCTATTAAATAAATATAAAAAAGCAGATAAAGAAATAGTTTTAATTTCCTGTTGGTTGCACGATATTGCACACTATTATGCCAAAGATGGCAAGGGAATTTTAAAAGTTAAAAAGTCGCATCATATTAACGGCGCTAAAATTGCGGAGCAATTGTTAAAAAAATACAATTTAGACAAGGAGGAAATTAGTAAGGTTAAAAATTGCATTTTAAAACATCGGAACTGTCAGCCGTATTTAGCAGAAACGTTGGAAGAAAAAATTGTAGTGGCCGCTGATACTTTGTCTCATTTCGGTAGTATCTTTTACTTTACATATTTTAAATTTCATCCCGGTCATTCTCTAGAAAGAATGGTAAAAGATGATTTAAAAAAATAGCGAGAGATTGGCGTGACCTGCAAATTTTACCCGAAGCAAAAAAGATGGTTGAGACAGAATATCAGACTATAAAAAGGTTGTTAGAGAATTATAATAAAAATGGGGCTAATTTAAACTAACGTCGTTAAGCGATCTCCATTAAGGTAATAGATTAGCAGTTGACTATTTATAGTTGTTGTCGCTTCAAGAGAGATCTTTGTTTTTGGACATAAATAAACTACTATGTTAATATTCTATCGTTACCTGAATAGTCGTTAATTTGGCAAAATAAATATAATATTATGAATACAAAAAAAATTTATGAGCTTATCGTTTTGGCTGGCATACAAGCAGATTTGCGCGGCAGTAAAAGAGTAAAACAACACCTAAACAGGCTTAATGAAAAATATAAAAAGTTGTCTACCAAAGAAAAGATGGAGTTTGACAAGGAGAGTCTTAGTAATCCATACACAGATTCCCGTATTTTAAACACCAATGGCAGGGAAATAAAAAGAATTATGGCTGGAATCGATATTGATGGCTCCGAACTTCTTTTGGCTAAACACATAGGTGGCGTTGATTTGGTTGTGGCACATCATCCTCAGGGCTTAGCCTTGGCGGGACTACATGAAGTCATGTTAATGCAAGCAGAAATATTAGCCGACTACGGCATCCCTATTAATATAGCGCAGTCACTTATAAAATTACGTATTTCTGAGGTTAGTCGTAGTTTGTCGCCGGCCAATCATAGTCGTAGCGTAGATTTTGCTAAAATTCTTGGGCTCGATTTTATGTGCGTTCATACTCCGGCGGATAATTTAGCCGCTAGTTTTTTAGTAAAGTTGTATGAAAAGAAAAAAAATAGTCTAGAAACTGTTGAAGATTTAATTGATCTCTTGAAGACGATACCAGAATATAGTAATGCGGTGAAAATAAAGAACGGCCCCAAAATTTTTGTTGGGTTACCTGAAAATTATTTAGGCAAGGTGGTTTTTACGGAAATCACTGGTGGCACTTCTGGATCAAAAGATATTTATGAAAAAATGTCTCATTATGGAATAGGCACTATAGTTGGCATGCACATGAGTGACGAACATCGTCAGGAGGCAGAAAAATACCATATTAACGTAGTTATTGCGGGCCATATGTCTTCCGATTCTTTGGGTATGAATTTGTTTTTGGATAAAATAGAAAAAAGAGGAGTAGAAATAATCCCTGTTTCTGGTTTTATAAGAGTTAAAAGATTTTAAAAATTGTGCCTAAAGATTCATTTTTGTTGTATTTTAGTAAATTTGACGTTTTTTGTAAGAAGAGTATACTAATAATAGCTAAGTTATATCTAATTTATAACTATGAAAAAAATTAAGAAAAAGAGTTTGACTCAGGGGACTGTTGAATTAGTAAAATTGGCATGGATTAAAGGTAAAAAGTTCAAACAGTCAATGGTTTGCAATTAAAATAAAAAAAGGCTTATTTAATTTAAGCCTTTTTTTGCTCCTATGAAAGAACAAAAAGAGATAAGTTTTTTTGAATATTTTGGTGTAGCCAAAAAATATATTGGTAATATTACCTTGGTTTTTGAGTTTTTAAAAAATCAGGAGGGGATAGGCTATAATATTTTTAAAAAGGGCAAGCTTATAAGGTATTTATCATCTCATTATTTAGTTAGAGATAGAAAAAAGTTAAAAAATAACAAAACTTGGCTGTGCTACAAAAAAGATTTTAATAAAAAAATTGTTGTTGGGTATCAAGGCTTATGGTTTTTTTGTCGAGAGACAGTTTGGAGCCCATCGGTTGACGCTGTTTTTATGATTGATGCAATTAATAAATACAAGAGCCTTAGTATAAATAATTTTTCTTCTATATTGGATTATGGTTGCGGTTCGGGTGTTGTTGGTATATCGTTGGCTAAAAAAAGTAAAAAGGTAAAAGAATTGAGCTTGGTGGATGTTAACGATTCGGCATTGTTCTGCTCTTTAATAAATTGTATCGGTAATAATTTAAAAGTAAATTTTAATATAGCCAACCATTTAAATAAAAAGAGATATGATCTCGGTTTGGTTACGCCTTATTATTTTCCCATTGAAAAGCGTGACTATTTAGATTCTAGGCAGGCCATGCAGGCCATTGTAAAAGCCGGCAAGGACTCCGCCATAATGATTAATGATTTAAGCAAGATTTGCAGTGAGGTATTTTTTGTTTATTCGTCTATAACAGAAAAAGTTTTTAGAGAAGAGCTAAGTGTTAAATATAAAGATGTTTGTTATATGGATGTACCTTTTTCTTTAGGTGATAATGTCAGTAGTAACTCGTTGGTCGGAGCCGCCGCTGAAAATAATTTGTTAATTTTTAAAAAGGATTCTCAATTTAAATTTTGGCATAGAATATATATGGCTAAAATTATTAGTTAATATATGAAAGAATCTATTATTTGCAAAGAAATTGTTCCGGGGTATTTAGTTGTTTATAATAAAAAAACTAACGAAACATTCCTAACTAAGTCGTTAGAAGTTAAAAATTTTTCTCAAAAAGATTGGGATATCTTTTTTAATAAACAACCAAAAAAAACGGCAAAGAAATTCGACGCCCGATCTTTTTTTACAACGGTCGTTCTTAATACTACAGAATCATGTAATCTAAGATGTCGTTATTGTTCAAGATATAAAGAACAGTATAAAAAAGAAAAGACAATGCCCGATGTTATTATGTTTTTGGGTGTTGAAAGGGCTATCGAGCACGCTAAGTTGATCAAGGAAAGGGTTGTTGTGCAATTTCACGGTGGTGAACCTTTATTGTTTTTTACAAAAATTAAGTCTGTTTTAGAGAGTTTTTCTAAAAAAGATTTAAAAAAGATAGATTTAAGAATACAAACAAACGGAACTTTAATTACGGATGATATTTTAAAATTTTGTCTTCTTTATAATATTCATTTAGGTATTTCGGTAGATGGGCCGCCGGAGATAAATGGCATTAATCGTCGATTTGCAGACGGAACTCCAATTTCCGAAGTTTTAGATAAAAAATTAAAACAGGTTAGAAAGTATTTACCAAATAATCACATAAGTTGTTTGGCTGTTTTAACTCAAGCAAACGTTAATAACGCCAAAAAAGTTTTGGATTATATTTATAAAAATAAAATTAATGATGTCTCTATTTTACCAATTTATCCAGATTTTACCAATTGTTTAAATACCTCGGATCACATAATTCCGAGAACAGAAAAAATGGTTGAATTTTCTAAATTGATTTTTGATTTATGGTTAGAAAGATTAAGAAAGGGGCAGTTTGTTTCTATACCAAATTTTCAAATTTGGTTTTGGAACTTTTTAGGCATTAATGCTAATTATATAACTAACAATACTTCTTGTGGTGTTGGACAAAGTATGATTTTTATAAATACTGATGGGGAAATTTATCCCTGTGGGCCGTTCTCCTATGAAAACAAAATGTCTTTCGGAAATATAAGAAAAATTAATTTGATTGATATAAAGAAAAAAAAGGTATTTAAGATGTTTAATAAAAGGAGTACTAAAAATGTTGATGATTGTCGAGATTGCGCTCTACAGAGTATCTGTATGGGTGGGTGCCCAGCTAATAGTTACCTCAAAGAGAAGTCAATTTATAAGAAAGATCCATTTTGTGAATATTGGCAGGGGATAATTGAATATATTGTTAAAAATATCATAGACGATCCTGATATTTGTAATTTAATTCCAGATTTTTCAATTCGTTTGTAGTTTTATGAAAAATATAAACTCCACCAATCTTTCTGGTAAAACAGAAATTGATCTATTATTGACTACTAGGTGTAATTTGGCTTGCAAACACTGTTTGTATGTTGATCATAAAAAGTTTGTTGATTTAGATGATAAAATATTGAAGATTATTTTAGATAAACTGCCAGTAAACGGCTCAGAAGTTCATTTGTTAGGCGGCGAACCGTTATGTCGCACCGATATTGTTAAAATTGTAGACAAGATAAATAAAAAACAATTGAATCCCCAAATATTAACCAATGGCTTTGCTTTGACTGATAGTTTATTAAAAAAATTACACCAAGCTGGTTTGAAAAAAATTGGTTTTAGTCTTGATGGCACAAAAAGCGTCCATAATTTCATAAGGGGGAAAGGCGATGTTTTTCAACGGGTAATTAGGGCTATAAAAGCTATCAAAAAGTTAGGTTATATTCCCAAAATCAGTTCAGCGGTTCATCAGCACAATAAAGACAGTATTTTAAAATTAATTCCTTTTCTTGACAAACTGGGCGTGCAAAGAGTATTAATTGAACATTTTCTTCCGATTAACGGGGGAACACAATTGGCGGGAAAAAATTTAAATAAGAAAGAATGGCAAGCTTTTATTAAAGATATAAAAGTTTTAAAAAAAATAAATAAATTGTCCATTAGAGTTGCTGTCCAAAAAGTTTTTTATGATAAACAGGAGGCAAGAGATTTTTCTTGTGTTTGTAAAAACTTAAAATATCCAATTGTTGACTCTTCAGGAAATTATTATCCTTGCATAATTTATTACGCCGCCGGTTTTCCAGCTGGTAATTTAAATAAAGATACGTGGGAAAAAATTCACTCAGTTAAGTCTATTAGTAGTTACATAAAAAAAGTTAATAAAATAACGGGCCATGTAAAAGTTAACAAAATTAAGGTTTTGTGCCCGGCAATTAAATTATTGGTGGTAAGAAAAGAATTGGATTTATCGAGTATATCAAATGTCAAAGGAACTATTGGTTGTTTTCACAAAGTAGAGTTGTTATGAAAGCCAGTATAAAATATTATCAATATTCAAAATCAAGTTGGGGTAAAAGGAGGGGGGCGCTTATTTTTAGGCAGATTAAAAATTTACAATCAGAAAAAATTTTGAAATTAGATAATTTAAATATTATAGAACTTGGTTGTGGCGTTTGTACTGTCTCAAAAAAGTTTATTACAAAAAATAATAAAATTATCGCCGTTGATAAGAATTTGGAAATGTTGGTGTTAGTTAAAAATAGCCGGATTAATTTGGTAAACTATGATGTTTTGGATTTTTTAAAGAAAAACAAAAAAAAGTTTGATTTGATTATTTGTAATAATATTATTGAATATATAACTGATAAAGAAAGGTTTATGGGCTTATTGAATAAGGCAGTTAAAAAGAATTCTATTCTTTCATTGGTAGTTATTAATTTAAATTATGAAGTTCTAAAAAGATTTAGGAATAATGAGTGGCGAGCTGGGATTTCATTGTTAAGAACAAGAAAATATTATAGTAATAATTTTAAATGCTCCTTTAATTTAAAGAGTATAGAAGAGTGGAAGATATTTTTAAATAGATTTGGATGGAAGATCGTTAATTGGCACGGGGTCGGCTTGATTGATAGCGATCTATACAAAGATTCACATAAAGGAATGGACTATGAGCTAGAGTTATTAAAAAAATCACCTTATCGTGATCAAGCGGTTTTAACCCATTTTGTGTGTAAGATTATGTAAAATGATAAATTTTATTGGTAAAAGTTTGTCAAGCCCGCTACGCCGGGGGCTTAGTTGATCAGAAAAAATAATTTTTTATGGATTTAATTCAAGAGGTAAAAAACTTTGTAGAAAGCGAATCTTTAAAAGCCGATAGTAAATATGGGGCGGAGCCTTTTTATTATCATTTTACTTCGGTGGTTGAATATGCCAAGCGGCTAGCAGTAGAATTAGGAGGCGATGAAGAAGTAGTAACTATTGCCGGTTGGTTGCACGATATTGGTTCAATTATGCATGGTCGGGCTGATCACCATTTAACCGGCGCTAAAATTGCCGAAGAAAAATTAAAGGCCTGGGGTTATCCGGCCGAAAAAATCGCTTTGGTTAAAAAATGTATCTTAAATCATCGAGGCTCGCAACAAAATGATCGTCATAGCTTGGAAGAACAAATTGTGGCCGAAGCCGATACGATGAGTAATTTTGATAATCTGGCCGGTCTGTTTAAAGCCGCTTTGGTTTATGAAAATTTAAATCAAGGCGAAGCCAAAGATTCAGTTAGACAAAAATTGGAACGCAAATATAAAAAACTTCATTTTGCTAAATCTCAAGAATTAATTAAGCCAAAATTTGAGGCCGCGATGTTATTGTTAAAGTAGTAAAATTGTTAGTATGAAATTATTACTTACTTCTAATGGATTAACCAATCAATCAATTGTTAAGGCCTTGTTTGAGTTAGTTAATAAAAAACCAGAAGACACCTCATTAATTTTTATTCCTACGGCTTCAAATGTGGAAGTAGGGGACAAAAGTTGGGTGACTGATGATTTAGAAAATTTAAACCAGCAAAACTTTAAGTCAATTGAGTCTGTCGACATTTCGGCGGTTGAAGAAAAGATTTGGCGACCAAAACTGGCAGCGGCTGATGTATTATTTTTTGAAGGAGGTAACTCTTTTCATTTAATGACTTGGATTAATAAATCTGGCTTAGCTTTGCTTTTACCGGAATTATTAAAAAATAAAGTTTATGTTGGCTTGAGCGCCGGTAGTATGGTTGCTTGCAAGGATTTAACTTTGCAGATTAATCAGAATATTTATGAGGAAGATTTGGATAAAACCCAGAATCTGCCCGGCCTTAATTTAGTGGATTTTTATTTTTTACCTCATCTAAACTCACCGTATTTTAAAAAAGCGCGAGAAAATTTTATTAAAGAAACTATTAAAGAATCTCCCAAAACATTTTATGCGCTAGATGATAACTCAGCCTTAAAAATTGTTGATGGAAAAGTGGAAGTGATTAGCGAAGGGGAATGGTTTGGAGTGAATAATTAAACCACTGCCTATAAAAAAATAATTTAGCAGGCGGTTTTAGTAAGTAATATGCAAAAGATAACTATTTTAGCCATCGGTAAAATTAAAACTGATTATTTTGCGCAAGCCGCGGCGGAATATCTTAAGCGACTCAAATCTTTTGTGAAGGTTGAAATTAGGGAATTGCCGGCTTTGAGTTTTTCTTCTGCTAATCAGGTAAAAGTTAAAAAGGAGGAGGGGAGAAAGTTACAAGAGGAATTAGCTAGGCAAAAAGGTTGTCGGATAGTAATTTTAGATGAACATGGTAAACAATTTACTTCGCCTGATTTTTCGCAATTTATTTTTGCAAATACCCAACCGCTGGTCCTGGTAATTGGCGGTTCATTGGGTTTAACTGAAGAATTATTTAAGGCCTTCCCACAAGCCATTAAACTATCTTTAGCGGCTATGACTTTACCACACGAGTTAGCGCGCGTGGTTTTATTAGAACAACTCTATCGCGCGGTGACGATTGCTAAAAAAATGACTTATCATTATTAATTTTGTTGGTCATAAAAAAGAACGCCAGACTATTTTTATAGTTTGGCGTTTAGTTATTGGTTTGGCGAATAAGGCCAAATTCTTCTTGCAACACTTTTTCGGCGCTGGTTTGTTTGCTGTAAGCGTGTTCATCAACAAACCAGTTTTTTAAATTAGTTTTGGCGGCTTTGCGGTGGGCTAAAATTTTTAATTCTTGGCCGGTATAAATATCAAAATCAGTTTCGGCTGATTCCGGCAGACCTTTGGCAATAATATAGTATTGTTCTGGCACCAAAGTATTTTTGACTTGATACCATTTTTCGCCATTAACTCGCCAAGCGCCGATTAAATTAGAAAATTTGTGGTGCTTAAATTCAATATTTATAATCATTCTTTCCTCCTTTGTTTGAAATAAAAAGAACCATCCTTAAAGATGACTCTTAATAAAACGCAATTAGGGTCGGATTAGCCGACTGTTTTTGGGGTCTAAATTATATTGCTGCCTGCTACTGGCCATAACCCAATATTTTGGGATTGCTAAATTCATATTATGTAAAATATTATAGCAGGTTTAAAGGGTAAAATACAGCTTTGATGTCAAGTGAATAGGCTAAAAATGGTTAAATTAACAGTCAATTGGGCCAAAATAAATTAAGGTAGTATTGGCTTAATAGGGGAGTGAGTTGTTAATTTTATTATATGCCAACTTACTGACCCGCTGACTCGTTTATTTTCTGATTTGTTTGTTTATTGACAAGCTGTTTGTAATTTTGTATAATTCCTACTAGATAAGTAGGATATTAAATTTATGTTATTTTGGCAAAAAATCCCAGCGCGGGAACATTATTTATTAAGATTATTAACTCACCTGGTAAAAACTTACCAAACCCAGGTGCCGGTTTCAATTGCCGATATTAGTGCCCAGGAAAAAATCTCGGTTAAGTATTTAGAAAAATTAGTGGCGCCGTTAAAAAAAGCGGGCTGGGTTAAATCAGTGCGCGGTCGGGATGGTGGTTATTTGTTAGCGGTTAATCCTAACAAACTATCATTGCAAGATGTGGCGCTAGCAATTAATCGCCGGCCCAAGTTATTAGTTTGTTTACATAATCAGTCGGGTTGTATTTTGGCTTCCCATTGTCCATCCAAAGGAGCCTGGGAACAGCTCTTAAATTCTTGGAATAAAACTTTGAGTACTTATAAATTATCAAAATTAATAAAATAATATGAGCAATAGCTTGATCGTAAAAAATCTGACGGTTAGCTTGGGTCAGAAAAAAATCTTGTCAGAAATTAATTTAACGGTAGCGGCCGGTAAAATTGTAGTCTTAATGGGTCTTAATGGTTCAGGCAAGTCTACTTTAGCCAAGGCCATTTCTGGGCATCCGGATTATCAAATTAATCGCGGTCAAATAATTTTTAATCAAAAAGATTTTACCAAACAACCCAGTTGGCAACGTAGTCGGGCGGGCTTATTCGGGTCTTGGCAAAATCCGCTAGAAATAGCCGGACTTAATTTTTATCAATTTTTGTTAACAATTTTTTCAGCTAGTTGTGGCCATAATCAAGCCACTTTGTTTGAGCAACGATTGCAACAAGGTCTAAAAAATCTAAAACTAAAAGCTGAATTTTTAGAGCGTGATTTAAATGTGGGTTTTTCTGGCGGGGAAAAAAAGAAAGCGGAAATTTTGCAATTATACATTTTACAACCGCAAATTGCCGTCTTAGACGAAATTGATTCGGGTTTAGATATTGATGCCTTGCATTTGATTGCTAAAAATATTAAGCAATTGGCCAAGCAAGGAGTTGGCTTTTTGTTAATTACTCATTATGCGCGATTGTTAAGCTATCTAAAAGTAAAAGAAGTTAAAGTAATGATTAGTGGTAAAATTGTTAAAAGTGGTGGGATGGCCTTGGTGCGACAATTAGAAAAACAGGGTTATCAAAAAATTAGCAGTCAATCAAAATAGTTTTATTTTTTGGTTATGGCAGAGTTCAAAAAATATAATTTTAAGGATATCAATCGGGCGGTGTATAAAACTTTGCCTGGTTTGTCGTCAAAAATTATCAAACAGATTTCTTTGCACAAACAAGAGCCAGCTTGGATGCTAGTCAAGCGCCTGGCCGCGTATAAAATTTTTAAAAAACTGCCACTACCTAAGTGGGGTCCAAATTTAGCCTCATTGAATTTTGATCAGATCACTTATTATTGGGATCCGGCTAACCAACAGTCGTCTACTTGGCAGGAGGTGCCAGAAAACATTAAAAATACTTTTACAAAATTAGGTATTCCGCAAGCCGAACGGAAATTTTTGGCCGGGGTGGGAGCACAATATGAATCCGAGATGATCTACCATAATTTAAAAGAACAGTGGACAAAATTGGGTGTAGTATTTTGTGATATGTCGGAAGCGCCTAAACTTTATCCAGAACTAGTTAAGAAATATTTTGGTTCGTTAGTGCCGGCCGCAGACAACAAATTCGCCGCTTTAAATGCCGCCTGCTGGTCCGGTGGTTCATTTATTTACGTTCCTAAAGGGGTAAAAGTAGAACAGCCCTTACAGGCCTATTTTCGGTTAAATGCCTCGCAATTAGGTCAATTTGAGCGTACCTTGATTATCGTAGACGAAGGGGCCTCGTTGCATTATATTGAAGGTTGTACGGCACCAACTTATAGTAAAAACTCTTTACACGCGGCGGTGGTAGAAGTGTTCGCTTTAAAAAATTCTAAGGTGCGTTATACGACGATTCAAAATTGGTCCAATAATGTTTTAAATTTAGTTACTAAACGAGCGGCGGCGGAAGCTAATGCCGTGGTGGAATGGGTGGATGGCAATTTAGGTTCTAAAATAACTATGAAATATCCGGCGGTAATTTTGCGGGGCGCTGGCGCTAAGGCAGAAATTTTAACTATTGCTTTAGCCGGCCAGGGTCAACAGCAAGATACTGGTGCCAAGGTGATTCATTTAGCACCTAATACCAAATCTAGTATCGTAGCCAAGTCAATTTCTAAAAGTGGCGGGGTGGCCACTTATCGCGGTTTGGTGAAGATTGGCCCACGAGCTTATGGCAGTCAGAGTAAGGTAAAATGCGATGCTTTAATTCTAGATGAAAAATCCAGCAGTAATACTTTCCCAACGATTAATGATGCCACCAATCAAGCGGTGGTGGAACATGAAGCGACGGTGTCAAAAATTTCCGCCGAGCAATTAGCTTATTTACAAAGTCGCGGCTTAACTTCGGCCGAAGCGGAAAAATTAATTGTCTCTGGTTTTTTGCAAATTTTCGCCAAAGAATTACCAATGGAATATGCTTTAGAATTAAATCGGCTAATTGCTTTAGAAATGACCGGAGCGGTTGGTTAGTCAAAGGATTAAAATATGAAAGACTTAAAATTAATTAAAAATTTAGAAGTTAAGCTAGAAGCTAAAACTTTAGTTTTAACTGTCAAAAAAAGATGTACGGTAGAAATTATTAGTGCCAAATTTTTGGCTAAAAAAATTAAAGTAATTGTTCAAGCTGGCGCTAAACTAAATTTATTAATTTCTCGCACGCAACTTAAGCCAGAAAACTGGAAATTTGTTTTACAAGAGCAAAGCCAGTTGGCCCAGGTAATCTATTTAAAAAATCAATCGGCTTTACAGTTTAGTCAGCAGTTTAGTTTAGTTGGTCGCCAGGCTAGCCAACAAACCTTGTTAGCCGGTCAGTTTAAAGCTGGTCAGACCAAGATTGATTTAGCAGTCAAGCAGTTGGCGCGGCAAACCAGTAGTCAAATTATTATTAAGGCTTTAGCCGAAAGTAACGGACAAACGCAAATTACCGTAGATAATTTAATTACTAAAGTGGCCACGGAATCTTTAGCAAATATTACCCAGCAGTCGTTAATTTTATCGCCTCAAGCACAAGTTATTATTAGGCCCAATTTAGTAATTAATAATAATGAGGTTTTAGCCAGTCACGCCGCGACTTTGGGTGATTTAGATAATCAAGCTTTAATTTATCTGCAGGAACGCGGTTTGACTTATATGCAGGCTAAAGAATTACTGGTGCAATCATTTTTTCGGCCATTGCTTCACCAGCTAAATTCGGCTACAATTAAATCAGCTTTTTGCAAACTAATTTCCTAAAATGAGTAAGCAAAATTATAAAAAAGATTTTCCTATTTTTAAAACTTATCCCAAGCTAGTTTACTTAGATTCGGCCGCGACCAGTCAAAAGCCGGCGGTGGTGATTCAGGCGGAAATTGATTGGTATCAGAAATATAACGCCAACGTGCATCGTGGAGCCTATGCTTTAGCCGAAAGTGCTACCAAGCAATATGAACAGTCGCGACAAATAGTGGCAGATTTTTTGCAAGCTAAATCAGCGGAAATTGTGTTTACCAAAGGAGCCACTGAAGCTATAAATTTGGCAGCCAGTGCCTGGGGCTTAAAAAATTTAAAACGCGGGGACGTAATTTTATTAACCGAGATGGAGCATCATGCCAATTTAGTGCCTTGGCAGGTAGTAGCTAAAATTACCGGAGCTAAATTGCGATTTTGGCCGATCAATAAACAAGGAGAATTAATTTGGCGAGATTTAAATAAACTATTTAAAAATGTTAAATTAGTAGGAGTGTCGCATATTTCTAATGTTTTGGGGACGATCAATCCTATTGCCAAAATTACTAAGTTAGCGCATAAGCATCGGGCTAAAGTTTTGGTAGACGCCGCGCAAAGCGCCGGTCACTTACCATTGTCAGTAAAAAAATTACAACCCGATTGGTTGGTTTTGGCTGGGCATAAAATGTTGGGGCCAACCGGAATTGGGGTATTATATACCAAAGCGGAACGCTATCCAGAAATGGCTGTTTATCAAACCGGCGGTAGTATGATTAGCGAAGTAAAATATTTTCAAACTAAATTTGCAAAACCGCCAACTAAATTTGAAGCGGGGACCCCGCCGTTAGCTCAAGCCTATGGCTTGGCGGTAGCCATTAAATATTTACAAAAAATTGGTTTAACAAAAATTGAACAACACCATCAAGAATTGACTAAATGTGCCTATAAACAGTTATTAAAAATTCCCGCCATTAAAATTTATGGTCCAAATTTTACCAAGCGGGGAGCAGTGATCGCTTTTGGGGTGGCCGGTCTTCATCCTCATGATTTAGCTACTTGGTTAGATGGTTATCAGGTCGCCATTCGGGCGGGGCATCATTGTGCTCAGCCTTTGCACGATCAGTTGGGCGTTGTTGCCTCGGCTAGAATTAGTTTTCACTTATACAATACCAAAAGTGACGTGGTTAAATTTATTCAAGCTTTAAAAATAATTATCAAAAAATGGCAGAGCTCTATCAGCAAAAAATAATGCGCCACTATCAACAGCCGCAAAATCGTGGTAAACTGAAAGCGGCGGATTTAGTCTTGTTGGGAAACAACCCATTTTGTGGTGATCAGGTAGAAATTTATTTAAAATTAGACTCAGCCAAAAAGATTAAAGAAGTGGGTTGGCTGGGGGCCGGTTGTGTAATTTCTCAGGCCTCGATGTCATTGTTTTCTCAAGTATTAAAAGGTAAAACTTTAGCGCAGGCCAAAAAGATTAAGTCGGAAAAGATTATTAAAGAATTGGGCATCAAACTTTCGCCGACACGGTTAAAATGCGCGCTATTGCCACTGTATGCGATTAAAGAGCAGGGGAATTAAAATTAAATTTATTAGACCATATGATTTCTGAAGACACTACTAATCCAGATTTAGGTTCGCCGATTTTAAGTTTTGAGGAGTTTTCTTTGCGCGGTCCGGATAATCGCCCGCGTTATGAAAATTTCTTTTTGTTTTTTGCCAAGGCTGATCCAGAAGCTTATGATGGCTATCATGACAAGCTTTGCTATAAAAAATTTATCGCAGAGAACCCTGAATTAAATCAAATTTTGAATAATAAAGTTCAAGCGGTAATTGATAGCAAGATTTTGTCACGTTCTAAATCTTTTAAGGAATTTGATGACCAGCTTTATGAGGCTTATAAAATTATGCGTGGTTATGGGGTTAGTGACGAGGAATTATTTGGTTAGTTTGGGATAAAAATTTATAATTCAAACATGGCCGATACTGTTTATTTTTACGTAGACAGCCATGGGCGGATAAGTTATAATTAGGTTTTAATACTTTGTATATAAACGAGTTAGCTGAAATTAAGAATAGGCAAAAAAAGATAAAATAAATTCTTACATATGGGCAACCATAAAATCAGCATAACTGCAGAATTTGCATCTTTGATTAAATCAAGAACGGATGAAAAATATAATTATTTCGTTTCTAATAAAACGAGGAAATTATACAAGCTAATTTCTAATGTTTTTTCAAAAAATGCGATAGATAAGATTTTTCATGATAGACTGACTCTTTCGAATGAATTTGGCACATTCATAGAAAAAAACAATTTTGAGACTATCGTTGAATTTGGTGCCGGTTATTCATTAAGGGGATTTGTATATTCCTTACAAAATAAGGATGTAATTTATATTGATACGGATTTTGTTGGGGTGATAGAAAATAAAAAACAAATATTATTTGATATCTGTAAGGATGCTAATATTATTTACCCTGATAATTATAGATTATTATCTGTGGATGTTTTAAATGATGATCTGGCTGAAAAATTGAATTCATATCTGAAAAATAGGAATTTATTTTTAGCTGAGGGTTTAACGTCGTATTTCAATTTTAAGGAATATTCAAAATTCTTGGACCGAATACGTCCATTTTTGAAACAATTTCAAAATGTATTTTTTTCTCAAGAGAATTTTTTAAAAAAACATTCTCTAGTTTATATGATTTTAAGGAAATTGGTTGTTGTTATGACTAGAAATAAATCATACATTAAATTTAAAACAAAAGACGATTTAACCAAATTCCTAACAATAAAGGATTTAGCGATTGTCATGCATATTTCAAAGATGAGCATTTATTTTATAGAATCAATTAAATTATTTTGCCCATTTTTAACATCATTTAATAACGTATATTTGTTTTAGGCTTTCCACAAAAGCTCCATTTATAATTCTATGAACTACAAACATACTCAAATTGGTTACCTAATGCTGGTTGTTACGCTGGCCGTGCTAGCGTTTTTCACTTGGCTGTATATTACGAGCGCGGTCGAGCCTCCCTCGGTTGACTCCGGCAATAATCTTGCTGTTACTACTGTCATGGCCTTAATTTTATTTATTCTGGCTTCCTTCTGGTCACTTCAAATAATGATTGATGAAAAGTATTTACGAATTAAATTTGGCTACGGTCTTTATCAAAAAAAGTTTTTGCTTAATGACGTAATATCCGCTAAAATAGTAAAGAATCACTGGTACTACGGCTGGGGAGTAAAAGTCTGGTTTTGGCCTTATATGTGGATTTACAATATTTCCGGTTTTGACGCGGTTGAAATAAAATTGAAGAATGGCCAAACGTACCGGATAGGCACGGATGAACCCAAGAAATTAGAACAAGCGATTCTGCAGTCAATCCGCAGAACTTCGGATACGGTTATATCCACAGGAGCCAAAGATGCACTAAATAAAATCATGGAGCAAAAAATTAAATACTAATCTCATTTCTTATGGAGTTTAATAAATTAGTCAGGGATAATATTCCAGAAATTATTGAAGGTAAAGGTGAAAAGGCTTTTACACACATTGCCGAAGAAAAAGAATATGGGGAAGCTTTAGAGCAGAAGTTATTGGAGGAAGCAAATGAATTTTTACAAAATCCTTCAGTTGAAGAGGCGGCGGATATTTTAGAAGTTTTGCAGGCAATTTGTGCTCTAAAGGGCATTGATCTAAGTAAGCTTGAAGAAGTCCGTCAGAAAAAAGCCAAGGAGCGGGGAGGTTTTAAGAATAGAATAATTTTAGATAGAACAGAGTAACGTTGGGGCGGTTATCTTATAACATTGCAGAACACCGAGTATGACCACAAGAGTGAAAAAATTATTTTTTTATGTCTAAACAATCAGCGGCCATTGAAGCAATCACTAAATTTATTTTTTTAGAATCTTCCAAAATAAAAAAGGTAGATTTAATCTTTGTTTTTGGCAGTAGTTATTTAACAACTATGGATGAAGTAAAAAAGCTTTATAATAAAAAAGTGGCCAACAAAATACTTATTACCGGTCATAGCAAGGGTAAGTTAAAAGAAATTGAGGCCGACAGATTTTACAACAAAGGCTTAGAACTGGGGATTGTCCCGGAAGTTTTTTTGCTGGAAAAAGAAGCCACTAACACCAAAGAAAATATTATTAATTCTCGGCCGTTGATTGAACGGTCAATTGGTTTTAAAAATATTAAAAAGATAATGTTTGTTTGTAAGGCCTTTCATACCAGAAGAGTATTAATGACCGCCAAAAAGTTTTTTCCATCAAATATCAAATACTATTTTTGCCCGGTTATTGATGAAAGAAACATCAAAAAAGAAAATTGGTGGCAAAACAAAGAGGCCAAAACCAGAGTACTTGAGGAATTGCGTCGTATTGCGGAATATACCTTAAAAGGTGATTTGTCGCTTGAATAAAGGATAATTACAAGTACTAGCTTAAAATATTTTATAATTTTTAAAATGTTAGTTAAAGAAATTAAATATAATTCTCAAGAATATCAAGCAGCTGTTAATTTGAGAAATAAGATATTGCGACTCCCTTTAGGTTTAGTACTTAAGGAAGAAGACTTGCAGAGAGAAAAATCTGATTTTCATTTTGCTTTTTTTAAAGGCCAGGAAATAATTGGTACGTTAATACTTACTCCGCTAGATAATACTACTGTAAGAATGAGACAGGTGGCGGTGGCAAGCGATAATCAAGGTCAGGGGATTGGCTCTAAGTTAGTTGAATTTGCCGAAAAGTTTGCTATTGATCATAAATTTTTAAAAATTATTTTAAGCGCCAGGAGCACGGCTTTAAATTTTTATAAGAAAAATGGCTATCAAGTTTTAGGCGACGAGTATTTGGGTAAAAGTATAAAAATTCTACACTTTGAGATGTCAAAAGACATTGCTTAATTCAAAGCCCAACTATGAACTTAGCATAATTTAAAAAAATTAATACGCAAATGATTTATAGTCAAAACGTCCAAAGCAGGACGGTTTTTGTTTTACCAAAAAAGAGGTATAATAAAAGCAGTTTGATAAATAATTAATCCAACTTTATGGAAAAAAAGGACTATTTTAAATTGTTTATTGCCTTGCTAATTCCCCAAGTAGCCGGCTGGATTGGTGCAATTTTTACCACGCCGGCAATTACGGGCTGGTATACTGGCTTAAATCGTCCAGTCTTAGCCCCACCCAATTGGCTCTTTGGTCCCGTTTGGACTATTTTATTTATTTTAATGGGCCTCGCTGTTTACTTAATTTGGCAAAAAGACCATCAAAGCCAAACAGCTAAAATTGCTTTAAGTGTTTTTGCTTTACAATTAGTTTTGAACACTCTTTGGTCAATTATATTTTTTGGCCTGCATAACCCGGCGGTGGCGCTAGTAGAAATTGCTTTTTTGTGGTTGGCTATTTTGGTTACGATTATTTATTTTGCCAAAATTTCTAAATCCGCCGCTTGGCTGTTGGTGCCGTATATTTTGTGGGTTAGTTTCGCCAGTTATTTAAATTATTCTTTTGTGGTTTTAAATGGCGCAAATTCGGCGGTAGTAATTAATAATAATTCATCAGCCGCTGTTGAAACCGTCGGTTTAGCTAATCCCGCCAGTGTCAATTGTCAAAAAGTTGGTGGTAATTTAATGATTCAAACTAAGCCCGACGGCGGCCAATATGGGTTATGTTATTTTGATGATGCGCGCGCCTGCGAAGAGTGGGCTTTACTGCGCGGTGATTGTACGCCGGGCGGAGCTAAGACTACTGGTTATGATACAGAAGAACAAAAATATTGTGCTTGGCAGGGCGGACACACTAGCACTAATCCCGGTGCGGTCTGCACCTTTGGGGATGGCTCAACTTGTGTCTTGGCTAAATTATATAATGGCGAATGCCGAAAGGGACAAAATGTTAAGGCAAAATATTCTGTAGAAAAAGTTTTGACTGAAACCTGCGATCAAGATTATGAGTGTCAAACTCCAGGAGAATACTTAGTGCGGTCCAGCTGTCCTTTCACCACTAAATGTCTTGATAAAAAATGCACCGTAATTTGTCCTAAGTTTTAAGTTGGTTTATTTATGAAAAAGTTATTACTTGGTTTGCTGAGCTTGATTTTTTTAATCGTGGTGATCGTGGCGGTGATGCTTGTTTTTAAGCTTTGTCCACCGGCCGGTCCTTGGCCAACCCCGCCGTGGTGTCGTGGCGATTTTGTGGTTGATCAATATCAAGTTAAGGTTTCACCAACCAAATTATCACCAATCAAAGCTGTTAACATGTATGATACTTGGGGGCGAAATTATAATCAAAGTATGTTTGAAACCACCCAGGCGAATATTGATCGTTCATTTGATCGCGTTAAAGCTTTGGGCGCCCAAGAAGTTTATGTTCACGATTTTGATCGAGCAATTTATGATGATAAGTATGATCCTTTAAGTATTAATTATAAATTGGTTGATGAAACTTTTTGGAATGATTTTCGAGATCAATCGATTAGTCAGGCGGAATTAGTTAAGTTGGTACAAAGTGCACACCAACGTGGTTTAAAATTAGGAATTAAACGAAATTTGGCTTTTGTAAATATTGGTAAATATCTTTGGTCGGGGCTGTCGGGAAAAATTTCTAGCGAAGTGCAAAAAGATTACGAAGCTTTTAATAGTTCACATAGCGAAGCCTGGATTAAGGATTTTTTTCAGAAATGGCAGGAGCGTTTAGTGGCTAAGGGTAAAATGTATCAGGCGGCGGGCGTGGATAGTATGACTATTTCGCCAATGTTTCAAGATCCCACTTTTGCCGGTCAGGAAGATTTGGCTAATGGGTTATGGAAAAATTTGATTACGGAATTACGCAAAAGTTTTACGGGGCAAATTATGGTTGATTTAAATGTTTATGGGTTTATTGATGGTAACAATGGCGCCGAAAATTGGCAAAAATATGACTATTACAAACAAGCGGATATTGTGGAAGTAAGAATTTATAAGATTTTAGAAAAATATCAGACTAAATTTGGTTTTGACCAAAGCAAAATGCAAACTGAGATTTCAGCGATGGTTGCCGAGTTAGATGCTAAAGCTAGGGCGGCAGGGATTAGGCTTTCGGTATTTTATGCGCCGTCTAGTTATCAAAATTCTATTTTTGCTGGGCCAGTAGAATACTTGGACGTTAAAAACCCGGCCATTAAAAATTTAATCAAGGACTATGATGAACAGGCACGAGCCTTTGATTATTTTTTTGTCGCAGTTAATGGTAAGCAAAATATTGTTAGACTTAATGCCGGAAATTTTGCCTGGGATGACGCTTTGGATCCGGCCGTAATGGCCAGAGTATCAATTTCTGCCAGTTTTCGTAATAAACCGGCGGAGCAGGTAGTAAAAGCCTGGTTTAGTAAAGAATAGTCGGTTTTTGATATTAACGATAATTTTAACTTTATACTTTAAACTTTTAACTTTAAACTCACAATTTTATGCCCCATACCTTAGCTCCCTTGCCTTACTCCTACGAAGCATTAGAGTCGTTTATTGATCAAGAGACCATGAAAATTCATCACGATAAGCATCACCAGACTTATTGTGATAAATTTAATACGGCTTTGGCTAAATATCCGCAATATGCAGAAATGGAGCCAGTGGAGTTATTAACCAAATTAGAATCTTTAACTGATATTGAAGCCAAAGATAAAACGGCTATTAAAAATCATGGCGGGGGATTTGTTAATCATAGTTTGTTTTGGCAGATGATGGATCCGAAAAATACTAAGGATGAGAAATTAATCGCAGAAATTATTACCGCCTTTGGTTCAGTAGATGAATTTAAAAAGAAATTTAGTGAAATAGCCGTTAATCATTTCGCTTCAGGCTGGGCCTGGTTGGTACGCGATCAAGAAGGGAAACTGCAAATTTATTCTTTACCTAATCAAGACACCCCGTACGCCAAAGGCCACACGCCAATTTTGACTTTAGATCTTTGGGAACATGCCTATTATTTAAAATATCAAAATAAGCGCGCGGACTATATTGCTAATTGGTGGCAAGTGATAAAATTAATCCAAGGTTAGTTAATTAAATATTTAACAAAAATAAATTTATGGAAAAACTTTATTTAAAAAATTTGGTTGCGGCGGGCGTGCTGGGAGTAGCGTTAATTATCTCCACCATTTACGCCTCGCAAACTTTTTATCAGGTTAAGTCATTAGATAACGCTTTGTCGGTTACCGGTTCAGCTAAGCAACAAATTACCTCAGACAGCGTTAAATGGATTAGCAGTTTTACCCGCACGGTGGCCATTGATCAATTAAAAGGCGGTTATGACCAAATGAGAAGCGATCAGGCTTTAGTAACTAAGTTTTATAAAGACAACGGTTTTGCAGAAAGCGATTTATTAATTTCGCCGGTAACTTTAGAGCAACCTTTTAAATATGATGCTAATGCACCCAAACAATATCAGCTAACGCAAACCGTGCAATTACAATCTACAGACCTTAAAAAAGTTACCGAATTGGCAAAAAATACTAAGAGTTTGATTGATGCCGGAGTAATTTTTGCTAATCAATCCCTAGAATATTATTACAGTAAGTTGCCTGAGTTGCGCATTTCTATGTTATCGCAGGCGATTGCGGACGCTAAAACCCGGGCGGAAAAATTAGCCGAAAGTAGCGGTAAAAAAGTTGGCACCTTAAAATCAGCCAGTATGGGTGTAGTGCAGGTGACGCCGGTCAATTCGGTAGATGTGGCTGATTACGGTTCGTATGATACCTCTACCATTGATAAAGAAGTAATGGTAACAGTTAAAGCGCTCTTTACTTTAAAGTAAGAATCAGCTTGATAATTAAGAGCCCCGCCAAGCGGGGTTCTTTTTTGTTAAATAAAAAAGATCGGAATTTAATTATTCCGATCTTGGTTTCACTTTTCAGATGGTTGGCTCTAAAAAATTTTTTAAGCCAATACAGACAATTAACATAAACATTGATCCGCCGCCAGAAAAAAAACATAGGCGGGTCAGTGACCAAGTGATATTATTTGGCCACAATAAAAAAAGAATGAATACACAAAAGGTAGCAATGGCGTATAGTATCAAATAAGCTAGGTAATGCAATATCCACCAGGTTCTAATGGCCCAAGGATCAAAATTGGCTTGATCATTCGAAGGTTGATTGTAAGGACCAATCAGCCAAAGAAATATTAATGGCAGAAGTAAGCCACTGATACTAAATAAAAATGCCAATTCATTGGTACCAAACAGGACTGAAATCGCGGCACTTAACATCGCTATTAATGATGCAAGGTGTATAAATATGTTTAGGTTTGCAAATGACCAGGTATATTCTTTCATAATACCCTCCTTTTTTTGTAATATAATTGAAAAATCTTAAACTGTCAAGGGTAAAAATTTGTTAAAATTTAAGGTAGTTTATTAGTTAATTAAAATAAAAAAAGATCGGCATTATTCCCGATCTTTTAAAAATTTTACTGTGTCCAAATGATATATAACCATAGCAAGAAGATCATAAATAGCATAATTTGGAGTATGCTCAAAAGACAGAGCGCAGCCGCTGATATTGCTATATTCTGCCAGGTGGCAAATTTGTAGTAGATCAGTGGCAGAAAACAAATTATTGCGCCAATGGCAGTATAAAGAATTTGGTAACCCTGATGCTTTATTTGTGTCATGATTGTGCCTCCTTGGTTGATAAGTTAAGGGTAATTTAGCTTAAATTGATTGATTTGTCAAAAATGTTTAGACCTTTCGGGATTTTAAAAAATGTATTATAATAATAAGGAATTTATGACTAAGAATATTCAAATAGTTTGCTTGGGTTCTATTTCTCGCGATTTGATGTTTTATACACCCGCGGGCAAGGTTTTTATTGATCAGAATAATCAAGTTGATTCTCAGTGGTTAGCCTTTGTTTTGGCTACCAAAGTTGATATGCCAGAATTTTATTATACTTGGGGCGGGGGTGCGGCCAATACCGCCGTTGGTTTAGCCAAGCTGGGTTTAAAAGTAGGAGTGGTTGGTTGTATTGGTGATGATCATGATGGTCGTCGAGCACTGGTTAATTTAAAAAATTTTAAAGTTGATACTACCGGAGTCACTAAGACCAAAAAAGCCCAAACTGGCTTGTCTATTATTGTTAGCCGACAGTCGGTAGACAAGGAACACGTCGCTTTTGTTCATCGCGGTGCTAATGATTATTTTAAATTTGTTTGCCCTACTAAATATTTAGCGGCTAAATATTTTTACCTTAATACTTTAAACGGGGAGGCCTGGCTAAAGATTTTAAAACAAATTTTTGCAACAGCCCGACAGCAACAAATTAAAATTTATTGGAACCCAGGCGGTAAGCAGTTAGCGGCTGGATTGAAAGCTCTAGAACCATTTTTAGCACAAACTGAGATTTTACAGCTTAACCAGGAAGAAGCCAAAAAGTTGCTAGTTTCAGCGTTGTCAGCTGCAGATTTAAGTCAGCCCAAGCGGCTGTTAATTGGTTTGTCTGCCTTGGGCCCAAAACTGGTTATAGTTACTTTGGGTGAACAAGGGGCAATAGTTTATGATGGTCATAATTTTTATAGCCAGCCAATTTATCCCAGTAAAAATGTAGATACAATTGGGGTAGGTGATTCCTTTGGTGCTGCCTTTTTAGCCAGTTTGATTTATCAGCCCCAGCAAATTACTACGGCCCTGGCTTGGGGGTTAATTAATTCCGGTTGTAACGTGGCTAAAATTGGCGCGCAGGAGGGAATTATCACTAAAGCCGAAATTTCTAAAAAATTTAAGCAGTGGTTTAAATCATAAGTTATTTTTTTTATGATGTTTAGTAAGCTTTTTTTGCCCATTGTTTTGATTGTAATTTTGGCCATTGTTTTGGTTAAAATTATTCAGCAAAAAATGAGCTAAGTGGTCAGCAAAAGACAGTTCTTTAATTAGCTGGGTATTTTCAGTAATTTTTTATGGCAAAAATTTTGGTGCTAAATTCAGGCAGCACTTTTTTAAATTTTAAATTGTATAATTCGGTTGATTTAACCTTGTTGGCGTTTGGGCAAATTACCGGTATTACTACTGCTCCGGCCAGTTATTCTTTGAATGATTTAGAGCATCAAGCTTTAACGGCTAAAACTTTTCCCGAAGGTTTGGCTGACCACGAAGATGCTTGGTTATTGTTGTCTGGTTTTTTAAAAAATTATCAGGAGCAAATTGTGGCGATTGGTCATTTGATTTTAAGAGGCAGTAAAGATTTTTGTCAAACCACGATAGTTAATGAAATTAATTTTGAATCTTTGGCTAAAACACTGGATTACTCCCCGCCGGAGCAAAAGGTTAATTTATATTATTTGCAGGAAAGTTTAACCAAATTTAAAAGTGCTTTACAGTTTGCTATTTTTGATGACACTTGGTATCAAACTGTTCCTTTGGCCGCTAAAATTTTACCCCTGCCATTGGCTTATTATCGGGAGCATAAAATAAGGCGCTATGGTAGTGATGGAGTTTTGCATCGGCAAATACTAAATTTGGCTAGTTCAGAATTAATTATTCCAGTTAGTCGAGCCAAAGTAATTACTGGTTATTTAGATAAAACCTTAAGTTTGGTGGCGGTTAAGCGCGGTCAAGTATTGGAGTTTAGCGGTGGCTTTGGCAAAGCCGAAGGTTTATTTGGTTTAACGGAAGCGGGAGAAATTGACCCCGAAGTAATTTGGTATTTGCAAAATAAATTTAATCTTTCGGCTAAGGAAGCAGTGGAAATTTTTAGAGAAAAATCCGGTTTGGTCGGTTTGTGTGGGATTGATAATTGGCCGGAATTTTTATTTTTGGCTGGAGAAAAAATTGATTATACTCCCAAAGTAAAAAGATTAGCCGAAGAAAAGGAAATGGTTAAGTTAGCCAAGGAAGTAGTGGTTTATCGGTTAGCTAAGGCTTTGGCCGGCTTGGCAGGCTTGCTCGGTCAAGTGGAAGCGGTGGTTTTAGCTGGGGAGTTAAGCGAGTTAGGTAAAAATTTAATCAAGCAAGTTTTGCATAAGGCTAATTTAGATCAGGCCCAAAAAATTTTTGTTAAAACTGATTTAGCCTTAGCGTTAGCGCAAGAAGTGTCGGCACAACTAAAAACTAATATAAAGAAATAAATGGCTTGGCTAAAAATTTTAAACAAACAAAGTAAAAATATCACTTCGGCTGCGATTATTATTGGCGGTACTTCGTTGGCTTCACGGGTGTTAGGGATGTTTCGTGATCGTATCTTGGCGGGAGAATTTGGTACCAGTAATATTTTGGATGCTTATTATGCCGCTTTTCGCATTCCCGATTTAGTTTATAATTTATTAGTATTAGGGGCCTTGTCAGCGGGTTTGATTCCGGTTTTTTCGGCCTATTTGGCCATGAATAAAACTGCCGAGGGTTATCGGGTGATAAATATTTTGTTAAATTTAATCAGTGTATTTTTAATTATTGTTTGCGCTTTATTGGCAATTTTTGCTGGTCAATTAGTGCCGTTAATTACGCCGGGCTTTAGTGGCGATAAACTAGCTTTAACCATCCAGTTTAGTCGGATTATGTTTTTGTCGCCGATTTTTTTAGGCTTATCCGGGATTTTCGGTTCAATTACTCAGTCACTTAAAAGATTTTTTATTTATTCTTTGGCGCCAATTATGTATAATTTTGGCATTATTATTGGGGCGCTATTTTTTGTAAAATGGTGGGGGCCGATTGGTTTGGCCTGGGGGGTAGTGGTCGGTGCGGCTTTGCATTTTTTTATTCAGCTAGTTGGTTTACACGGCAGTGGTTATCGTTATCAATGGTTATGGCAGTGGCGTCATCCAGGAGTAAAACAAATTAGTTGGTTAATGATCCCGAGAGTTTTAGCTTTATCTATTTCACAAATTAGCTTAACGGTAGAAACAATTATTTGTTCAACTTTGGCGGCGGGCAGTTTAGTAGTGTTTTCTTTTGCCAATAATTTGCAAAGTTTTCCGTTAGGGGTGTTTGCCATTTCTTTTGCGGTGGCTGCGCTACCAACTTTATCAGAATTTGCTGCGCAAGCTAAAATTTCCGATTTTATTAATAGTCTATCCAGTACTTTGCGGCAGATTATTTTTTGGTTAGCGCCAATTTCAGTTTTACTGTTTGTGTTACGGGCGCAAATCGTTCGGGTGTTATTAGGCACCGGTCAGTTTGACTGGGAGGCTACCCGTTTGACGGCGGCGTTGTTGGCAGTTTTTGCGGTTAGTTTGCTGGCTCAAGGTTTAGTGCCGTTGCTTACCCGGGCTTTTTACGCTTGGCAGGATACCAAAACGCCATTTTATTTAGGCTTGATTCACGCTGCCATTAATGTTTCTTTGGCTTTAGTTTTAGTTAAGGTTCTTTCGCAATTTAATTTATTTACTTTTTTTATCAAGAGCACTCTCAAATTATCAGATTTGGCGGATATCAGAGTTTTGGCCCTGCCGTTGGCTTATGGCTTGGCTCATCTTTTTTATATTTTAGCTTTACTATATTTTTTAAGAAAAAAAATTGGTCGGTTGGATGGCCGAAAAATTTTTGATTCCACTTGGCGAATTTTATTTTCTAGTCTTGGTTCGGGTTTGGTCGCTTTTTATACTTTAAGATTAGTTAATCAGTTCGTCAGTTTAAATTCTTTTAGTGGAGTTTTAACCCAAGGTTTGACGGCCGGTGTTTTGGGTGTTTTAACTTATATTATTTTAGGCATCTTATTAAATAGTGAAGAAATTAAACTTTTCTTAGCGGCTTGGCAAAAAAAACTGTTTAGGCAAGTGGTGGTTGACAAAACTGGTGTGGGCGAGGGGACTACGCTATAATAACTAAAAGTTTTTATGAAACTACAAAATTTTTTATTTCCGAAGACAATTGCCGTAATTGGGGCCTCGGCTAATCCGGCCAAGCTGGGTTATCAAATTTTAAATAATATTTTAGCCGGTGGTTTTACGGGTCAAGTTTATCCTATAAATTTGCAGGCGCAAACAATCTTGGGTTTAGCTACTGTGGCTAATATTAAACAACTTAAGCCTCCGGTTGATTTAGCTATTATTGCCATTCCAGCCGCTTTGGTTTTAGCGGAAGTAGAAAATTGCGCGATAGCCGGAATAAAAAATTTAGTAATTATTACAGCCGGGTTTGGCGAATTAAATTTGGCCGGTAAAAAATTAGAGCAACAACTAGAGGGTTTAGTTAAAAAGTATCAGTTAAATATTTTGGGCCCTAACTGCTTAGGCTTTGTTAATAGTGGACTTAAATTAAACGCGACCTTTGCCAAAACCGATCTAAAGTCCGGTCGGGTGGCTTTTCTGTCGCAATCGGGAGCGATTGGTAGTGCGGTTTTGGATTTAGCGGCTAAACAGAACTTTGGCTTTTCTTATTTTTTAAGTTTAGGCAACAAAGCGGATTTAACCGAAAATGATTGTTTAGAATTTTTGGCTAATGATCCGCAAACAGATTTAATTGTGATTTATTTAGAAAGCATTGCGGCTGGGCAAAGGATGTTAAGTTTATTAACAAAAATTTCGGCCAAAAAACCAGTAGCTATTCTTAAGGCAGGGATAACCAAGGCGGGAGCGCAAGCCGCCTTGTCTCACACCGGTAGCTTGGCTTCTTCGGCGGTGGCAGTGCAGGCTGCTTGGGCGCGCGCGGGAGTAATTGAGCTTAAAAATATCGGCGAGATGTTTAATTTGCTAGAGGTGTATCAAACTAAGTTGTTAAAGGGTAACGATGAATTATTTATTTTGTCTAATGCCGGCGGGCCTTTGGTGGTTACTGTTGATGCTTTAAGTGAATTGAATTTAAGTTTGGGGCAATATACTCCGGCTCTAACTAAAAAGCTAAGTCAGGTTTTGCCACCAACAGTGCAAGTTAAAAATCCGCTAGATATTTTAGGTGATGCCGAGCCGGCTCGTTACCAATTGGCGATTGACGGTTTGTTGGCGGAACCAAAAGTTCATAACTTGTTAATTTTATTAACCCCGCAAACCGCCACCTTGGTTAAAGAAACAGCTTTGGTAATTACCCAGGCGGTTAAAAAATATCCACAAAAAAATATTTTTGTCAGTTTTATCGGTGGTCAAGCAATTATGCCGGCTTTAGAAATTTTGCAAACGGTTGATTTAATTAATTTTATTAACCCCGCCGAATTGGTTGGTTTGTTGGCAAAAATTTTTAATTACAAAAACAGTCGGCAGTTAATTAAACCGTATTTATTATCAACCAAGCCGGCTTCGGCGGTGATTAAAAACGAGCAATTGGATTTTTTGGCGGCTCAAAAATTATTAACCCAAGCCGGTATTCAGTTTGTAAATACTAAAGTGATTAAAAGGTTAGCAGATTTAGAAACTTTAAAATACCCGATAGTTTTAAAAGTGGTTGGCCCTAAAATTATTCATAAAACTGAATTGCAAGCGGTGCTTACTAATTTGACTGGTTTAACAACCGCACAAAAGGCTTATTTAAAATTAAGTAAAATTGCCCAAAAGTTTTCGGCGCAAGTGATTGCTCAGGCAATGGTTAAGGAGGCTCAAGAAATAATGATTGGGTTTAAACAAGACCCAAATTTTGGTCCGTTGGTAATAGTTGGTCAGGGTGGTATTTATGCCGAAGTTTTTAAAGATGTTCAAGTTGCAATTGCTGATCTTGATCAGTTTGCGGCTTTAGCGTTGCTAAAGCAATTGAAAATTTATCCAATTTTAGCCGGCAGTCGTGGCCTTTTGCCAGTCAATCTTAAAGCTTTAGCTCAAGTTATTGTCAAAATAGCCAGGTTGGCACAACAAAATCCCCAGTGGCAAGAGCTAGATTTAAATCCGGTGTTTGTTGGTAAACAAAAAGTGTTAGCGGTTGATGTAAGAATTATTATTTAGTTTTGTTACTTAAAAATACAACCAGGCCTAAAGCCTGGTTTTTTGACTTGACAGTTATTTTGTTTATTGATAAGGTTTTCTTAATTAAAACAAAGGAGGCTAGTATATGGCTAGAATTTTGTTAGTAACTACAGCTAACAATCAGATCATTACCAATCTAAGTGAGGCGGGTAATGTCATGATAGTAGTAGAAGAGGAAAAAGAAGTAAGGGTATTGTGGAAAGGGTCGGCGGTTAATGATAAGGTTTTAAAAAGATACGTTGAAGGTCTTACCGCCTTAAAAAAATTCAATATTTTAGCTAAAAATCCGGAAGCGGAAATTTTAGCTAAAATAAAACCCGTGAGTTTAAAGGAGAATCCTATGCCCAAAGAAAAGAAAAATAAGAAGTCAGTATTAGTGGAGGTCGGTACCGAAGGAACTAGACCGGGCTATGTGGGAGTTTTTGAGGGTGGTGAAACCCCAGCGACTAAAGCCCCGTGTGTTGTTTCGGTAGAAATGAGCTCCGAAGGGGCAATTTCTAATAAACCCGCTTATGTGAAGGTTTATCGAGATGGAAAGTTGATCGTTGATGTGGAGGCAGTAGTGGAACAAAGACCAGGGGGCGACGGGGGAATGTATCCCGTTGTTAAACTTAAATTAAAACAATAACTGCCAAGCGTATCCTTTAGGATACGCTTTTTTTATCCTTGACTATTTGCCGTTTTTTTGCTAGGGTATATTTAATTAAGGAGGTGTAATTATGGCTGCTGTAAGGATCGTTGTAAAAGGCCCAACTGGTACAGTAAGTTTATTGCAAGTTTGTAAAGAGAGGGGGGAACTGGAGATTGTTACGGTTCGTCCCGCCGAAAGTTGTGCTATTTTTCTTGAGAAAGACGAAGGTGGAATGACCTGTATTTTTGGTGACGCTAATCTCGCCAAAGAAATAACAAGTTGATTCCGTTAAAAATTTTTAATCCCGCTAAAGTAATTTAGCGGGATTTTTTCTTGATTAATTAACGGTTTTTTGCTATAATGTTGGAGTTTTATGATTGAAAAAAATATTAGAAATTTTTGCATTATTGCTCACATTGATCACGGTAAATCTACGCTGGCGGATCGTTTTTTGGAATTAACCAAAACCGTGGCCAAGCGCGATATGAAGGATCAACTGTTAGATCAAATGGATATTGAGCGGGAGCGGGGAATTACTATTAAGTTGCAGCCGGTGCGGATGAATTATCATTTTAATAATCAAGATTACGAATTAAATTTAATTGACACTCCCGGGCATGTCGATTTTACTTACGAAGTCTCTCGCAGTTTAGCGGCGGTAGAAGGGGCAATTTTGTTAGTTGATGCGACGCAAGGGGTGCAGGCGCAAACTTTGGCTAATTTATATTTGGCCTTAGAGCAAGATTTAACTATTATTCCGGTGATTAATAAAATTGATTTACCGGCCTCGCAAGTAGAAAAATGTCGTGGGGAATTAAAAAATTTATTGGGTTGTGCGGATGAGGAAATAATTTTAGCTTCGGGCAAAAGCGGTCAGGGCGTGGAAGAAATTTTACAAGCCGTGGTCCGGTTGGTGCCACCACCAGTACTAAAGCCAGAGGCCCCGTTGCGAGCTTTAATTTTTGATTCGGTATTTGATGAGTATAAAGGAGTAATTGCTTTTGTTAGAGTAGTTGATGGTCAAATTAAGGCCGGTGATCAAGTGGCGATGTTTTCTAGTCGCAAAGAATCCGAAGTTTTGGAAGTAGGAATGTTTAAGCCCAAGTTAAGTCCGGTAGCTTCTTTGCAATCCGGAGAAATTGGTTATGTGGTAACTGGTCTTAAAGAAGTTAGGGAATGCAAAGTGGGCGACACTATTATTGCTGCTTTAGGAGTAGCACAAAATCAAGTAATTCCTTTACCGGGTTATAAAGAAGTTAAACCAATGGTTTTTGCCGGTATTTTTTGTCGGGATGGTTCGGATTTTCCAAAATTGCGTGATTCCATTGAAAAACTTAAATCCAATGATGCTTCATTAACTTTTGAGCCGGAAAATTCGCAAGCCTTGGGGTTTGGCTTTCGTTGCGGATTTTTGGGTTTATTGCATTTGGAAATTTTTCAAGAAAGATTGTTGCGCGAATATGGTTTAGATTTAGTAGTGACCACGCCTAGCGTGGCCTATAAAATTTATTTAAAAAATCGTCCGGAACCAGAAATTATTTATAATCCCTTACATTGGCCGGATCCGGGAGTAATTAATAGTATTGAAGAGCCGGTGATGAAATTAGATTTAGTTACGCCTAAAGATTATTTAGGTGGCGTCATGCAGTTGGCGCAAGAAAAAAGAGGAGTTTATTTAAATACTGAGTATTTGGCTGAAGATTTGGTTTTGGTTCATTATCAAATTCCTTTGACGGCAATTTTAGTTGATTTTTATGATAAGCTAAAAAGTGTTTCTTCGGGCTATGCCTCATTGAATTATGAATTTTTTGGTTATCAAAAAGCGGAAGTAATTAAATTAGATATTTTGGTGGCGGAAGATAAAGTAGAAGCACTTTCTAGTATTGTTTATGAAGACGAGGCTTTTCGTGTTGGCCGAAAAATTTGTGAAACTTTGAAAGAAACTTTGCCTAAGCAACAATTTTTGGTAAAAATTCAAGCGGCCATTGGCGGTAAAATTGTGGCCTCGGAGCATTTGAGTGCTTTACGTAAAGATGTGACGGCTAAATTATATGGCGGTGATTGGACGCGCCGCGCTAAGTTGTTAGAAAAACAGAAAAAAGGTAAGAAAAAGATGATGCAACAAGGTCGGGTAGAAATTCCACCCGAAAGTTTTTTGGCGGTGTTAAAAAGATAACGGCTTGCTAAAAAATTTAAAATAGCTTAAACTAAGGGCAATAAATTTAAGGAGGGCAGTGATTATGAAGAGGTGCTTAATAAACACTCCAGGCGGAGTGCTAACAATTTGGGTTTTTGCCAAAGGGACTTTTGGTAGTGTTAAAACCATCGACAGTTGCCCGGTAGCAAGACCAACAACCTTCTGCCAGGATTTATGGCGGTTGATAAAAGATTCGTTTAAGTGATAGTTAGTTTGCAGTTCGTCAGTTTTCCCGTAAAAATAGTATTTACGGGATTTTTTTGACATTTTTTAACCCAGGTTGTAAGATAGGGGAAATTAAAAAAAAGGGAGGTGTTACCGTGAGCAAACAAAAAATGAATCCACGTGTATTGCACTTAAGTGTTAATTCCATCATTCAGTTTATTGCAAAATCTAAACTGGCCGATCGGGGCTATTCAAAAATCTCATCTCAAAATTTGTTAAAAAGCATTGATTGGGATCTGGACCTTGGGAACGTTAAAAAAATACTTTCTTTGGGTCAGTGTCAACTCGCTAGAGAAAGCACTTCTGTACTAAACTTTCTGATTTTGAATTTAGACAGAGTTGAATATTTTCGGAAAGAAGAAATTTTGAAAATATCAAAATGGCTAAAAAATAGCAGAAAGAACAGAGGTATTTTAAAAGAGTTTTTGAAAGATGACCAAGTTAGCAGTAGAGAGGGTTTTAATTTGTCTATAACTCGTATTGCAGAAATGCTAACCTTGATAAAGGTTCTAGACATCGCTGTTGGTGAGAAGATGATACAAATAGTAGAAGGAACAAAATTAGCAGCCAAAAAAGTAATCGTCTTCGATCGTCCCCAATGCAGATCACCGTTAACCTGGAATGAAGCCTTTGATGTGTTAGCGAAGGTTAAGTTAATTGATCGGGTTAGAATGAGCCTTCCCTTAAAACTGGAAAAAAAGATTAATCCGTCTAAGACGAGCACCAAAAAGGTTATCAACATGGTAATCGCTCAAACTTCTCGTAGCAGATCTTCTGTTGAGAGTGTGGTGATTTTTGCTACACCCAAAGTAAAATATTATGCGAGTGATCGCATTAAAAAGGTAAAGGATTATTTGCAGAAAAACAAAACTTTGGAGTTTGAGTTAAAGTGTCTAACGGGAGACAAAAAGATGCCTGAGTCCTTTGAGCAATTAGCCGAGATTTTAGTGGCCATGGCTATGGCGTATCTGGCTCATTATCAAGGCCTGATTATTTTAGAGTGGCACGCAGAGAATTAGCTTAGACTACCCCCAAAAGTAATTTAATTTGGGGGTTTTTTATTTGACATTTTTCAACCTAGGTTATAAGATGGGTAAAACTACAAAAAGGAGGTGTTGTCATGAAAAAACAGGAAATTAAAAAACCGGCAAAATATCCGCAGTTTATCCAATTGTTGCACTTTCAATCGGCGGTTAAATTGTTTATTCAATTTAAGTTAGTTGATAACTTTGATAGTTTAAAAGTTATCTCTCAGGAATTGTTAGAAATAATTAAACCGAAACCCGAGAGCGTCAGGCTGGTTGTTTCGCTAACCAGGTGCTCAATTAATCGTCCCCAAACATCGTTCTTCGGTTTTGCTATTTTAGCCGCGGGCAAAATTAATTCGTACGAGAAGGATATGATTAGCGAAGTGGCCAGCTATTTAGCTAAAGACAAAGAGCTGAAAATAACTCTTAAGAAGTTTTTGAAAGAGGACAGTTCCCAGGAAAGTTTGTCCAGGGCATTTAACCGCATTGCGAGTTTTATGATAACAATTAGAATCATGGAAATGTCGGTTGAGCAAGGAATTGCCACTTGTTCAATTGATCCAAAAAATGGCAGAATGATTTGCTTTAACCCCCAGGAAGTTTAACTGGGGTTTTTATTTTTGTATTAATTTGATTTGCTCTTGACATTTATTGTATTTCTGTTATAATGTATTTGCTTAAGAAAGACACAAAAGCGGCCAAAGTGCGCTTTTTTATTTATTTTACTTAAATGAGCTTAAATAACATTAGAAACATTGCGATCATTGCTCACGTTGACCACGGCAAGACTACGCTGGTGGATGCTTTGTTGCGTCAATCTAAAACCTACTTATCCAAAGAATTACAAGGCTCTGATTTGATTATGGATAGTAATGATTTGGAGCGCGAGCGCGGTATTACTATTTTTTCTAAAAATGCTTCGGTGGTTTATGATGGCATTAAAATTAATATTATTGATACTCCCGGGCACGCCGATTTTGGTGGGGAAGTAGAACGGGTCTTGAATATGGCCGACGGCTGTTTGTTATTAGTGGATGCCAAAGAAGGGCCCATGCCTCAGACTCGGTTTGTTTTAAAAAAGGCTTTGCAGCAAAAATTAAGAATTATTGTGGTGATTAATAAAATTGATAAACCGGACGCTAGATCACACTACGCCTTGGACAAAACTTTTGAATTGTTTATGGAATTAGGGGCGGATGATAAAACTTTAGATTTTCCGGTTTTATATGCGGCCGCCAAACAAGGTAAGGCGGGTTTGCAAGAAAAATTAGCGGACATGACAGATGTGACGCCAATTTTTGATACGATTATTAAAGAAGTACCGCCACCTAGTGGTGATGATGATTTGCCGTTGCAAATAATGATTAATACGGTCGCGGGTGATAATTTTAAGGGTCGGATTGCCATTGGTCGCATTTACAATGGTCAAATTAAAGCCGGTCAGGAAGTAATGCATATTAATCGTTCGGGTCAGATGAATAAATTTAGAATTATTTCGTTAATGACTTTTACGGGTTTAGCTCGGCAAGAAACTCCTTTTGCTAAAGCGGGCGACATTGTGGCAATTGCCGGTATTCCGGAAGTAACCGTCGGTGAAACTTTGGCTGATGTGCAAAATCCGATTGCTTTACCATTATTACATATTGATGAGCCAACCGTTAAAATGAATTTTTTAGTTAATGATTCGCCGTTTACCGGTCGCGAAGGTCAATATTCTACTTCCCGCCAAATTCGCGAACGTTTATTTAAAGAATTAGAAACCGACGTGGCTTTGCAGGTAGTGGATAATCCAGCCGGTGGCTGGGAAGTGGCCGGTCGGGGTGAATTACATTTGGCAATTTTGATTGAAAGATTGCGTCGTGAAGGTTTTGAATTTCAAGTTTCGCGGCCACAGGTGATTGAAAAAGAAGTTAATGGTAAGAAGATTGTGCCATTTGAAAGTGTCTTTATTGAAGTGACCGACGATTTTGCGGGAATTGTTATTCAAAAATTAAGTGGCCGGCGCGGAGAATTAAGAAACATGCACAGCGACGGTAATATTACTCACTTAGAGTTTAACATTCCCACGCGTGGATTGTTTGGTTATCGCTCAGAGTTTTTAACCGACACTCGTGGTTTGGGTATTATGAATTTTATCTTTTTGGATTATTTGCCCGACCCTGGTAATTGGAAGGATCGTGAACAAGGTTCGTTAGTCGTATTTGAAGACGGCATTTCTAACAACTATGGTTTAGTAAATATTCAGGATCGTGGCACTTTATTTATTGGTTCGGCGGTTTCGGTTTATAAGGGCCAAGTGATTGGTCAAAATTCTCGGGCCGAAGATATTTGGGTTAATGTTTGTAAGGCCAAACAATTATCCAACATGCGTTCTAAGGGTGATGGTGTTTCCGAAGCCTTAAACACCCCGCACGTTATGGACTTAGAAGATGCTTTAGAATATATTAATGATGAAGAATTGGTTGAGGTAACTCCACAAAATATTCGGATTCGCAAGAAGGTTTTGGATTTAAACAAAGCTAAACGGGAATCTAAAGGGATTAAGGAATAAATTTTTAAGCTTAAATAAAAAAACGCCACCAGTTTAGCTGGGGGTGTTTTTTTGGTTTTTTATTGGCCCAGCAAAGGATAAATAGTCCACAAAACCATCATAATCGCCACGAAGGCTGAAACGATGATCCAAAGAATGCGATTGGTTTTTCTATTCATAGTAATTATATTTTAGCATAACTAGCTTATTTTAAAAACCGCCCTTAGCTTAAAATAATCTCAGGGCGGTCAGCGATAAAACGGATAATTTTTTTGACAACCACCGGCTGGCCATTGGTTAGTTGGGTTATATCAACTCGGTGGCCATAATTTAGTGGTTCCTGACAAGTTTGGCAAATGTCGGCTTCAAAGTCGTTGGCATGCCCATGGTCGCAGTATTTTATGGGTATTTGGTGTAGATATTCTTCCATTAGCTAATTCCTCCTTTGGCCGTATTTTAGGCGTTATTTTAATTTTTGTCAAAAAGCTTTTGATGTGATAAAATTACTGCCGTATGACCCAAAAAATTTGGCAAATTAAGCCCAAGGTTCCAGCTGACGTGGTTGAGAAATTTCCCGAAATTCAACCTTTGGTTTTACAGTTATTATATAATCGTGGCTTAGTCACCACGGAACAAATTGAAGAATTTTTAAATCCCGATTATACGGAGGATTTACATGATCCTTTTTTATTTGCCGACGCCCTAAAAGCAGTCAAACGTATTTTAGCGGCTAAAACTAAAAAGGAAAAAGTAGTAGTTTATGGTGATTATGACGCGGACGGTGTTTCGGCCAGTGCGGTAATTATTAGTTTGTTGGATCAATTAGGTATTAGTAATGATGTTTATATTCCTTATCGCGATATTGAAGGCTATGGTTTAAATGAGGAAGCGGTCAGAGGAATTGCCACGGCTGGCGCTAAATTGGTTATTACCGTTGATTGTGGTATTACCAATAATAATGAAGTGGATATTTTACAAGCGCAGGGGGTAGATGTAATTATTACAGATCATCATCAACCTCCGCCAAATTTGCCGCGGGCTTTGGCCATTTTAAATCCTAATGTTAAAACCGAAAAATATCCTTATCAGGGTTTGTCCGGCGCTGGAGTGGCTTTTAAATTAGTCCAAGCGGTTTTAAAATATTTAAAAGAACAAAATGATAGTTTACTACCACCCAAAGGTTGGGAAAAATGGTTGTTAGATTTAGTAGCCATTGCTACGATTAGCGATATGTGTCCTTTGGTTGGAGAAAATCGCACCTTGGTGCGTTGGGGCACAATTGTTCTGCAAAAAAGTAAACGGCTTGGTTTGCAGGAATTGGTTAAATTAATGGGCAATGATTTAAAAAAATTAGAGGTTTGGTCGGTGGCTTGGCAAATTGGTCCGCGGCTTAACGCGGCTGGACGGTTAAACCACGCTAGCACGGCTTACCGTTTGTTGATTACTAAAGATTTAGCCGAAGCAAAAAAATTAGCTTTAGAATTAGAAGAAACTAATCGCGAACGGCAAAAGTTAACTGATAAAATGGCGGAAGAGGCCAAGGCGATGCTTGGCGAGGTGGATGACAGTCGGCGGATTTTGTTGTTGGTTAAAGATGATTGGCCGTTGGGTTTGGTAGGTTTAATTGCTGGGCGGTTGTCAGATCAATATAATCGGCCCAGTTTAGTGGCCTGTAAAAATCACGAAGGAAATTATGTTGGTTCGGGTCGCAGTATTACCGGTTTTAATTTAATTCAAGCCATTCAAGAATGCAGTGAATTATTATTGCACGCCGGAGGCCACAGTCAGGCGGCGGGTTTTACGGTAGCGGATAAATTTAAGTTGGAAGAATTTTTTGCAAAATTGGACAGCTTAACTCAAAAACAAATTAAACCCGAACAGATGCGGGCGGTAATTGAAGTGGAAATGGAAGTAGGTTTGGATAAAATTGATTGGGCTTTGTGGGAAGAAATTTCTAGTTTTGCGCCGTTTGGTTACGCCAATCCTCAGCCAGTTTTATTAGCTAGAGGTTTAAAAATAGAAAGTTTTCAGACTATCGGTAAAGATAACAAACATTTACGATTGTTGGTTAGCCACGGTAGTCAAAAAATCCATAAAACCATTGGTTTTAGTTTAGCCAAGCAAGCGGCAGGTTTTAAAGTCGGGGATAAAGTTGATTTGGTTTTTGAGTTGGGGGTTAATGAATGGAATGGCAATCGGGAGTTGCAATTAAAAATTGTAGATTTTTTGGCTAGTAGCTAAAAAGTAAGTTTAATTTATGCCAAACATAGAAAATGATTGTTTAAAACTTGCTCAAATACTTTTGGAACTAAAAAACCTTAAGTCAGAATTTACTGTGGCCTATCAAGAGGCCTTGGTTAGTCATGATTTGACTAGACCTAGAGAGTTAAAAAAACAGCTTAAGATTAAATTAGTAGAAATTAATAGCGAGGTTGCAAAATTAGAAGAAAAGACGGATCCTTATAATATAGGCTTAAGAAGGCGCTTGGCCAAAGAGAATGGTTTTACATATGTTAGTAATTTTTACAATGGTTCGGCGAGAGTTGCCAAAGGTCACAAGCGGTTTTGTATTGATCGTGCTGGTAAAGAGGTGGACCCGGAGAATACAAGCGGTAATGCGCATGATTATTTTGAGGATATCGCGGTAGTTAAAAAAGATGAAAAATATTTTTATGTTAATTCTTCTGGTCAGAAAATCAATGCTGAAAAATATCAGACGGCTTGTAATTTTTCCGAAGGTCTAGCTGCGGTTGTTAAAGACGAAAAACATTTTTTTATTAATCGAGCCGGCCGTAAAATTAGCTCAAAAATGTATGATTCTGCCCTTAGTTTTTCCGAAGGCTTGGCCGCTGTCGAAGAAGACAAAAAATGGTTTTATATTGATTATACTGGTAAAGATTTATTTTCTGAAAGATACGATGACGCCGGAATTTTTCATGAAGGCTTGGCCTGTGTTAAAAAAAATAATAAATATTTTTTTATAAATAAAGCTGGTCTATTGGCTATTCCAGAAAGATACGATAAGGCCTATAGTTTTTCGGCAGGAATCGCCTTAGTTAAAAAAGATGATAAGTGGTTTTATATTGATTGTGCTGGGCAGGAGATTGATTCAAGGGGATATAAACCTGTAGAAAATTTTTGTCGGGGTTTTGCTTGGGTTAGCCAAAACGGAAAATATCTTGTTGTTAATACTGCTTTTGAGCAGATTAGTCCAACTAAATATGATTCTTTTAGAATTATAGAACAGGGGTTAGGCTGGGTTAAAAAAGATGGAAAATCTTTTTATGTTGATTATCGCGGTCAAAAAATGTTTGACGCTGAGTAATTTTTATCTATGCCAAATATAAAAACCAACTGCCAAGAACTTACTAACTTACTTTTGGCATTAAAAAACCTTAAGCCTGAGTTTGATTTGGCCTATCAAGAAGCCCTAGTTAGTCGTGACCTAACTAAGCTTAGAGAGTCCAAGAAGCAAATTGAAGGCAAAATAAAAGAACTAGAGGCCAAACTTGACCCTTATAACATTGAACTACGAAAAAAACTAGCTGAAGAAAGCGGGTTTGACTTTGTTAATAATTTTCATGATGGTTGGGCTAAAGTTAGAAAGGATGGAGAATATTTTTATGTTAATCAAGTCGGTAAAGCAATTAATTCCGAAAAATATGATGGTGCTGATGATTTTTCGGAAGGCCTAGCCTGGGTACATATAAAGCACGAATATTTTTATATAGACCGTACCGGCGAAAGAACTAACTCGGAAACATATAGTAATGCTGGAACTTTTCATGAGGGCCTAGCTTGGATTGGAAAAAACGGAAAATACTTTTACATCAACCCAAAGGGTAAAATAGCGATTTCAGAAAAATATGACGACGCTGAAGATTTTTCTGAAGGTCTGGCCTCGGTTGCAAAAAATTTGCCAAAAAAGCTTGCCCATAGGCCTACCTATACCTATGTGTACATTAACCGCACTGGTAAAAGAATTAACTCGGAAACATATGATGCTGCTGGAATTTTTCATGAAGGCCTAGCCTGGGTTGAAAAAGACAGAGAATTTTTTTGTATCGACCACGCCGGTAAAACAATTATTTCGGAAAAATACGACGAAGTCGGGGATTTTTTTGACGGTTTGGCTCGAGTTAAAAAAGATGGAGAACACTTTTATATAGACCGTACCGGTAAAATCGTTATCTCAGCAAAATATGATGAAGCTGGAGATTTTTCGGAAGGCCTGGCTTTAGTTAAAAAAGATGGAGAATACTTTTATATAGACCGTGCCGGTAAAATGGCTATTTCGGAAAAATACGACGACGCCGGAGATTTTTTTGAAGGCTTAGCTTTGGTTCAAAAAAACAACGAATACTACTACATTGATCATGCTGGTCGCAAAATATTTGACACGGAATAATTTTTATTTATGCTAAACACTGAACACAATTGCCAAGAACTTACCAATTTACTTCAGGAACTAAAAAACCTTAAGCCTGAGTTTGATTTGGCCTATCAAGAAGCCTTAATCAGCCGTGACCTGACTAAACTTAGAGAATTAAAGGTGGTGCTTAAAGATAAGGTAGAGAAGTTAGAGATGAAGATCGACCCTCACGATATTGAATTGCGGAAAAAAATTGCTGAAAAAAATTTTTTTGATTTTGTTGATATTTTTTCCGAAGGCTTGGCCCTAGCAAGAAAGTCTAGAGTATATTCTGATAGAGGATATTCTTATACTAACCGGGCTGGAAAAGTAATTAGTTCAGAGGTTTATAATGACGCTAGACGGTTTTCCGAAGGTTTGGCTGGGGTTACTACTAGTAATTATAGTAAAGGATGGTTTTTTATTGATCGTGCTGGTCAGGTAATTAATTCTGAAAAATATGATAATGTTCGTGATTTTTCCGAAGGCTTGGCTTGTGTTTGGAGAGGAAGTAAATGGTTTTATATTGACCAAAATGGCAATGATGTATTTAAAAAAAGATTTGATGCTGCTAATAGTTTTAGTAATGGATTGGCTTGTGTGGCTATAGATCATGATCATTTTTATATTGATCATACCGGTAAAAATGCTTTTTTAGAAAAGTATGACTTTGTGGATAATTTTCACGAAGATTTAGCTAGAGTGGGTAATTTTTCTGAGGGTGCTAATAATATGGACTATTTTTTTATTAATCGGGCTGGTCAAGCGATAAATCAAGAAAAGTATATAGAGGCTAATAATTTTTTTGAAGGCCTGGCTGCGGTAAAAAAATATTATTCAGGTGGTTATAAGTATTCTTTCATTGATTCTACGGGAGTAGAAGTTATTCCGGCAAAGTATGACTATGCTACTAGATTTTTTGAAGGTTTGGCCCGAGTCAAAAGAAATGGCAAATTCTATTTTATTGATCACGCTGGCAAAGAGATAAATAGTGAAGGATATGACGGAGCCAGTGATTTTCATGAAGGCTTAGCTGCGGTTAAAACCAATAAAAAGGAAGAATGGTTCTACATTAACCAGATTGGCCAAAAAATTAGTCCGACTAGGTATTATTATGCCGGAAATTTTTCTGAAGGCGTAGCTTTGGTCAGAAAGGATAATAAAAACTTTTTGATTAATAAATTTGGTGAAGAAATTGGTTCGGATAAATATGATGGCGCCGAAAGTTATGGCGAGGGTTTGTATTTGGTAAGAAAAGGCTACGAGAACAAATTTTATATTGATCAGCGCGGTCGTAAAATATTTGACGCTTAATAATTTTTATATATGCGAAACACTGAGCATAATTGCCAAGAACTTACTAATTTACTTCAGGAACTAAAAAACTTAAAGTCCGAATTTGATGTGATTCATCAAGAGGCCTTGGTTAGCCGTGATTTGACTAAAATTAGAGAGCTTAAAAAACAAATTGAAAGTAAGGTGGTAGAATTGGAACCAAAAATAGATCCATATAATATAGAACTAAGAAAAGAAATAGCCAAGGAAAACGGTTTTGAATTTGTCGGTAATTTTCATGATGGCTGGGCGAGGGTTCAAAAGGATGGAGAATGGTTTTTTATTAGCCAAACCGGTAAAAAACTTAGCTGGGAAAAATATAAAGCTGTCTCTGATTTTCATGATGGTTTGGCTCGGATTATTATAGATAACAAATATTTTTATCTTAATCAAATTGAAGAGGTGATAAATCAAAAAGGATATAGTGAGGCTAGTGATTTTTCGGAAGGTTTGGCTTGTGTTAAATATGGTTCATCTTATTATTTTATTGATCGTGAGGATAAAAGGGTTTTTGGAGAATATGTAGAGGCTAAGGGTTTTTCCGAAGGCTTGGCTTGGGTAAAAAATCAGCAGAAAAAATGGTATATTATTGATCGGACTGGTCAGGAAGTCGGCTCAGAAAAATATGATGGTGCTTTAAGTTTTTCTGAAGGAGTGGCCTGGGCCAATAAAGATGGACTTTGGTTTATTGTTGATCGTGATGGTAAAAAAATCAGTAACAAATGCTATGAGAGGGTTGAGAGTTTTCATGAAGGTTTGGCTCCAGTTACTTCTAGTTATGGTAAGGGTTGGTTTTTTATTGATCATTCTGAAAAAGAAGTAAGCCTAGCAAGATATGGTATGGCTGGTTATTTTTCGGAAGGCTTGGCTGCTGTTAAGCATGGTAGTAGTTATTTATATATTGATCATGCCGGCCAAGATGTATTTTTTGAAAGATACGACGTAAAGGCTGATTACTTTTATGATGGTTTGGCTGAAGTTATAAAAGGCTCACTGAAATTTTATATTGATCATCGTGGTCAAGAAGTGTTTGGTAGCTGGCGCGTACAAGTTGATTGGTAATTTAGTTTAAAATAAACTTAATAAAAAATAATTATGTCTAAAGCCAGCATGTATACGGACGGAGGCGCCCGGGGCAACCCTGGACCAGCGGGGATTGGGGTGGTAATTGAATTAGGGGGAACAATTTTTCGCTATAAAGAATTTATTGGTGTTGGCACCAATAATCAAGCGGAATATCAGGCGGTGCTTTTGGGTTTAACTAAGGCGCAAGAATTAGGAGTGAAAGAGCTAGAATGTTTTTTGGACAGCGAATTAGTGGTGGAACAATTAAATTTAAATTATAAAGTTAAAGATAAAAATTTAGGAGTATTGTTCGTTAAAGCTTGGAACTTAATTCATGGTTTTAAAAAAGTTACTTTTAAACATATTCCCCGGGAAAAAAATAAAGAAGCAGACCGGTTGGTTAATGAAGCTTTAGACGAAAGCGCCTAAATTTTAAGTTATTAGTATTTTAGCAATTAAAAAAATCTACTGAAGTAGATTTTTTTATTATCCAAGTAAACCGATAAGCCGAATTCTGTCAGCCTAATTAAAGGCGGGTGATTATCTCTCTAGCCCCAACATTGCTGTTGGAGTCATGCTGCCTACCTTATTTGGCATTGCACCGGGTAGGTGTTTTCCACGGCTGTCATCACTGACAGTCCCGCGTGGGCTCTTACTTTGGCCTAGCCGAAGCTTGGCTTATCCCGCGCATAGGCGGGCCCACGATTTCAACCTTACTTGTCCCACCATCGGTGGGATTTAGTCCACAAGGGACTCAAGCGGTATATTTTCTGTTGCACTTTCCCTGGGCTTGAAATTTGCAGAAGTCTGCAGGACTTCTATAAACTTTGCTCCCGGTCGCTGTTAGCGATTACCTCTGAATTCCAATCCTAAGATTGAAAAACGGTGTTCGGACTTTCCTCAATGCGCTTTAACACGCACCGCAATCACCTGGTTTACTTGGATAAACTTAGCATAGCATAATTTACAAAAAAAGTCAAGATAATGGCTTGTTTTTTTCTAAAAAAAATGGTAAATTTGTAAGAGAATAAAACAACCATGAAACGTAGTGAAATATTTTTTGGCGCAATTTTGGTACCCGTTGATTTGTTAATGATCATGTTGGCCAGTTTA
This sequence comes from Candidatus Buchananbacteria bacterium, assembly GCA_041665005.1. GTDB lineage: Bacteria > Patescibacteriota > Patescibacteriia > 2-01-FULL-39-33 > JBAYJR01 > JBAYJR01. Next base: position 74,636 of record JBAYJR010000002.1, read on the forward strand.
ACGGCCTATTGGATTCGCTTTGGCCAATATGCTAGCAGTTTACGGCCGGTTACTTTTAAATTGCCCTGGCAAACTTATTTGTGGTATAGCCTGTTAGTGGCCGCGGTCTGGTTGATAATTTTTGCTTTAGCTAAACTTTATGTTATCGCCGCCACGCGGTCGTGGCGAGAAGAATTTCGGCGGTTATTTTTTGCCTGCACCACTGGTTTACTGGTGGTTATTTTAATTGATTTTGCGCGGCATGAACTTTTTTCTTCGCGCTTTATTGTGTTAGCGGTGTGGTTGTTGTCCATTATTTATATTGGCTTTGGCCGGTGGTTAATTAGGCATTTACAACAACAATTATTGAGGCGGGGGATTGGTGTGCATCGGATTGTAATTATTGGTCAAGATAAAGCTAGCCAGGTTTTGACCCAGTATTTTAAAAATAATTATAAATTAGGCTATGTAGTGGTTAAGGTTTTTATTGATTTTAGTCCAACCATTAAGCAAGAGTTGCAACAATTAATTCAGCAAGATAAGGTTGATGAAATTTTAGCCGGCTCGCCACATTTAGCCAAAACCGAATTGCAGGAATTATATGCTTTTTCTTACGAACATCATTTACCGTTAAAATATGTGGCTGATTTATTTGCCGCCCAAGCCCCCAAAATTGAGATTTCTTTTTTGGCCGGTATTCCTGTAGTAGAAGTAAAAAAAACCAAGTTGGATGGTTGGGGCCGAGTCGCTAAAAGATTGTCTGATTTAATTGGTGCAATTATTTTGATTATTATCTTTTCGCCGATTATGTTGCTAGAAGCCTTGGCGATTAAATTAGATTCGGCTGGTCCAGTTTTTTTTGCTTATCAGCGGATTGGCCAAAACGGCAAAACTTTTCGTTATTTTAAATTTCGTTCCATGAAACACAATACTCATCACTTGCGGTATGATGATGAATTTGTGCTGCAACAACAAAATTTGCGTAATGGCACGCCAGTCATTAAATTTAAAAATGATCCGCGGATTACCCGAGTGGGGAAAATTATTAGGCGGTTTAGTTTGGACGAATTGGCAGAATTATTTTTGGTGCTGATTGGTCAAATGAGCTTAGTCGGGCCCCGGCCTCATGAGGTGGAAGAAGTAGCGCGTTATGATCAGTGGCAAAAAAGAGTGTTAAATATTAAGCCGGGGATGACCGGTTTGGCCCAAGTTTCGGGTCGGTCAGATTTAGCGTTTAATCAGGAAGTAAATTTAGATATTTATTACATGGAACATTGGTCGTGGCTGCAAGATTTAGTTATTTTAGTAAAAACTCCCTTAGCAGTTTTGCGTAAAAGGCGAGCGGAATAAAAGAACCACCGAATTACTTCGGTGGTTTGGTTTTTGGTTTAACTTTTACGACTAGCGCCTTAGTGGCACTGCCGCTAAAAATCATTGCGTTTAGCGGGGTAAGAACATCAATGATGTCATAGTCCTGCTTTATCTTTGCTAAGCCTTCCTTTAGGGCCGGCAGATAAGAAATGCTACTACAATCAAGGCTGGTATACTCCGTTGCTTCTAGTAGCAACAGCTCGTTACTAATCGTAACGATGGAAAAACTTGATTTTGCATAATGGTTCCGTACGCCGTGGTTGGTATCAGCTGCCCTTGCCTTGGCAAAACTTTTTTCAAATGGTATATATAGAGATTTATATAAATAGTTATATACACCGCCGAATACTAGCAGAATTATCACAATTATTACTACTAGTGCAATAGCTGCTAGAGTTTTAGAGTTTTTGGTTGATATTTGCATTAGCTAAACACCTCCTTTTTGTTATTAAACTAGCAGTTTTTTGATTTGTTGTCAAGTGGGCTAAAAGTTGCTAAAATATAAACACTAATTGACTAGTTATCATTTATGAAAATTGCTTTGGTTCATGATCATTTAGCCCAAGATGGGGGAGCGGAACGGGTTTTAAAAATTATTCAACAAACCTTTGTTGGCGCGCCTACTTATACTTTATTTTATAATCCGCAAAAAGCGGACCCTTTTTTTGCTAAACAAGATATTCGCACTTCTTGGTTGCAACAAATGCCAGGGATTACCAAACATTATCAATGGTATTTAACTTTAATGCCCGCCGCGGTGGAAAGTTTAAAATTTGAAGAATATGATGTGGTTTTATCCGACACTTCTTCTTTTGCAAAAGGGATAATTACCGGACCACAAACTTTGCATCTTTGTTACTGTCATACCCCCACTAGGTATATTTGGAGTGATCGCCATACTTACGTTAAAGAATTGCATTATAACCGCTTAGTTAAATTGGCTATTCCGGCCGTGCTTAGTCGTTTGCGTCAATGGGATTTTATGGCCGCGCAACGGCCGGATAAATTTTTGGCCAATTCCGCCTTGGTACAAAAACGGATTGCTAAATATTATCATCGGCCGTCGCAAATTATTCATCCGCCGGTAGAAACTAATAATTTTAAAATTGCCCCCAAGGTAGGAAATTATTTTTTAATTGGTGGCCGCTTGGTGGCTTATAAGCGTTATGATTTAGCCGTTAAAGCTTTTTCGCGGATTGGTTTACCTTTAAAAATTTTTGGTGAAGGTCCGGAACTAGCTAATCTACAAAAATTGGCCAAAAAGAATATAGAATTTTTAGGCAAGGTTGATTATCAACAGTTGACTAAATTATATAGCGAGTGTTTGGCTTTTTTGCATCCGCAGGAAGAAGATTTTGGTATTACGGCGGTGGAAGCGATGGCGGCCGGCCGGCCAGTAATTGCTTATGCGGCCGGTGGTGCTTTAGAAACGGTTATACCAGGTGTCAGCGGACAGTTTATTGATGAACAAAGCTGGGAGGCAATTATTGACGCAGTGATTAGATTTAAACCGGAAAATCTTAATCCGTTGGCCATAAAAAATCAGGCGGAAAAATTTTCAGTCGCTAATTTTCAGCAACAACTTTTACAAGTAGTCAACGATGGCTGGCAAGAATTTCGTAATTAATCTTTATGAACATTGGCGTAGATATTAGATGTTTAATTCGTGGTCGCTACAATGGCGTGGCGGAATACACTTATCAGCTGTTAACGGCCTTGTTTGCGTTAGATCAAAAAAATCAGTATTGGTTGTTTTATAATTCTTACAGTCAGGTAAGTTTGCCGCCATTTAATCAGGCCAACGTTCATTACGTGGGGTTTCGTTACCCTAATCGGTTATTAATGTTGGGATTAAAACTTTTTAACTGGCCCAAATTAGATCAATTGATTGCCCAAAGATATTTGTTGTATCCGGAACCGATAAAATTTGATTTATTTTTTTTACCTAATTTAGATTTTGTGTGTTTTAGTAAAAAGGTACCAGTAGTTTTAACGGCTCATGACTTATCTTACGAATTATTTCCTTACTTTTTTTCGCAAAAAATATTATGGTGGCATCGTTTAATTAATCCGCGTCGCTTAGCCCAAACGGCGCAAAAGATTTTAGCGGTTTCGGAAAATACTAAAAATGATTTGGTTAAAATATATCAAATTCCCGAAACCAAGGTGGTGAAGGTTTATTCCGGCTTGGATCAAGCGTTTAAAAAGATCACGGACCAGGAAGCTTTGGCTTTGGCACGAACTAATTGGCGATTGCCGGAAAAATTTATTTTAGGCTTGGGTACGATTGAGCCGCGGAAAAATTGGGAGAGTCTAATTTTGGCCTGGCAACGGGCTAAAATTAAATACAATATTCCGCACCAGCTGGTTTTGGTGGGTAATCAAGGCTGGCTACAAAGTTCGGTTTTTAATCTAATTAAACAATCGCGCTTGCGCCAAGAAATCAGATATTTAAATTCCGTTCAGCCCGAGGAACGCGTTTGGTTGTATAATTTAGCGGATTTGTTTGTTTATCCTTCCTGGTATGAAGGTTTTGGTTTTCCGCCGTTGGAAGCCATGGCTTGTGGCTTGCCGACAATTATCGCTAGTAATTCCGCCTTGTCCGAAGTGGCTAGTGCCGGGGCGTTATTGGTTAATCCCGATAATATTATTGAAATCAGTGAAGCGATGCAACAGGTTTTGAGTGATGAAAATTTAAAAAATGATTTAGCTAAACGGGGCCAGCAAGTTGCCGGTAATTATCCTTGGTCAAAAACCGCCCAAGAAGTTTTGGCCGTGTTTAATCAGCTAAAAATTCAGTCATAATTATGAAAGTCATAATTGATGCTCGTTTTTGGGGGCCAACACACACTGGCTTGGGAGTTTATACTAAGCAATTTGTTTTAGCCTTGGCCGAAATTGATCAAATTAATCAGTATGTTTTATTATTGCGTCAAGAAGTGCTGGCCGAAATTAATTTGCCGGCTAATTTTAAAAAAGTAGTTTGTAATTTAAAACCCTATTCTCTTAAAGAGCAATTAATTTTGCCGATTATTTTGGGGCGATTAAAACCAGATTTGGTGCATTTTACTTCGATTAATGTGCCAATTTTTTATTTTGGTAAATATTTAGTTACGGTACATGATTTAATTAAACATCAATTTACGGGCAAAGAAATGACTACTCGCCAACAGAGTATTTATTGGCTAAAGCAGTTTGGTTATTTAGCAGTTTTTAGAGTAATTTGTAAATTAGCTAAATTAATTTTAGTGCCATCGCAGTCAGTAAAGTCCGAGTTAGTTAAATTTTATCCGTTTACGGCTAATAAAATCTCGGTTACTTACGAGGCGGCCACTTTGACCCAGTTTAAGTCAGTAGTTAGTAATTTAGCCCAATATAATTTACCGCCAAAGTTTTGTGTTTATACGGGGAACCCTTACCCGCATAAAAATTTAGCCAGATTAATTAAAGCTTGGCCGGCGGTTTATACTGCCACTAGTCAACAGTTAGTTTTGGTCTGCGGTCGTAGTGTTTTTAGTCAAAGGATAAATAAATTAGTTAAACAACAAAACGCCGAACAGTTTGTTAAGTTTGTTGGTTATGTTAGGGATCAAGATTTATTAGCGGTTTATCGCCAGGCCTCCGCTTATATTTTTCCAACTTTGGCTGAGGGGTTTGGTTTGCCGGGATTAGACGCAATGTTGGTTGGTTTGCCAGTGGCTTGTTCGGATATTCCAGTTTTGCGCGAGGTTTATGGCCCGGCCGCCGTTTATTTTAATCCGCGGGATACTGTGGATATGGCCGCTAAAATTACTGAATTAATCAGTAACCAAGTACTTAGAACCAAAGTAATTGATTTTGGCTTTATACAAGCGGCCAGGTATAGCTGGTTAACTTGCGCTCAAGAGACACTTAGACTGTATCAGTTGCTTGCTAAATAATGAGTTATAATTTAAGATTTAGTAGTGCTAGAATAATAAACTTATATGCCCCAACTTTGCCCCGAACTCACAATTAAGTTAGTCTCCCTCAAACAACTCAAAGCAGAGTTTGATTTGGAATTGACTAACTTGTCCCAAACAGGCAAGACAGGGGATTTAGTTTTGGTTAGAGAAGCTAAAGCCAACCTAAATCAAACCCTCCAAGAGTTCCAGAAACAAATCACTCAAATTGAATGGCAAGAGTTTTATGCTTATTCTTCTCGAGAATTGATTGCGGTAGAAAAGAAAATAAATTATCACGAAATTAAAACTCTCGAAGGACATACTAATACTGTACAGACCCTCCAAGTCCTCCCTGATAGTCGCATTGTTTCAGGTAGTCATGATAATACTATTAAGATTTGGCAACCAGATAGTCAGGGTAATTATCAAAATACGCAAACCCTTAAAGAACATGTTTATCTTGTGGATACTCTCCAAGCCCTCCCTGATGGTCGTATTGTTTCAGGTAGTGCTGATGGTACTATTAAAATCTGGCAAACAGATAGCCAGGGCAACTATCAAAACACCCAAACACTCGAAGGACACACTAATTGGGTATCCGCCCTGCAAGTCCTACCTGATGGCCTTATTGTTTCGGGTAGTGGTGATAACACTATCAAAATTTGGAAACCAGACAGCCAAGGCAACTATAAAAACACCCAAACCCTCACCCAAATCCTCAGAGGAAAGATTGAATCTGTCCTCACCTTGAAGGTTCTACCCGATGGCCGGATTGTTTCGGGTTGTCATGATAGAACTATTAAAATTTGGCAACCAGACAGTCAAGGTAACTATAAAAATACGCAAACCCTCAAAGGACATGTCGATCAGGTGCGTACCCTCCAAGCCTTCTCTGATGGTCGCATTGTTTCAGGTAGTGCTGATGGTACTATTAAAATCTGGCAAACAGATAGCCAGGGCAACTATCAAAACACCCAAACACTCGAGGGGCATACTAATGCTGTATACACTCTGCAAGTCCTCACCGATGGTCGCATTGTTTCAGGTAGTGGTGATAAGACCATTAAAATTTGGGAACTAGACAGTCAAAACGACTATCAAAACACCCAAACACTCGAGGGGCATACTAGATGGGTAGACACCCTCCAAGTCCTCCCTGATGGCCGCATTGTTTCGGGTAGTGGTGATCACACTATTAAAATATGGGATGGTGATAAAGTAGATTAAATAAATTTATATGCCCCAACTTTGCCCCGAACTCACTACCAAACTAGTCTCTCTCAAACAACTCAAACAAGAGTTCGATTTGGAATTATCTGGCCTACCTCAAACAGGTAAGACAGGGGATTTAGCCTTGGTTAGAGAAGCTAAGAATAAATTAGTGCAGGGAATTAAAGAACTTCAAAAAAGTCTTTGGCCGTTAGAATATACGGAATTAACTTTTGAAAATTTTGAAGCCCAATATGAATTCCAGAAAAACCTTCTCCTAAACTCAGGCCTGCTAAAAACCCTCACCACTGGCGGATTAGGCATTGAAGCAATTGATAACAAAGAATATCCCATACCCACCTTAGAACAGATTGAAGAAATGATGCTAGAGAAACGAGAGTTTTTAAAAACTAAAATACCACAAGGCTTTGTTAAGTTAGTCCTTGTTCCACTCGGCCTACCTCTAGATTCCTTGATTAAGGCCTATGGTGACACTCTAAACGAACACTATCGGCAAGGCAAGCTCTTGGACACCAAAAATAAACCCTTAGAGCTTGGGGAAGAGTCTATTGTTGGTTGCGCTAGGTATACAGAGGCCGAAGCCACAGGAGACTTAGTATATTTCCCCCAAGAATACTCTAAAACTACTCACCAAGGTAAAACCAAAAAACAACTTCTACTCATCCAAGCCTGGCAAGTCCTACTAATTGAAGACTTGCCCGATCTTCCAGCCGAAGGTCGGAGTAAAATCAAGGCTAAACGCCAGCAACAAGAAGCTAACCAATCACCTAATTATTATCTTAAACAACTCCAAAACGACCCTCAGTATAAAGGTGAACAGGGTCTAACCCCAGAATCATGGTTAATTTATGCCTTAAGCCACTTAACCCAAACCAATCAAGTAATTGATAATTATGAGGGTTCGAGTAAGGGTTGTTATCTGCTTAGCGTTTGTTTCAAAAAATTTGGCTACGTGTCGTATGTCTATTTCTACCGTAAACTTGCGCAGGTTATTTTTGATCAACATGATCCGGCCGCCGGTTCTTATTCTAACGTTTCCAGCCGTTCGGCGGTGAGTATTCTTTAAATAAATTTGTATGCCCCAACTTTGCCCCGAACTTACTTCCAAACTAGCCTCCCTCAAACAGCTCAAACAACAGTTTGATTTGGAATTTACTAAAATTAAAAGTCTAGACTCTAAAAAATCCGATAATCTTATTTTCATCAGAGAAACTAAAATTAAACTAGAGCAAGGCTTAGCAGAATTTTCAGACCTTTTCTGGCCATTTGAAAATACTGAATTAAATTGGGAAAATTTTGAAACCCAATATGAATCCCAGAAAAACCTTCTTATCAAGACCGGCTTATTAAAGAAAATTTCAACTGGCGAACTAGGTATTAAGGCAATTGATAAGAAGGAATATCCCATACTTACATTAGAACAGATTAAAGAAATGATGTTAGAAAAAAGAGATTTCTTTAAAACCAAAATTAATCAAGGTTTTGTTAAACTAGCTCTTGTTCCCTTTGGCTTACCAATTAGCTCTCTAATAAAGGCTTATGACAAGGCCCTAACCGAACATCATCAACAAGGCAAACTCTTGGACACCAAAAATCAACCCTTAATGCTTACGGAAGAGCCTATTAAAGATTGGGCTGGATTTGTAGAGGCCGAAACCACAGGAGATTTAGTATATTTTCCCCAAGCATACTCTAAAACTACTCACCAAGGTAAAACCAAACAAGAACTTTTGTCCAACCAAGCCTGGCAAGTCCTATTACTTGAAGACCTACCCGACCTTCCACCCGAAGGCCAAGGTAAAATCATCGATCATCGCCAGCAACCAGAAGCTAACCAATCACCCAATAACTATCTTAAACAGCTCCAAACCAACCCTCAGTATAAAGGTGAACAAGGTTTAACCCCAGAATCTTGGATAACCTATGCCTTAGGCCACTTAGAACAAACCAATCAGGTGATTGATAATTATGAGGGTTCGGGTAAGGCTTGCTACTTGCTTAGTATTTTTTTTAAAGAAACTGGCGGCGTGCCGAACGCCTGTTTCAGCCGTAGCCTTGCAGAGGTCGGTTTGGTTCAGCGCGCTCCGGGCGATCCCAATCCCGACTTTGCCGGCCGTTTTGGGGTGAGTATTTCTTAATTTTATTAATTTTTTTATTTGTTTTATCTAAAATAAGACAAATTGGCAGTATTATATAAAATAGGCGAGGAGCTTGTTTTTTTGTTTAAATTGATATTTGTTGTTGTCTGGCTAAATATGTTATAATATGTCCAGTTAAAGTTAATCACAGCCAAGAAAAATGCCTCGGTAAAATTTTTTTATTGAATAAAGTTAATGGCTAGCAAAAAAATCAATCTTTCGGGGACTAAACCTTCTAAAAAATTAAAGACAAAGAAGGTTATTTTGGCGACTAAAGGTAAAACAGCCGAAGTTAAACGTTTGGCTGATCCTAGTTTAGATTTATTGCATTTATTGGCAAAAAACGGCATTGATTTGGGAATTACCCCGATTATTTCTAATAAAAATTTGGGGGGAACTCAGAAAAAGTTTGCTAAACCGCCTAAAATTAACAAAATTAAAGTTTTAGCGGCAACTCCTCGTCGGTCAGGTAAGGCGTTGCCTAAGGAAATAAAAATAACGTTTAAAGTTAAGCAAAAAAAGCCAATTCCTTCACCACACTTGTTAAATTTAAAAAAGTGGTTAGAGTTATCCACCGCTCAAAAAAGATCTTTATTAATTAGTAAAATAATTCCCGAAGTAAAATCGGAATTAAAAACCGGTAAATGGTTGAATTTTTGGTTTTTGGAAAATAGTCCGTTGTTGAATTGGACCAAGCAGGCTTTAAAAAGTTCTCCGGCCATAGAAGTTAATTCTTACTTAACTAGCGCTAAGCCAAATTGGACTGAAAAAAATCTATGGATCGCTGAAAAACCCGCCAAGAATATTAAATCAGTGGCCGAAGAAAAATTAGTTACACCGTTAATTATTGAAGATGAGGCTGGTGAAGTCGGTTGGCGACAAAATCAACTTTTAACCTGGCCAAATATTAAACAAAGAATTGCCTTTGGCGAATTGGCGCCAGTTTTTTATACGTTTAAAAGAGTCACGGTTTTTTTAATGGTAAGCTTTTTAATTTTAACGCCGCTGTTATTTTTTGGTTATTATCAAAACTTGCAAGTTAGTCGCGGTCAAATTTTAGGAGTTAGCACCAAAGGGGTGGAGCAATTAATGGCGGCCGGTCAAGCGGCCTCGCAGTTTAATTTACCGTTGGCGGATCAAAAATTTAATGACGCTAAACAGGCTTTTGGCCAAGCGCAGGAGCAATTAAAGCAAACTTTAGGAATAGTGGGTGCTTTGGCGCAGTGGGCGCCGTTTGCCAATCAAATCCGTTCGGGGCAGGAAATTTTAGCCGCTGGGCAAAGCATTGCCGAAGCTGGCCGATATTTAAGTCAAGGTTTAAATCCCTTAACTACTACTGCTAGTAGTACTGCCAAATTGCCATTAACGGCTAAGTTGCGTTATTTGCAAAATAGCGCCCAGTTGGCTTTGGCAAAAATTAGCTTGGCGCAAAAGCAGGTGAATGAAGTGTCTGTTAAAGATGTTCCGGCCGATAAACAAGTGGCTTGGCAACAATTGAATAACACTTTGCCAAGTTTGATTACTAATTTAAGAAGTTCCAGTCAGGCCTTAGAAATAATTTTAAATTTATTGGGCGAAACCGAACCCAGTCGGGTATTGGTGTTGTTACAAAATAATCATGAACTAAGAGCCACCGGAGGCTTTGTTGGTAGCTATGCTTTGGTAGATGTTAAGCAAGGACAAGTAGTTAAATTAGAAGTACCAGCCGGTGGTAGTTATGACTTAAAAGGTGGGGCGACTAAAAATATTACGGCGCCACGGGCCTTGCAAATGATCAATCCGGTTTGGAGTTTTTGGGATGCAAATTGGTGGCCGGATTTTCCAGCTTCGGCGCGAAATATTTTGTGGTTTTACCAAAAAAGTGGCGGACCTTCGGTTGATTATCTTTTGGCCTTTAATGTAGAAATGGTGGCGAAATTGCTAGGAATTATTGGGCCTATTCAAAGCGGTGACCAAGTAATCAATCAGGCTAATTTAGTGGAAGTTTTGCAAACCGCTTCGGAAGCGCAAAGATTTGTGGTGGGAGGTAAACCCAAACAAATGATTTCTGATTTAACGCCTCAGTTGATTCAAAAAATTATTCAAAGTTCGCCCGAACAATTTTTAGAAATTATTGCTTTATTGCAACAGGCGCTCAGCCAAAAAGATTTAATGTTGTTTGCTAGTGATAATTTAGAGCAAGCCAAGATTATTGAAGCTAATTGGGGAGGAGAACTAAAATCAACGGCGGGAGATTATTTGGCGGTGATCAATACTAATATTGGTGGCGGTAAAACGGATAACGCTATTAAACAAGAAATTAGATTACAGTCTAAAATTTTGCCGGATAATTCGGTAATTAATACTTTGATTATTAAACGGCAACATCAGGGGTTACTTGGTGATCATTTTACTAAAGATCCTAATAATAGCTACCTTAGAATTTATGTGCCCGCTGGTGCTAAGTTATTATTAGCTCAGGGCTTTAACCCGCCAGCCGCCAGCGAGTATGAAGTTTCTACGGTTAAAACGCAGGATTCGGAATTTTTACAAGCCGAAAAAAATGCCCAAATTGATCCAGCCTCTGGCACGGCGGTTTACCAAGAATTTGGTAAAACAGTTTTTGCTAATTGGCTAAGGTTAAAACCAGGCCAAAGCCAAGAGATTATTTTGCAATATTTATTGCCGTTTAAGTTGCAAGCGCAAAAGCAAAGCAGTGGTTGGTTTAGTAGCTTAAAAGAGTTTTTTCAAACAGATTTTTCTTTAGTTAATTATTCTCTGTTAGTGCAACGTCAAGCGGGCAGTGGCCTAGATCAGTTTTTTTCGCGATTAGTTTTTCCTAGCCAATTAAAACCCTATTGGTATTATCCCGACAGCTTAACGGTATTGGGTCAAGAAATTAATGGTCAAACAGTAATTAATCAAGATTTTTATAGCTCAATTAATTTTTTAGCGCCTAATTAAATAAATTTTGTATGGCTAAAAAAACAAACAATGAATTACCGATTAATAAATTAATTGAAAGTCGTCAGGTGGAAATTTTGGCGGAAGAAGATTTGATAATTCACGAAGGACTTAAACAGGTTTATGCTGACGGCAATGGGATATTGCCAGATTTATCTAAGATTGAAAAAAAACAAACCTCTTGGTGGTTTTCTTCTCTAGTTTGGACGGTTATTATTTTAGCGGTGTTGACGGCGATTTCTTGGTTGATGTTTTTTTGGTGGTCTAACGGCAATGAAAAATTTAGTGGCAAAAATGTTAGCGTCAAAATCAGCGGTCCGTTAGTAATCAGTCCCGGGCAAGCCACGGACTATAGCTTAATTATTACCAATCAAGAACAAGTAGATATTTATAATCTAAACTTAGAATTAAATTATCCGGAAAATTTTGTTTTGGCTTCGTCTACGCCCGAACCTTTTAGTGAATCGCAAACCAATTTTTGGAAGTTTGCCGTTTTAAAAAGCGGCCAGAGTCAAAAAATAGATTTTAAGGGAATAACTTGGGCCGACAAAAACAGTACTCAGAATCTTTCGGCCAGTTTAAAATTTCGGCCGGCTAATTTTAATGCCGATTTTAAAGCGGAAAATGTTTTGGAGTTAAATGTGGGTGTCGGTGCGGTCAGTTTGGTTTTGTCTGGCTCGGATAAAATTTTACCGGAACAACCCGCCGCTTATAGTTTAAAATTTAAAAATAATTCCTCGGAAACTTTAAAAGATTTACAGCTGGTAGTAATTCCGCCAGCCGCTTATGTGCTTAAACAGGCTTCAGTTGAAGCAGAAAAAGATCAGACTGGTTTGTGGCTAATTAAACAATTAAAAGCCGGAGAAGAAGGAGAAGTTAAGATCTCAGGAAACTATGAAGCCAGTAAATTAATTGGACCGCAAGAATTTAAAGCTCAGATAAAACTTAAAGGGCCGGCCGATAATTATTTTGTGTTGGATGAGCAAGTAATTGATTTGACTGTTGTTAAAGATCAGGTTTCTTTAGATTTGGTGATAAACAATTCAGCACAGAATCAGGTTATTAATTTTGGTGAGACTTTAAATTACGTTATTAGTTTTAATAATAATAATCAGACGGCGCTAGATAACTTGGAACTTAGCCTTAAGTTGGATTCGCAAATTTTAGACTGGAGTTCTTTAAAAGATTCTAATCAAGGGAAAATTACAGACAATGTCATTACTTGGACTTCTAAAGAAATAAAAAATTTAGTCACTTTGGCGGGTGGTCAGGGCAGTAGCCTAAAATTGGTTATTAAAGTTAAGGATAATTCGGTAATTAATGACCCTAAGGTGACTAATTTTGGAGTTAAGAGCCAGGCGACATTAAGTTTTAAGTCGGCCGACGGTAGTGTTAATTCGGTGGTTAGTCAAGAATTATCCGAAGAAGTTAATTCTGATGCCAGTATTTCGGCAGTTGGTCGTTATTTTACAGCCGATGGTACGGCTGTGGGCTCGGGGCCTTTGCCACCCAAAGCGGGCCAGACTACTACTTATCAAATTGGTTGGCAAATTAATAATTCTTTGCATGAATTAGCTGATTTGAAATTTGTAATTACTTTGCCGGCGGGGATTACTTGGGCTAATCATACTGATTTAGAGGCTGGCAGTTTAGTTTATAATGCCAGCAATCGTTCAGTCACTTGGTCCATTAATCGTTTGCCAAAAACAGTTAGAAAAATAAGTGCTACTTTTAACGTCAGTGTCACGCCAGTGGCCAGTCAACGAGGTAAATTATTGACTTTAATTCCGGAGTCCAGTTTAACTACCACTGACAAACAAACCGGCGCTCAGCTTAATTTAACTGCTCCGGCGGTAACAACGGATTTGGTGAATGACGTAAATGCGGCGGGCAAGGGGATTGTAGAATAAATAAAAAATAATGTTTAAATTACTAAAAACCTCAACTAAATCTTTAGCGCGTTTAGGTCGCCTAAAGACCACGCACGGCGAAATTTCTACGCCATTTTTTATGCCGATTGCTACCAAGGGAGCGGTTAAGAATTTAATGCCTGTGGAACTTAAAGATTTGGGAGCGGAAATTATTTTGTCCAATACTTACCATTTGTGGCTCCGGCCAGGTTTAAAAGTTTTAAATAAGGTCAAAGGGTTGCACAATTTTATGCAATGGCCGGGGCCAATTCTAACTGATTCGGGTGGTTATCAGGTTTTTTCTTTAACTAAACTTAGAAAAATTTCTGAGGCGGGGATTAAATTTAAAGACCCAACTACTGGTGAGCAAAAATTTTTAACTCCGGAATTAGCCATAAAAATTCAACAGGCGATTGGCTCGGATATCATGATGGCTTTAGATGAATGCCCGCCTTATCCGGCAACTAAAGACTATGTTAAAAAGTCGTTAGCGCTTACGGAACGTTGGGCTTTACGGTGTTTAGCGGCCAATCAAAAAAATTCCCGTCAGCAATTATTTGGGATTGTGCAAGGTGGAATTTATAAAGATTTACGTCAAGCCGCGGCCCAGTTTTTAGCCGATCAAAAATTTGCCGGCTACGCCTTGGGTGGTCTAGCGGTTGGTGAGCCAATCAAAAAAATGTATCAAGTCTTAACCTGGACGGTGCCTTTTTTACCAGCCGATAAGCCACGCTATTTAATGGGTTTGGGTTTACCGGAGCAAATAGTTGAAGCCGTCAAGCGGGGAATTGATATGTTTGATTGTGTTATTCCCACTCGGGAAGCCAGACACGGCCGGCTGTATTTGTGGCGCAAATCAGCATTAGGTAAAGGGTTTTATCAGACCATTAATATTACCAATGCTAAGTTTGCTAATAATTTTAAACCGATTAATCAGACTACTTTAAAAAAATATTCACTAGCTTATTTACATCATTTATTTAAAACCAAAGAGCCGTTGGCTATGAGGTTGGCTACGGTTAATAACTTAGATTTTTATTTAACATTAATGGCTAAAATTCGGCAAGAAATCAAGCAGGGGAAGTTTTGATTGTTTTTAGTAGCAATTTAAGGTAAAATACTTATTATAATAATTATTATGCGTAAACTAAATTTTTGGTTAATTTTTCTCTTAGCCGGCTTAATATTGCCAAATTTCGCGCAGGCCGCTTATACCCCGGATATTGCAGAATTACGGGTCACGGCTCGTGATTATTCTACTAATTTACTTAAAAATATTGCCAGTTGTGCTATTTATCGTATGGCCTATGATGCTAGCGGTCAGCGTTATGTAGGTACCAGTTTGGGTTCGACCAAGATTGGTGATTCCGGTGAAGCGGTTTTTAAAATTAATGTCAAAAATAATCCCGGGCCTTATGTGATTAAGGTTTGGACTTTAAATGCTACTGACGGAGCGTTCTATTTTTGGGATATTGGATTGTCTGGTGGCTCGGTTAATTATTATGAAGCGAAATTAACTTCCATTAATTTTATTTTACGCGATGAAGATAATCAGGCTAAAGTTAATTTTAAATTTAATATTTATACTCAAAAACGAGACATTAACGGTCAGCCGTATAAAGATAAGCTTTTTGGTAGTGTTACCACCGGTAATTTTGGGGCGGTTAAAACTTATCCCGCACCTGGTATTTATATTTTAGAAATTCCTATCAGTACGGGCTATTATTATAAACCGGACATTGTGTTGGCGGAAAAAGAACAAAAAGAATTGACTTATCGCTTAAGCGATTTTGCCGTGGTAGTAAGAGACGGTTTTGGCACTTTAATGCCCAAAGCCAAGTTTGATATTATTGTGCAAAAGTTTAATGTTGATGGTCAACCTTATTTAGATAAGGTGGTAGGCACTTATAGCACCGATAATTATGGCCGGAAAGAAGTTTTGGTGTCTTCAGGTACTTACGCTTTGCGTTTTTATGGCAGCGGCGGGCAAACCTATCTTTTTTGGGATAATGTTATTAACGAGGGAACTTTTAGTAATATTGAATATAAACTCAGTACTTGGCGTATTACTATTAAAGACGTGCTGGGCAAATTAATTACCGGCCAAGCGGTGGAAGTGTGGGAACAAAAAATTGATGCCGCGGGTGAAAAAATTCTGGGGAAAAAATTGGTAGCCGCTAATACTGGTGATAAAGGTCAGGTAGATTTGTATATTCCACCCGGAACTTATGCGATTAAAGTTATCGGTTACGGCGGCCAAGATTTCTTTTTTTGGAATAAGACGCTTAAAGAAAATGAAGGTTTAGAATTTCGGCCGATTTTGAGTTCGCTGCGGGTTATTACTACGATTGGTAATAAATTAGTGGCCAAAAATATTAATTTTAGTGTTTACACTCAGAAATTAGATATTAAAGGTAATTTGTTAACGGATAAAAAAATTGTTGATCGCAATACTGGCAATTCTGGCTATAACGATATCTATTTGCCGGCCGGTAGATATGCCATAATTTATGGACAGAATTCTACTAAGTTTGATTTAGAGATTAAAGAACAACAAGTTTTAGTGGTTACCCTAAAAGTAGTTGATCAAAAAACTAATAATGTAATTTATATTGGTGAATATTATAAAAATACACCTGGAGCGACCCCGGCGTTAGAAGAAGCGGCCGCTAAACCTAGTGATGCGGATGGCGATGGCTTAAGTGACGCCGACGAAATTAAATATCAAACGGATCCCAAAAAGACCGATACTGACGGTGATGGTTTTTCTGATTTTACTGAGGTGTTGTGGGGTTTTGACCCAACTAAGGCGGGAGACTTTTTTATTAGAGATTTATACGTGTTTAACCGTCCGCGGTTGTTAGATCTAAAAGTAGAAATTGCTCAAGGTAATAATTTAAAAACTGAATTAAAAAAAATTTTAGACCTTAAAACTTATAATTCGGTGGTTAATTGGCAAGATCAGATTAATGCTTACGTTTATGGGGGGTACTCTATTAAGGCGATTGCTCAAAATATTAAATACCCCGGCACCACCATTGACCCGATAAAAGCGATTAATGGTTTGGCTTGGCAAGAAACCAGACTTTATCAGGATAATATTAATAAGCCTTAAAGTCGTGATTTGCTAGAGGTGTCAACTTGGCACCTCTTTTTAGTTTTTAGAAGAATTATGTTATAATAAAACCAGGTTTATGACAAAAAATTTCTTTGTTCAGGCCTTTAGTTACGTCTTTGTTGAATTAATCGGCGAAGTCTTGTTTTTTCCTGTCTGGTGGTATTCTACTGGGGTTAAGCAGGCCTGGACGCAATGTTTAAGAAATACCGATGAAGCCAATGATATTATTGGTCTGTCAATTTGGTTGAATAATTTATTTAAGCCAATGTTTGCTCAGTACGATTGGCAGGGGAGATTGATTAGTTTTTTTATGCGAGTAGTGCAAATTATTTTTCGCGCTTTCGCGTTTTTTATTTGGTTTATTTTCATTTGGTCATGGCTAATTATTTGGTTGGTTTTGCCAATTTTTATAGTTTATCAAATTGGACTAAGTCTGGGTTTGTCGTGGCCAACGATTGATGAATTATTTTGGAATATAATTAAGTTATATGGTTGAAGAAGTAAATAGTCAAAAACCATTAATTGTTTGTGCTTCTTGCCAGGGGTCTGGTTTGGTTTCTGACCAGATTTGTCAAACTTGCTCTGGTCATGGTTTGGGGCTGTGGCTAGAAGGCAGGTTTATTTATTGGGATAAGACTTTAAATGTTTTTACTATTATTTTAAATAAAATTGAAAATATTTTACGTAACATTATTAATTTTTTTCTGGTCATTCTTTCGGTAGTGGGTATTGTTTGTTTGGCGATTTATTTATATCAGGCTTGGCAGGCGGGTTTGGGTTTATGGCTAGCTTTTAATCGGCCAAGCTATTTGTTAACTTTGTTTTGGCTTTCTTTATTGGTTGACGGTTATATTTATTATCGTTTTGAAAAACAATTGACTAGTTATCGCCCGGTGATTAATCGGAGCTACCACAAAGAACTTTTACCGGTTAATTTTACTTTTACTTGGGAAAATTTAAACTTGCTACCTAAAAAAAATCAAATAGAAGCCAGTAGTTCTTTAAATTTTGAAGCTAGCCAGGTGTTAGATAAAAGTTTTAAGTTGGCCGAAAAATTTCAGCATTCAGAAGTTAATGGTTTGCATCTATTAATCGCCTTAATTTCTGTTAATCGGATTGGTAATATTTTTGGTAGACTAGGAATTGGTTTCAAAGAATTAAAAGAAAAATTAACCAGCGCCCTCTTGCAGGTAGCTAAACAAGGTTCATTACGCCCAGTAATTTCTGTGGAACTAAAGAAGATTATTTTATTAGCTTATTTCAATGCTTGGGAAAATCGTAAAAAAAGAATTGGCCCAACGGAGTTATTGGTGGCCTCGGTGTTAGAGGATAATCTGGCTAAGGAAGTATTATATTCATTGAAGGTTGATCAGGATAAATTAAAAAATGTGGTTTTGTGGTCTAGAGTGCAAAAACAACTTTGGGAAAATTGGCAGCACTTTAAAGGACGTAGTCGTTTAAAGCCTCATTCTAAGATGAATCGGGCGATGACGGCGATTGCTACCCCTATTTTAGACAGCTACGGTCAAGATTTGACGTTATTAGCTCAGTCGGGCTATTTAGAGCCTTGTATTGACCGTCAGGAGGAAGCGGCAGCTATTTTTCGGTTAATTGAGTCTGGTCAAAAAAGTGTAATTTTGGTTGGTAACCCTGGGGTCGGTAAAACTACAATTATTGAAGGTTTAGCACAAAAAACGGTACTAGAAGAAGTGCCTGAAGTTTTGCACGATAAGCGTTTAGTAAGTTTAAGTGTAGCGCGTTTGGTGGCCGGAGCGACTCCGGCCGAAGCGCAAGAAAGATTATTAATGGCTTTGCAAGAAATGGCCATTTCGGGAAATATTATTTTATATATTAAAGATATTCACGGTATGATTGGTATTACTTCCGGTGGTCGTGAAAGTATAGATTTGGCCGCGACTTTGGTTTCAACTTTAAAACAGCTACATACTTTTTGTCTAGCCTCGGCCACGCCGCAAGAATACAGTCGCTATATTGAACCTCACGGCGCGCTTGGTAATTTTTTAAACAAAGTGGAAATTTTAGAACCGCAAGAAAATGCGGCCATTCAAATTATTGAAGCTAAGACGCCGCTAATTGAAGGCAAAGAAGGGGTTTTCTTTTCTTATGAAGCCGTCGTAGAAGCAGTTAAATTGTCCACGCGTTATATTCATGATCGGTATTTGCCACAAAAGGCGGTGTTGTTATTAGAAGAAGTAGCTAGCTATGTTCACAAACAGAGGGGCACTAATGCGTTGATTACTGGGCAAGATGTGGCGGTATTAATTTCTGAAAAAACTAAAATTAAAGTGACAGAGGTAACGGTTGAAGAAAGTAATAAATTATTACGGCTGGAAGAAATTATTCATGAGCGATTGATTGGCCAAGAAGAGGCGGTTAAGGCGGTGGCTAACGCTTTGCGGCGCGCTCGAGCCGAGTTACGTGATGTTAAGCGACCGATTGCTAATTTTTTATTTTTAGGGCCAACTGGTGTTGGTAAAACCGAATTAGCAAAAACGATTGCCGAAGTTTATTTTGGCGGTGAAGGACAAATGCAACGGTTAGATATGTCCGAATATCAAAATCAAGACAGTATCCATAATTTAATTGGTGTGGCGGGAATTAATGGCGAAATGACGGGTGGTTATTTAACCGAAGGGGTGCGTAAAAACCCGTACAACGTAGTTTTGTTGGATGAATTTGAAAAAGCACATCCGGAAATTTTAAATTTATTTTTACAAGTAATGGATGATGGTCGACTAACTGACGGCTTAGGTCGGACCATTGATTTTACTAATGTTATTTTAATTGCTACCTCTAATGCCGGGACGCAAACAATTCAAGATAATATTCAACAAGGGTTGGGTTTAGCGGAAATTAAAAGAATTTTATTAGAGCAGGAATTAAAAAAGTATTTCCGGCCAGAATTAATTAATCGGTTTGATAGTGTGGTGGTCTTTAAACCATTAACTTTGCCAGATGTGGTTAGTATTACTAAGTTGTTACTTAAACAAATTGCTAAGCGGCTGCAGGGCAAAGGAGTGGCTTTAGAATTTACTGACAGCGCCGTGCAGGAATTAGCACAATATGGGTTTGATCCAGTTTATGGGGCTAGACCGTTGCGACGAGTATTGAACGAAAGAGTTGATGACGTGCTGGCTAATTATTTGTTAGGTAATAAATTAGCCCGGCGTGACGTGGTTGTTTTGGATGCGGGGGGGGCGGTGGAGATTAAAAAAGCTCAGCAATTATAAAACCATGTTCTTGTTTTTAATTTTTATTATTTGTTTAGTTTTGAGTCTAATTTTTACCAAGCTGGTTATTAATTTAGCCTGGCGGTGGCAAATTTTAGATTACCCAAATTCTGCGGTACGTAAAATTCATAAAAAGCCCACGCCTTTGTTGGGTGGTTTAGCGATTTATTTGACCTATGCTTTTGGTTCTTTTTTTAGCATCATGTGGTTGGGTAATTTTTTCGATGGTGCTATTTTACCCAAGTATTTATTCGGTATCTTATTGGGGGCTTTAATTATAGTAATTGGTGGCTTTTTAGATGATAAGTATAATTTTAAACCTAAACACCAAATTTTATTTCCAATTTTAGCGGCCCTGGTGGTAATTATTTGTGGCTTAGGCATTAAATATATTTCCAATCCTTTTGGTCAAGCTTGGTTTTTGGATAGTTGGCGTATTTTGTTATTTAATTTTTTTGGTTGGCCTTATTATCTTTCGGTTTGGGTGGATTTATTAACTTTTACCTGGCTGCTTGGTTTAATGTATTCTGCCAAGTTGCTTGATTGTTCTGATGGCTTACTTTCGGGAGTTACCGTTATCAGCGCGGTAGTAATTTCGGTTATGTCCTTAAGGCCAGATTTGAATCAACCGACTTTGGCTACTTTGGCTGTAATCTTAGCGGGCAGTTTTGCTGGTTTTTTAATTTTTAATTGGCATCCGGCCAAAATATTTTTAGGTGAAAGTGGTAGCTTGCTGTCAGGTTTCTTATTAGGTTGTTTAGCTATCTTAGCAGGCTCAAAAATTACTACAACTTTGTTAGTAATGGGTTTGTTGGTGATTGATATGATTTGGGTTATTATTCAAAGAATTAAGGCTGGGCAGTCACCATTTTTAGGGGATCGCCGTCACTTGGGTCATCGGTTATTGGCCTTGGGTTGGTCTCAGCAAAAAGTGGCGGGTTTTTTTTATTTTATTTCGCTAGCTTTTGGCTACAGTGCTTTGGTACTGCCCCGACCAGCTAAGATTTTTTCTTTGTTATTTTTAATTTTGGTAGTTTTGATTATTGAAATATGGACCCAGAGACAGTCCGATTTATTAGTCCAAGAAAAAAAATAGTTTTTTTAGTAATTATTGGTTTGGTGCTAATTATTGTTGGCGCTAGATTTTTTGGTTTTAAGAGTAATTTAACTAAGGTAAAGATTGGTAATCATATTTTGGCGGTAGAAATCGCTAAAACTGAGGCCGAGCAACAACAAGGCTTGTCTGGCCGAGATTTTTTGGCACCAAATCAAGGAATGTTATTTTGGTATCCCACTAAAGTTTTACCCGGTTTTTGGATGAAAGACATGAAGTTTGCTTTAGATTTTATTTGGGTGGCGGATGGTGTTGTGGTGGAATTGGCTCAAAATATCGAACCACCCCCAGTAGGTCTAATGGATAAAAATTTAGCAATTTATCGTCCTGGGGTGCTGGTAAATTGGGTGATTGAGGTACCAGCCGGTTGGGTGGCAACTAATCAAATAAAAATTGGGGATTTGGTAATTTTAAAATAAAAGATTGACAGCCTCTAAGTAATATGCTATTATGTTTACACTTTTGATTAATTTAATTTTTAGCCAAATATGAAATTAGCAGTAATAAAAACCGGTGGCAAGCAATATATTGTCCAAGAAGGGCAATTATTGGTGGTAGAAAAGCTTTTAGCCAAGGTTGGTGAAGTAGTGGATTTGCCAGCTTTGTTAATTGGTGAAGGCGACAATTTAGAATTAGGCAAGCCAATTTTGGCTACTAAAATCAAAGCGACGATTATTGAGCAACAAAAAGCTGACAAAGTAGTAATTATTAAATACAAACCCAAGGTGCGCTATCGCAAGAAACAAGGCCATCGTCAGCGCCAAACCCAAATTAAAATTGGTAAAATATAAATAAAAAAATCCGCCGGTTGGCGGATTTTTATTTTGGTAACTAGAAATTGTTAATTATTTTTTAATTCGCGACGTCCTTTTAGGGCATTACTTAAGGTA
Organism: Candidatus Buchananbacteria bacterium; assembly: GCA_041665005.1. Lineage (GTDB taxonomy): Bacteria > Patescibacteriota > Patescibacteriia > 2-01-FULL-39-33 > JBAYJR01 > JBAYJR01. Next base: position 96,503 of record JBAYJR010000002.1, read on the forward strand.
GTTTGGTCGGCGTATTCAATATCTGAACCCATTGGCAAGCCCCGGGCCAAGCGCGTAGTTTTAACCTTGTCGGTTGGTATAACTTTTGCTAGGTATAGCATGGTAGTTTCTCCTTCTAAATCGGGATTTAGGGCTAAAATAATTTCTTTAATCGGTTTAGTTTTTAAACGATTCAGTAGTTCGTTTATTTTTAAATTTTCTGGTAAGCGGCCTTCTAGGTTGTTAAGAGCGCCACCTAAGACGTGATATAATCCTTTGTATTCATTGGTAGATTCTAAAACCGCAATATCTTGGGGTTTAGCGACAACGGCAATAGTGGTTTGGTCGCGGCGGGGGTCTTTGCAGATTTCGCAAGGGTTACTTTCGGCATAATTAAAGCAGGTTTGGCATAGCATAGCCTTGTCACTCAAATTGGCTAAATCCTTAGCAAAAGCCGCTAAGTCGGCTTTAGATTGAGTTAATAGAAAAAAGACCAATCTTTCGGCGGTTTTACGGCCAATGCCAGGTAATTGGTTAAAGTGTCCAATTAAATTTTGAATAGAATTAGGTAGGGCCATTTTGACAAAAATTAAGTTTTGTGCTATATATGTAGTTAAGCTTATCTTATATAGTTTAGCAAAAAAAACCTTAAATAAAAAGGAGGTGAAGGGAATGCCAAAAATTATAATTTGCTGTGATGGCAGTTATAATGCGGTTTTGCGCCACGGCGGGGGAGCAGCGATTTTTTGTGAAGAATATTATCCAGTCAAAAAAAGTTGTTTACCTAATCTTTTAATTTTTAAAGAAAATATTTTATCTTCTTGTGAGATGGAATTAGAAATCGCCTTGGTTGCTCTAAGTTCTTTGCAAAAGTTTCAGGCCACTGAAATTTTGCTGATTGTTGATTGTTTAGTGGTTAAAGAGGTGGTTGATCAAGCTAGTAATGAGATAAGTGATCTAAAGGGAATTAATTTTTTATCAGCTAAAAGTTATCCGCTAGCCTTACGACTACAAGAGGAAGTTAAAAGAACAAAGGTAGAAGTAATGATTGCTAATGAGGATTATCCTACGGGAAATCATCACTTTAGCAACCTACACAAGAGGGTTGATGTTTTGGCGAAAGAAGCCTTACATCAAAAATTGAATTTTTCGCCTTTTTAAAAAAGGATTGCTGATAAATTAGCAATCCTTTTAAATTTGTCTAAAGTTCAATCAGAGGAACATTTTCATCTTTGTTTAAATTACGGAAGCTAACTTTTTCCTCATCAAAGTATAGTTGAATAACTCCGGTTGGGCCGTTGCGATGTTTGGCAATGTGGATTTCGGCAATATTTCTTTCGTCAGGTTTTAGTTCGTTGGGTTGATAACGTTTATCCATAAATTTACGGTAGATAAACATCACTACATCGGCATCCTGTTCAATAGAGCCAGATTCTCTTAAATGGCCTAAGCGAGGAATTGATGGTCCGGTTTGTTGTTCTACGGCCCGAGATAACTGTGATAAAGCAATAACCGGAATGTTTAATTCACGAGCAATGGCTTTTAGTGATCTGGTGATTTCGGAAATTTCTTGAACCCGGCCTTCGCTATGGCTCCGGCCTTCCATTAATTGGAGATAGTCAATAATTAATAAACCCAAACCATGTTCAGTTTGCATTTTGCGGGCCTTAGTGCGTATTTCCATTACATTAGCTGTGGCCGAGTCGTCAATATAAATTGGGGCTTCGGATAAAATCGCCATGGCGTGCCCAATACGAGGAAAATCATCTTCGGAATCAGATAGTTTGCCAGTGCGCATTTTCCACAAACCTACGCCGGCTTCGGCACAAAGTAGACGGTCGACTAATTGTTCTTTGGACATTTCTAAACTAAAAATACCGGTTGGGATTTTGTGTTTGGTGGCAACATTGCGGGCGATGTCTAAAGCTAAAGAGGTTTTACCAACCGAAGGTCGGGCCGCCAAAACTACTAAGTCAGATTTTTGTAAACCGGCTAAGATATTATCTAGATCATAAAAATCGGTAGGGATACCACGCATTTTGCCTTTATCGCGATGTAATTCGTCAATTCTTTCAAAGGCTTCGCTTAAAATATCATGAATGGAAACAAAATTTTGTTTAAGATATTTTTGAGAAACGCCAAATAATTTTTGTTCGGCTTTGTCTAGTAAATTAGTAATATCATCTTCTTCGTGGTAGCTCAGTTCGCCAATTTCTAAAGAGGTTTGTCGTAAACGGCGTAAAGTGGCTTTGCGTTGTACAATTTGGGCATAAGAGGTGATGGCCATGGCCGAAGGCACTAAGTTGGCCAAAGTCATTAAGGCGGTTTTACCGCCGACTTGTTCCAACAGGCCTTTTTCTTGTAAACGGTTACTTAAGCTAACCACATCAATAGTTTCTCGTCTTTCGTATAATTCTAAAATAGTTTCAAAAATGAGCCGATGAGCATCGCGGTAAAAATCTTCCGCTCGAACCACGTCTGCCACTTTAATAATTGCATCTTTATCAATTAACAAACCACCCAGTACTGCTTGCTCAGCTTCTAGGTTGTGTGGAGGAGTCTTGGCCAATAATTCTGCGTCGGTAACCATTAGTTTTAGGTTTAATTGTGTCTATATCTTATCTTATACTGGGGTAATAAAGCAAGTCCCTATTCTTGCACAAATTATGCACTCAGCCGGTTGATCGGGTAAAAAGCTTAAATCCCTTGCTTTTTTTAAATTTTTGTATTATAATTTTCTGGTATAAATCTGGGGGCGTTACCCGCCAGCTGGTGGACTTTTAAGCTAATGATTGTAACACAGCATATGCCATGTTGTGTTTATGTTATAAAAAGCAAAGTTACTACTAGAATTTATACAGGGTATACTGAGGATTTAGAAAAAAAAGTTAAATAGACACAATGGTTTAGCGCCTAATAAAAAATCTTCATTTACTAGTAAAAACAAAGGACCTTGGGAATTAATATACAAAGAAGAGTGCTCGGATCGCGCCACCTCAATAATTAGAGAAAAACAATTAAAAAGTTATCGGGGTAGGGAGTTTATAAAAAATTTAATTAACAATCTGGGGCGTTAGCTCAGTTGGTAGAGCAGCAGCCTTTTAAGCTGATGGTCGCTGGTTCGATCCCAGCACGCCCCACCCATATACACTCTCACAGACTTTTTAAGCCACGGTCGTCCCGCGAAGCGGGGCACGCCCCACATTATCTAATTGCCTCAAAGGCGATTTTCGGTTGTTTAGAAGGGTTTTTTATTTTATTTAAATTATGTTAAGATATAATCATTTAAGGGTTATATCTTTTATTATGCCTCAACGCTGTCAAAAATTAACTCAGCAATTAGAACAAATTAAGGCCATAGCTAAAGATTTAGGGTCAGAATTGATTTTGGTTAAACAAACCAGAGACTTAACGAATTGTCGTCAGTTGAAACAGGAAATTGCCGTTAGACTAGAAAAATTAGATAGAGAATCTGGTTGGAACCATGAAATGTTAAAAGCTTGGACTCAGCAAAACTTTGGTTTAAATATGGCTCAGTATATTATGAATACAGCGGCAATTCGTAATTACACTGGAGAGATTTTTTTTGATCGTAGCTTAGTGCTTAATGATTATGTTAATATTAAAATTTTACCAGATAAGTTGCGCATTAAGGCCGATTTTTGGCTTAAAAATTGTACCGGTCTTGGGGCTCTACCAGATAACTTACAAGTGGGTGGTGAATTGGATGTTAGGGGTTGTACTAATCTTAGTTCGTTATCAGATAATTTGCAGATTGGTTCTGATTTACGCATAGATAAAAATTCTCCACTATTGACTCAGGCATATAAACTAAAAAAAGAGGGGAAAATAAAAGGAGAAATAATATTATACTAAAAATTATGCCCCAACGCTGTCAAGAATTAACAGAAAAACTAACCCAGCTCAAAACTTTAGCTAAAAATTTAGAGTCAGAATTAGTTTTGGTTAAACAGACTAGAGGCTTAACTAATTGTCGTCAGTTGAAGCAGGAGGTTTCTGTTAGACTAGAAGAGTTAGATAAAAAATGTGGTTGGACCCAAGAAATGTTAGAAGCTTGGGCGAAGCAAGGTCCTGGCTTGAATTATACCAGCCATATATTATATATAGATGATGCAACCGGAGAGATTATGGCTGATCAAGGTCTTTATTTTTCTGGTTATAATAAACTAGAAGTTTTGCCGCATAGATTGCATGTTAAAGGTGATTTAAGTTTTTTTGATTGCCCTAATTTGCAAGTTTTGCCAGACTGTTTACAGGTGGAGGGTAAGTTAAATATTAGTAGTTGCCCTAAGTTACAAGTTTTGCCAGATAATTTGCAGGTCGGCGGTGATATAGTCATAGGAGGTAATGCACTCTTATTAGCTCAAGCTAAAAAACTTAAACAAGCAGGTCAAATTAAAGGTAATATAATAAATGCTGGAATATTTAATAAAATATAGAATTAGCCATTTGGCGGTTTTTTGATATTTTTGTTATAATATAAACAGTGGATAATTATTAAAACCCTGTTTTTTAAGGATTTATGCCTAAAAGTAAAAAGATTCTAGTCGTGGATGATGAGCCAGCGTTGCGTCAGGCAATGGTGGACAAATTTAAAACCGAAGGCTTTGAAGTGGTGCAAGCAGGGGACGGGCAGGAAGGTTTAAAAGTGGCCTTAAACGAACGACCGGATCTAATTTTGTTAGATATTGTAATGCCAATTGAAGATGGTATTTCAATGTTAAAAAAATTGCGAACTGATGATTGGGGTCAGACGGTGCCGGTAATTGTGTTAACAAATTTAAGCGGTTCGGAAAAAGTAGCCTCAGCTATGTTAAGCGGGGCCTTTGATTATTTAGTTAAAACTGATTGGAAATTAGAAGATTTGGTAAAAAAAGTTCGGGCCAAACTTGGTCAGTAAATTGTAACTAAAATTTTGCTATTTTTGGCAGTTGTTACTAGTCGCTTTTTTGGCGATTTTTTGTTAGAATAAATAAGTTAATTATTAGAAAAAGTAGTTATGCAAAAAGTTATTTTTGTTATTTGTGATGGCTTACCGGATCGGCCAATTAAAGAACTGGGTTACCAAACTCCTTTGGAATATGCCAAAACCCCTAATTTGGATAAAATTGCGGTGGACGGTATTTCGGGGATGATGCACACGGTGGATATTGGCGTGCGTCCTGGTAGCGATACGGCGCATTTGTCAATTTTTGGTTACGATCCTTATGTCTATTATTCTGGCCGCGGGCCGTATGAATGTGCTGGGGTGGGTATGGACGTACAAAAAGGTGATGTGGCTTTTCGCGCTAATGTAGGAACAATTGATGAGAATGAGATTGTAATTGATCGGCGCGCCGGTCGGATTGAATCAACTAAAGAGTTGGTGGATTATTTTGGTCAAATTGAAATTGACGGAATAAAATTTTTAATGCATCCTAGCTTGGGTCATCGCGTTGGTTTGTTAATGCGTGGCGCGGGCTTAAGTCCAAAAATTTCTGATCAAGATCCTCACAAGGTTGGCGTGCCAGTCCACGAAGTCAGGCCGTTAGATGAGACGCCGGAAGCTATTTTTACCGCTAAAGTTTTAAATAAGTTTAGTCAGCTAGTAGTAGAAAAATTAAAAGATTTTCCTTTGAATCAAGAACGAGTTAAGCAAGGGAAATTACCGGCTAATGTTTTGTTATTTCGTGGAGCTGGCGCCATTCCCGAAACCATGTTGTCATTTAAGGAAAAGTATAATTTGAATGCTGCTTTTGTGGCCGGTGCGCCAATGTATAAAGGGATTGCCGGAATTTTAGGTATGGATATAATTAAATTTAAACCCGAAGACGGGGTAACTGGTTTGCCGGATTCCAATTTGATCAACAAGATTAATAAAGCAATTGCAGTCGCTAAAGATTATGATATAGTTTTTGTTCATATTAAAGCGGCAGATAGCTTGGCGGAAGATGGTAACTATGAGGGTAAGGTGAAGTTTATTGAAAAAATTGATGAAGCCATGAAGCCTTTGGCCGAACATAATAATTTTATTGTGGTGATTACTTCTGATCACACCACTTCTTCTGCTTTAAAACAACATACCGGCGACCCCGTAATGGTCACTATTAAAGGCGATGGGGTACGGACTGATGATATTAATGCCTTTTCGGAACGGGAATGCGCTAAAGGGCGGATGGGTCATTTGCGAGGTGAAAATTTAATGCCAATTATTATTGATTTAATGGGTTTAGCAGAACTTTATGGCGCCTAAGGATCGTTAGTTAAATTTTTAACAAAAAACCGTAGCAGTTTCTGGTGCGGTTTTTTGACAAGCCAAGTAATATCTGTTAAGTTTAGAGCAATTTACAATCAAGGAGGATAAAACATGTTATTAGATAAAAATGAAAAAGGAATTATCAGTGGCGTAATTCGTCGTTCTACTTGGGTTAATGCAGAAATATTAATTGCACCCAATCGTGGCTCAGATACTAAACCAAATGATTTTACTACAAATGATTTTGGTAAGAGTATTAAAAAGAGTTTTAGGGAACAGGTTATTGAATTAATGCAGAGAGGTCAAGTTCCGGAAATTTGTCAAGAAAAAATCCGGCAAATTATTTTGGAAGACGAAGCGGAAAAATTAAAGAAATGTCCGTTTTGTCCAGGCAATGAAGTGGTGACTCCAAAGCCAACATTGGTAGTAGTAAAAAATAATCAGTTGATTGTCAAACCGGCTGAAGAAATTAATGATTGGCAGTGTCGAGCGGTTCCTAACGCTTTTCCAGCTTTGCGTACTGAAGGTATTAGTAAGTTTTTGGTTGATCAATATAAGGCAGAAACAATTATTTTGAACGCCCATGGTGCTCATGAAGTAATCGTAGAAACTCCGGACCATTATGCCACGCTGGCTGATTATTCTTTACAGCAGATAGTAAATTGGCTGTCTGTAGTTATTGAACGAACTGAGGATTTATATTGTGATCCAAAAATTCGTTTTGTTTCAGTGTTTAAGAATTACGGGCCGGATGCTGCGGCTAGCTTAGCTCATCCGCATACCCAAATTATTGGTTTACCTTGTATACCAGAAAAAATTGATGATCGGATGGGTCGACTTTATAAGTATGAATCCAATAATGCTTATTCATTGGCCAAAATTACCATTGAACGCTCTAGCGATGAGGCGAGAGTGATTGCTCAAAATAGCAATTTCATTTCGTTTGTTCCTTATGAACAAAAATTTCCTTTTGAAAGTTGGATTATGCCGAAAAGACTAGAAAATCGTTTTTACCGGTCACAAAACAATTTGTTTGAATTGGCCGAAGTAATTAGTGAAAATTTTCGACGTCTTAAAGCTGTATTTGGCGTTTTGCCCAATTTTAATTTTTATTTAGATGAGTGCCCAGATAAACGTTATGCTGATAATAGCAGTCAATTTGTCAGCTGGCGTTGGAGAATTGCTCCACGCATTAATAAAATTGGTGGTTTTGAACTACAAACTGGCATGTATATTTGTACTATCCATCCGGATGACGCCGCTAGAATATTGCGGGAAGTAAAAATTTAAGTTTAGCCACGAGAAAATATTTCTCGTGGCTTTTTTATTAGCATCTTTTGCATTTGGCAAAATATAGTATTAGTTTTGGGTAGTTTAGGTAAAATCAAAGCTTTTGTTAGTTAACTACTCTAAAAGCTTGGCAGTAATTATAAAATATTGTATAATAATTAGCGTATGGTTTATACCAAACGTTCATCGTCGTTGGGGGAATTTTTTTCTTCTAAGTTGTTACTAGCGGTTTTGTTTTTATTGGTTTTATTGGTTTTAGTGGGGGTAGTTAAGGAAACTTATCGTCGCTACGTGATTAATCAAGAAATAAAAGCCATTAAAAGCGAAGTTGCTCGTTTAGAACAAAAAAATTTAGAAGTCAGTCAGTTAATTGATTATTTAAAAACCGGAGATTACGCCGAACGGGAAGCGCGACTTAAGCTGGGTTTGCAAAAACCCGGAGAAACCGTGGCAATAGTGACAGGGGCACAAAAAAGCCAGGCTAACGAAAACAACGTTGAGGTGGTAATTAGTAACCCACAAAAGTGGTATAATTATTTTTTTAAATAAATTAGTCGTTAGTTAAAATAAAAAATTATGGCCGAAACAAAAAATTCTTCAGAAGAAATTAAATTAACTGATCCGCATTTACAGCAATTGCGGGAAAGTGTTTTACGCGAAATTACTCCTAAAAAATCGATAAAAAAAGTTACTGTTATACCAACTGTTAGTCCTATTAAACCATTCAAACCGCCAGTCAAAAGAAAATTACCGGTTAAAAAAAATAAAATAATAATAACTAAAGCAAAAAATTTAAACAATATGCCAAAAATTAAAGAAATAAAACCAGAGGTTGAAGTTAAGCCAATTGTAGAGCACTTGGTAGTTAAAGCCAAGGTAGTTGAGCCTTTAGTAGAATTACCGCAAGTTAACAAAAAAAACTGGCGCAGTCTAGCTTGGGGCTTGGGCACTAGTTTTTTGGTTATTATTTTAATAGTAGTGGTGGTGCAAATCGTTGGTTTTTATCGCTATAGTTTTGACAACAAAGTAGCTAATTTTATTGTTAAAGTAATCCCTTTGCCAGCGGCCAAAGTTGATGGTCAAATTGTTTGGTTATCTGATTATTTAAAAGATTATCAAACTTTGAATTTATTTTATAGCAAACAAGCAGCAACTAGTAATACGGTAGCCCCAGCCGCTTCGGAGATTAAAGATAACGTGATCACGCGATTAGAACGGAATATTATTTTAAATAAATTAGCTAAAGAAAGAAAAATAGCTGTTACCACCAGTGATTTGGACGCCGAAATTAAAAAAGTAATTGACCAAGCCGGCTCGGAAGATAAGGTCAAAGAAATTTTAAAGGATTTGTATAATTGGCAGATCGCTGATTTTAAAGAAAATGTTTTAAAGCCTTATTTATTGCAACAAAAATTACAAGAGGCTTTGAATAACGATGAACAATTAAATGCCACCAAACTAGCTAAGGCTCAAGAAGCTTTAGCCAAAGTAAAAGAGGCTAAAGCAACTTTTGCGGACTTAGCTAAACAATATAGTGAAGATGGTAATGCTAGTACTGGTGGTGAATTGGGCTGGTTTGGTAAGGGTGATATGGTCAAAGAGTTTGAAGATGCCGCGTTTGGTTTGGGGATTGGTAAAACTTCAGATCTAGTTAAAACACAATATGGTTATCATATAATTAAACTGGAAGACACAAGAAAAAATGCCGAAACGGGCGCGCCGGAAGTTAAGGCCAGCCATATTTTAATTAGATTTGCTGATGCTGAAAGTTTAATTCAGGAACGCTTAGCACAGGCTAAAATTAGCGTCTATTTAAAACTGAAGTAGTAAATTATTGTTTGAGCCGATGGTGGGAATCGAACCCACAACCTACGGTTTACGATACCGTCGCTCTACCATTGAGCCACATCGGCCTACGCCAGAGCGGGTGATGGGAATCGAACCCACGCTCTAACCTTGGGAAGGTCATGTACTGCCACTATACTACACCCGCTAAAGATTGTTTGGCAATTAGTAATTACGATAATTAAAACCTAAAACAATTTGTATTCTACCTTAAAAATGAAAAAAATTCAAATAACTAAGTTTTTTAAAATTACGATTGGTCTGAGTTTGTTGTTGGGCGCCGGTTTTGTTTTGGCTCAAACTAGCACTTCTACCTTATCTTTAGTGTTAGACAATAATTCTTTGGCGGCCGATCATGATTTTAATTTGTTTAATGATCATTTGCAATTAAAGGTTTTAGCTAATACTTTTAGTCAAAATGTTAATTTGACGATTAAACAACTGGCAGACAGCGAAGTATTTTTGCCAACCGATAAAAAGTTAATCTCGGAAATTTATCAAATTAATTTAACCCAGGATCAGTTTATTAATTTGCCGATAAACCTAACAATTAATTGTCAAACTTCTGGTGATTTTACGGACGGCGTTTATTTTTTGCAAGCCGGGGATTGGCTGCCGGTTGAAAAATTTAGTCGTCAAGGCGGTAATAAATATTCAATTAGTCTAGATACTTTACCGGCCACCGTGGCAATTTTTGAACTACCTTCTGCCAGCTATAATTTTGTTAAAGATCAGTTTAAAACTCAGCAGGAAGTTAAAGCGGGCTCGTTTAAAATTTGGTTGCCGGCTAAAGGCGCAGCTACGGACATAGCGGTAAACATTAACAAGGTTTCCGATCCCGCTACAAATACCGAACAATTGGTTTCGCCAATTTTTTCTTACGAAGCCATGGGGCTAAACGAAGCGCGTTTGGCTAAGTACCCATTAACTGTTTGGTTTGATTATTTTGTAGATAATTATTACGGCAAAGAAATAAAATATTTTAGTACTACTACCCAAGCTTGGGTACCGTTACGTAGCAGCAATGATCCGGCGAATCATAAAGTAGCGGCTAAAATTTCTTTAGCTAGCGCTACTTTGGGGGTTTTTAATAAACTAGCCACAGAAGAAGGTGTGGCCTCTTGGTATGCTTATAAAGGTTGTAATTGTGCGGCTTCGCGGACTTATGCCAAGGGGACTAAATTAAAAGTGACAAATTTAACAAACAATAAGTCGGTAATTGTTAAAATTAATGATGTTGGGCCGGAAATTTGGACTGGCCGGTTGGTTGATTTAGACAAAGTAGCTTTTAAAAAATTAGCCGCCACCACGCAAGGTTTAATTTCGGTGCGGGTAGAAAAAGTTAAATAATATGATAAAATTTGTTGGCGTTACTAAAATTTATCCACCAAACACGGTGGCCGTCCGCAATGTTAGTTTGCATATTAAACCGGGCGAATTTGTATCTATTGTGGGGCAATCCGGTACCGGCAAAACCACTTTAGTCAAACTTTTGATTGCCGAAGAACGGGCCACCAAAGGTAAAATTTTAGTTGGTGATTGGGATATTACTCAAGTTAAGCATTCAGGTATACCAATTTTAAGACGGCAAATCGGGGTGGTTTTTCAAGATTTTAAGTTATTACCACAAAAGACGGTATATGAAAATGTGGCTTTTGCTTTAGAAGTTTGTGGTGCTGATAAATTAAAGATTATTAAATCAGTTCCGCCAGTGTTAAAAATTGTCGGTTTGGAAAATCGTGCCGAACGTTATCCACGCCAGTTGTCGGGTGGTGAACAACAGCGAGTTGCAATTGCTCGGGCCTTAATTCATCGACCAAAAATTTTAGTCGCGGATGAACCAACCGGTAATTTAGATTCTTTGAATACCAAAGAAATTATTGATTTACTGCAAAAAATTAATGAGTTTGGCACGACGGTAATTTTAGTCTCCCATAATCGCGAAGTAGTAAATGATTTAAAAAAGCGAGTTATCACCATGGAAGCTGGGGAAGTGGTTTCGGACCAACCCGTGGGTCGCTATTTAATATAAAAAATATGTTTTTAGTTTCTTTTTATCGTAGTATCAAATTTGCTTTGCAAAGTTTTTCTCGTAATTTTTGGTTGTCTTTGATTACTATTTTTATTATTGTTTTAACCTTTCTTTCGTTAAATTTTTTAGTCGTATTGAATTTTTTAACTAATTCAGCGATTACGGCGGTTAAAGATAAAATTGATATTTCTCTCTATTTCGAAACTACTGTCAAAGAATCGGCCATTGCCGAAGTAAAACAGCAAATTCAGGCTTTGCCTCAGGTCAAAGAAATTAAGTATGTTTCGGCCGAGCAAAATTTAGAAACTTTTAAAAATCGCAATCAACAAAACGATTCTATTTTAGCCACCTTGCAAGCCCTGCAAAGTAATCCTTTGGGCGGCACGATTATTATCAAGGCCAAAGAACTGGCGGATTATCCCATTATTTTTAAAGCCATTGATACACCAGAAATTAATGAATTGTTGTATGAAAAAGGGTTTGACACTCATCAAGAAATTATCAGTCGGATCACTAATCTAACCCAACAAACCCAAACGGCTGGCATTGTGATTAGTTTGATTTTTGCTATTATCGTCGCGTTGATTGTTTTTAACACCATTCGGATTGCTATTTTTGCTCATCGCGAAGAAATTGCCATTATGAAATTAGTGGGTGCTTCCAATTGGTTTATTCGGGCGCCGTTTATTTTTGAAAGTTTTTTATACGCCTTAATCGGTTGCCTGGTAGCGGTTTTGTTAATTTATGGCTTGCTAAGTTTATTACAACCGCAGCTGGTTAATTTTTTTCAAGGTTTAGATGTCAACATTATTACTTATTACAATCAAAATTGGTATCTGATCTTTGGTGCCGAATTGTTGGTAATCATGATGTTAAATTTTGTTTCTTGTAGTTTGGCAGTCGGTAAGTATTTAAAGGCTTAGATTCTAGACATTGACTTTTTGTTTATAATCTGTTATTTTTCAGAGTGCTAACCAAGATTGGAATTAGCCAGTTTGTTTGTTGCAGCCTTATTGGGAAATCGTCCCTCGGCCGTAGTCAATAGGCTACAGCCTACGGGCAGCTAGCCCATAGGGCTATGCTCAAGGGAGACTAATGGTATGATTAATATGTAGACTGTTTATGTATTAAAAAGTAGCAATGATAAATATTTGGCTTTTGAAAAGGAAAGATATTACAAAACAGCTGAAGGTAAAAAAGATTTGAAAACAAAAATAAAAGATTAAATTTATTGGGAGATCGTCTAATGGTAGGACAGCGGCCTTTGAAGCCGTGAATCTAGGTTCGAATCCTGGTCTCCCAGCCAACAATACTTTTTTATGATAGAAAATATTTATCCAAAAGATTGGCAACAAACACGAGGTTTTTACTCGCCGGCAAAAAAGATTGATTTAGGAAATGCCTATTTAATATTTGTATCCGGCCAACAAGTTAGTAAGAATGAAAATGACGAAGTAGTAACCGATGATATTGAAAAGCAGACTGAATTAGTATTTCAAGCAATTGAGAAGATTTTAAAAGCATCCGGGGCTTCAATGAAAGACGTTGTCAAGGCTCAAATATTTTTAACTGATATAAATGACTTTTCAAAAGTTTCGTCTATTAGAGATAAATGGTTTACAGAAAGTAAACCAGTCAGTACCTTATTAGAAGTTAATGCAATGACACGCAAGGGTGCAAAAATTGAAATTGAAGTAACTGCAATTATAAAAAAATAATCTCTCCGAGACACGTCGTAAGATTTACCGAGCTTATTGATTGGGGGCAATAATACTAATAATAAAGATATGTCTTGGATTTTAATTGCTTGTTTAGCGCCCGCCTTGTGGGCCTTAACTAATCACATTGATAAATATTTAACTACCCGTTTTTTTGCTAATCTGGAGCGGGGAGTTGGTGCCTTAGTAATTTTTACTTGTATTACTGGATTATTAGGGGCTTTGATTATTTTAATTTTTTCTCCTAATGTTTTGGCTATTCCCTTGATCAGCGCCTTAGTCCTAATACTTTCAGGAGTGCTTTTAGTATTAGATTATCTTCCTTACATGTATGCTATGCAGATTGGCGAAGCCTCGGTAGTGACTTCTATATACCAAACAATCCCAGTATTTTTATATGCTATGGCTTTTGTGGTGTTGGGGGAAAAATTATCACTTTGGCAGATTATTGGTGCTTGTTTGATAATTGGCAGTTCGGTGGTAATTACTTTAGAGAAAAAAGCTAATGAAATAAAAATTCAAGCCAAAGTTTTTTGGTTAATGTTGCTAGCTTCTTTATTATGTTCCACCAGTTTATTGTTATTTAAAGTGGTGGCAATTTCAGAAAATTTTTGGGTATCTAGCTTTTGGGAATATTCAGGTTGGGCCTTGACCGGTCTGGCGTTATTTATTTTTGTGCCGAGTTATCGTCGCAGTTTTATTAGCATTATCAAAAAGGGTCGTTATCAAGTGGTTTCTTTAGGTATTTTTAGTGAAGTTATGAATATCATTGCTAAGATTTTAATGAATTATGCCGGTCTATTAGCGCCCTTGGCGTTAGTCTGGGTAATTAACGGTTTACAACCATTCTTTGTTTTTTTATTTGCAGTTATTTTTACTTGTTTTTTGCCTTGGTTCGGCAAAGAAAAATTTACCAAAGCAATTGTTATCCAAAAATTATCGGCTATGTTGGTGATGTTAATTGGTTTATATCTGATTGGTAAATAATTTTTATGCCAATCTCCGAAAAAGTTTCTGATTTGTTGAAAGACCGGGTCGACGCACAACAGTTATTGAAAATGCTAAGAAAAAATAAAAGCATTCAGTTAATTTTGGAGCGAGCGCAAAAGCTGGGCCTCCTAAATTGGTACCTTGGTGCTGGTGGTATCGCTCAGACGGTTTGGAACATCAAACATGGATTTGATCCGGAAAATTGCATCAAAGATTATGATCTAGTTTATTATGACGCAAAGGATATTTCTTATGATGCAGAAAATTATTTTATTAAAAAAGGTAAAGATTTATTTAAAGATATCCCAATTCCAGTGGAGATTATCAACGAGGCAAGAGTGCATTTATGGTACAAAAAACACTTTGGAAAATCAATTAATCAGTATGGGTCAGTAGAAGAGGCTATTGATACTTGGCCAACCACAGCAACAGCAGTTGGGGTTAGAAAGATAGGAAGCCAATGTAGGGTATATAGACCTTTTGGGTTAGATGACCTGCTTAATATGATAGTAAGGCCTAATAAGGTATTAATAACTGAACAAATTTATCAGGACAAGGTTGATAGATGGCTAAAGAATTGGCCAAGCCTGAAGGTTGTTCCGTGGGGTCATAAATAAAGATGTCAGTGAGTAATGAAAAGTCGCCTAATTGGCGATTTTTTGGTATAATGTTTCTGTTATATGGCTAAATCAGAAAGGTTAGATCTCGTCAGTGATGACGACAAAATCATCGGCCAAGAAACTCGTGAGAATATTCATAAGCACGGCCTGCTTCATCGTGAGATCCATGTCTGGTTTTATACGCCAAACGGTGAGCTTATCTTCCAACACCGAGCTAAAAATAAAGACACTTTTCCTGACTTACTTGATGCCACTGTTGGTGGCCATGTTGATTTGGGCGATACTTATGAACAAGCGGCAATTAGAGAAGTGCAGGAAGAAACGGGATTAATTATTAGTCATGATGATTTAGCACTTGTTCAATTAGGACAGAGTCATATATATGATCAGGCCACTCAGCGCTATAATAATTGTTTTAGGGCGATTTACGCTTATTGCTACAAAGGCCAGTTAAGCGATTTAAAATTAGAACAAGGTAAGTCTCTTGGTTTTGAGGGCTATCCAATTGAAAAATTATTTAACTTACCGCAGGATGAAAAGAAAAAATTTATTCCCGTCTTATTGACAGAGGTTTGGTTTAAAGTGTTTAGATTGATTCATAAATTAAAAGTTTAATAGTTATGAATTGGTTTTTACTCTCAATTATTAGTGTTATTACTCTCGCCGTCGCCAATTTGCTGCAACGAGTTTTAATGAGAGACGATAAAAGCGACGTATTTGCTTATTCAATAACCTTTCAATTAACCTGCGGTTTTTTAATAGCAATATTCGCTTGGGTCCGTGGATTTGTTTTGCCGCCGATTCAGGAGTTGTGGCCAATTTTTTCATTGACGATGATCTTATATGCCGCTGGGACTCTTTTGCTTTTTCGAGCCTTACAAATAGTGGAAGTTTCCAAGGTAACCATTTTGACTTCCTCGCGGGCGCTTTGGACTATAATCATTGCACTAATATTTTTTGGTGAATCGTTTAATTTTTTAAAAATTTTTGGCGTGCTTTTAATCCTTAGTAGCGTAGCGCTTATTTCTTTTAACCAAAAAGCTTTTTGTTTTAATAGCGGTGTAGTTTATGCTTTAGGGGCGGCGTTCTGTTATGGTATTGGTTTTGCTAATGATACTTTTATTCTACGCCAAGCCGACGCGATTTCTTATGCCGTCCTATCATTTTTACTGCCGGGTTTGTTAATGCTATTGGTTAGACCGCGAGTTGTTAGAGGGTTAAAATCAATATTGGTTCCGACCGTACTTTGGAAAATGATATTAATGGGTTTGTTTTATGCTACTTCAACAATTACTATTTATTTAGCTTATCAAACTGGTGGCACAGCTTCTCAGCTAGCTCCGATCAATCAGTCGGTAGTTATTTTTACGGTCTTATTGGCAGCTATTTTTCTTGGTGAACGCAATCAATTGGGAAAAAAGTTTATTGGTGCAATGCTCGCGGTGGTAGGAGTTTTATTGCTTAGATAATTTTTTGATTGTTATATGAATTACCACTTTAAACTTAATGATCGACCTTTTAAGGCGATTAAAGCCAAAACAAAAAAGGTGGAGGGTCGCGCGCCAAAAAGCTTAGCCGATCGGCGCTATCAAGAAATGGTTCCTGGTGATATTCTAACTTTTACTAATAATATTACAGCCGAACAGTTACAGTGTGAAATTTTGTTTGTACATCATTACAATAATGTCCGGGCAATGTTAGAGGCGGAAGGCACACAGAATGTTTTGTCTAGTGGTGAAGATGTCGCTGGTGGTATCAAAAGTTATAATAGTATTGCTGATTATAAAGAGCGTATCAAAAAATATGGAATTTATGCAATTGGTTTAAAATTAAAATAATCTTGAGATGAAAAAAATCTTTTTCAAACTAAAAAAAGTTTTAAAAATTTTTGGCCCCGGCGTAATTACCGGAGCGGCGGATGATGATCCGTCAGGGATTGCTACTTACACGCAAACCGGCGCGCAATTTGGTTATGGCCAACTTTGGACGGCTTTGGCGATGTTGCCTTTAATGGTGGCCATTCAAGAAGCTTGTGCCAGGATTGGGGCGGTAACCGGTCAAGGTTTGGCGGCGGTGATCAAAGCTAATTACAGTAAAAAAGTTTTGTATGCCGCGGTTTTGTTAGTGGTCGTGGCCAACACTATTAATATTGGAGCCGATATTGGGGCGGTGGCGGCGGCGGCACAGTTAATTATTCCAGTTAATTTTGTGATTTTAATTTTAGGATTTACCGCGCTAATTTTAGTTTTAGAAATTTTTACTTCTTATCGTGTTTATTCGCGGATTTTAAAATGGCTAGCTTTAACCTTATTAGCTTATCCTTTGACGGTTTTTATTATTAATCAACCTTGGTCCACAATTTTAGCCGCTACTTTTTTACCGAACATTGAATTTAATTTTTCTTTTTTGTTTATTATTACCGGCGTCTTGGGTACCACGATTTCTCCTTATATGTTTTTTTGGCAAGCCTCAGAGGAAGTGGAAGAAGAAAAAGCTCTTCATTTAATTGATCATAACGGTAAGCCTAAGTTTGGTCGGAATTTTATGAGAAATTTACGTTGGGATAATTTTATTGGCATGTTGCTTTCGGAATTTGCCACTTGGTCAATAATTATCGTGGCGGCTACGGTGTTACATCAAAACGGCATTACTAATATTGCTACCGCGGCGGATGCCGCTCGGGCCTTAGAGCCACTAGTGCAGACTTTTCCGCATTCGGGTTTTTTAGCAAAATTAATTTTTTCTACGGGAATTATCGGTCTAGGTTTATTAGCCATTCCAGTGTTGTCTGGTTCGGCGGCTTATGCCTTAACCGAGGCCTTTAATATGAAAGAGGGGCTTAATTTAAAGTTAAAAAAAGCCCATGGTTTTTATGGCATAATTACGATTGCCACGCTGATAGGCTTAATGATTAATTTTATTGGGATTAATCCTATTAAGGCTTTGGTTTTTACGGCTGTGTTTAATGGAGTGGCGGCGGTGCCGTTAATATTTTTGATTGCTAAGATTGCGCGCAATCCCCAAATTATGGGTAAATACCAAAGTGGTTGGTTATCTAATACGGTCGTTTGGCTTACTTTTATAATTATGTTGGCGGCCGCGGTGGCCATGTTTTACACTTTAGGTCTTGGCTAATTTTATGTAAAATTTTAGTTGAAAAAAATAAATAGCTTCAGTTTTTACTGAAGCTATTTTGGTTATTTGTTTAGCTGATTTTTGGCAGTTGGCCTTTGCCACTGCAAAAGACACATTCAACGGGTAGACCGTCGGCGACAATTTCCCGGCCCAGACTTTGTTGGGCAGTGGTAGTGCAATAATCGCAACCACACTCGCCGGTTCCATGACAGTGTATACACTGCATCATCTCGGTGGAGCTATTTTCAATATTAGGCGTAGACATAACCAGGCCTCCTTATTTTTTCTAATTCTAAGTTAAGCTTAAAGCTTTGTCAAGCTTAGTTTTGTAAATTTGTTGATTGATGCTATAATAATTGTTGATTGATGCTATAATAATTTTGGTTTTATTAAGTTTTAATTTTTTACTATTTATGTTAGACAAGCTCAAGCAATTGGCGCAATTAAAATCTATGCAAGACGCCATCAAGCAGGAAGTTTTTACCGTGGAACAAGAGGGGATTAAAATTGCCTTAACCGGCGCTTTGAGTGTTCAAGAACTGGTAATTAGCACTAACGACGCACCAGAAATTTTAGCCCGAAAAATTAAAGATTGTTTTAACGAAGCGGTGCGTCAAGCCCAACAAGGCTTGGCCAAAAAATTAACGGGTTTTAATTTTTAAATTATATGCTGGGGCAATTTATTATTATCATTTTTGGTTTAATTTTGTTTGAAGTAATTTCTAGCGTTGATAATGCCATTGTTAACGCTCATGTCTTAAAAACTTTACCAGAAAAATATCGGCGAATTTTTTTGGTCTGGGGGATTTTTTTCGCCGTTATCGTGGTTAGAGGAATTTTACCCTTTGTCATTGTTTGGCTGGTCAATCCCTCACTTTCGGTCTGGCAAGTTTTAACTTTTGTTTTTTCGCAAAATCCGCAAATTGAGCAATATGTAGAATTATCCAAACCGTTATTGTTACTTGGTGGTGGAATTTATTTGTTGTTTGTTTTTTTAAGCTGGTTATTTTTGGAAGAAAAAAAATATGCTTTTTTGGTAGAACATTTTATTCATCGTCAGGGGGTTTGGTTTTATGCCGTTACTTCTTTTACCTTGGTAAGCATTATTTATTTGTCTTTAAAAGTTAATCCTTATTTAGCCTTATCGGCGGCCATTGGTAGCGCGGCTTTTTTTCTAACGGATGGTTTTAAAAAGAACGCCGAAGCCAAAGAACAACAGTTACTCAATCCCAATTTAAGTGCTTGGAGTAAAATTTTATATTTAGAAATTTTAGATGCTTCCTTTTCTATTGACGGCGTAATTGGTGCTTTTGCTTTTACTATTTCGGTGCCGTTAATTTTAATTGGTAATGGTATTGGCGCTTGGGTGGTTAGAGAATTTACCATCAAAGGTCTAGATGTTATTACTAAATTTGCCTATTTAAAAAATGGCGCTATGTATTCTATTGGTATGTTGGGCGGTTTAATGATTTTGGAATCTTTTGGCAAAGATTATCCTTTTTGGTTAGCGCCACTTAATACCTTTTTGGTGTTAGGTTTCTTTTTGTTATTGTCTTATCGCGAAATAAATTTGACTAAAAGGATTAAAGCTTAATTATGACTCAACCACGCTTTATTGGCAGTTTTGATTTAATGGCTTCCGAAATTGTTATTAATGATCCGGCGCTAATTAAACAGTTGCTAAAAGTTTTTCGCTTTAAAATTAATGATCAGTTTATTTTGGGTAATGGTCAAAATCAAGAACGGCTAGTGCTGATTAGTCAGATCAAACCCGAACAGATAATTGTAAAAACTTTAGCCGAGATTAAAACTTTGCCGATTGCTAAAAATCAAGTGGTTTTATTTTGTGCGGTGTTAAAAAAGGAAAATTTTGAATGGGTGGTTCAAAAAGCAACGGAAGTTGGCGTGACTACGATTCAGCCGATTTTAACTGAACGCACGGTTAAACAAAATTTAAGTTTGTCGCGCTTACAAAAAATTGCTCAAGAAGCCACCGAACAATCTGGTCGTGGTCAAGCCCCGGTTATTAAGTCTATTTTAAGCCTAAAATCTGCTCTAGAAACAGTGGCGGTTAATGACACCGCGATTATCTTTGATGCCGCTGGTAAGCCGGTTTTTGAGCCCTGGCGGGCCTTGCAGTTGGGTCAACTAGCCCCTAAAAACCAGGCTAGGGGGCAGTTTAAAATCTTTGTAGGCCCCGAAGGCGGTTTTAGTCCTCAAGAGTTAGAATTGGCCCAAAAACAGGGTTTAATTGTTTATAATTTAGGTTTATTTACTTTGCGCGCCGAAACTGCGGCCGTGGTTAGTAGCTACTTAATAGTTAACTTTTAGTTATCCACTGTTTACAAATGTAGTAGTATGGTTTAAGGTATTAGCAAGTGAAAAAATTTTGACAAAAACAGGAGGAAGTGAATTATGAGTAGAATTTATGTCGTGGGTCCGGATTTATTAATGGATAATGAGCCGGTGGAAGTCCTAGGTGATTTTGATGAAAGGGATATTTTAGTTTCTGACGCTGTCATTGAATATCTTAACTTTAGCGTTCGCACTAGTCGTGATCAGGTGATCAGATATGATGCCGAACAAGCTTTGCGGGCAATTGGTCAAGTAATGAACGGTCAATACAAGAATGGTGTGCCTAAACCTAGTATTCCTGGCAAAGAACAAGCTAAGGGAATGATTTATTTTCAAAAAGGTCAGGTGCATATTCGTGACGGTAATTTCAATGCGGCAATTATTAAATGTGCTGAAGCCTGGAAAAGCAGTAATAGAAAAAATAATCAGGAAGTAATTATTGTTAGTAACAACCCTGGTTTACTTACTGCAGCCAAGTTTTCTAATTCCGTTTCGGCTGAACCTTACCAAAATGATTCAATTGTTTTGGATATCAAAGATTTATACACTGGTTACGGTATTATTCCGGTGCCGGACGAAGCAGCTTTGAGTGTTTTTTCTGATTTACCGCAGTATAAGTGGTTATCATTAGATAAGGTCAAAAAGACATTAAGCACGGATGATGTTGAGGGCCTAATTTATAACCAGTGCATTGAGTTTGTTACCGGTGAAGGTGAACAACAAAAAAGAATCTACGCGATTTTTAAAGAACGTGACAGCGGTGAATTGGGTTTTCGTTATGTCGATACTCACCGTATCGAACAAAGTCGCAAAAATTTTATGAACTCAAATTCCGATTTAATTGAACCAGTCAATGTCCGTCAAGCCTTTGTTCAAGAGTTATTGAATGATCCCGACATTTGGGTGGTGAATTTAATTGGTGAGGCTGGAACCGGCAAAAGCGCTATCACTATTAATGCCGCTTATGAGCAAGTGGTACTCAAGGCGCTTTATCCAGAAATGATTTTTTTCCGCCCATTAGTTGATGAAATGGAACAAAAGGATCTAGGGGCTTTGCCGGGAAGCTTACAAGACAAGATGGGACCATATGCGCGGCCGATCATTAAAAATCTAAAACAAGTAATAAGGTCTCGTAATCAACCCCATCCCTCCACACCCTGGTATGGTAAGTCGCAAAGTAAAAAGAATAAGAAAAACAGTAAACAGTCAGCGCCAGCACCACGTTCAATTGAAGAATATCTTAGTCCCGAGGATCAAGAAATTGAACAACTGTTTTTGAGCGGGAAGCTAAATGTTTTGTCATTAAATTTTGAACGTGGCGTAACAGAAAATGGTTTTATTTGCTTTGATGATGCGCAACTTTTTAA
>JBAYJR010000003.1:0-107370 GCA_041665005.1 Candidatus Buchananbacteria bacterium
ACTTTACGCGAAAAAATGAATAATATCAAGAAAGTTGCCAAGTTTTACAACTACGACCTCCTCCTAGCCAAAAAGTAAAACGTTGTTGCCCCTTGTCTGCCCTTGGGGCGAGCTTTGCACCCCAGGTAGACCTTCGACACCACTTGCAACCATAGCCCACCGGTTTGACGAAATTTGAGAGTCTAGAACGATTTGCTTAACTTCGGAAAAGTTAAGCAAAGATGACTCCGCTGGACTTGTTCCGAGGGCAAGCGTATGTTCTTGCTTGCTATGGAGGACGATGACATTGAAGCGATCCTTGCGACCACCAAAAACATAAGAATGCCACATCGACGCGGATCATTTAATCCGTTATCTTCACTTCCGGAACCAAAAGCTAAAATAAAACAAGCTATCAAGGAACGAATCAAACTCTTGGTCGGTGCTTATATCTCGCTGGCCGGATTTGTGGACGATGACGATATTCGGTTTGCCGAGGATAATCCTAAGTCAAAGAAAACTCGAGCAATATATCTTAAGGTGCTCGAGGATATGGAAACGGCGGAAAAAGAAATGCGAGAGTTTAAGATTTTATAACTGACTTACCTTTTTCGGCTTTAAGCTGTTGCTCTTTGGCTAAAACTTTCCGAGCTGTTTTAATTAGGCTGTTTCGATAGTCTCTCATGTGCATATCAGCCTCAGAAACTTTATATTTACCGAAAACCGATTCGTTATCGGCCAATAAATAGATTTTTAGATAAATATTTCCCTGTTCATCTTTTAGGTCTCGTGATTTTAATTTCCCTTGTTTTATGTAGGCGTTAATAGTTTTTTTGGGTAAGTTAAACCGCTCACTCAAGCCTTGAGCACCACCGTACCAACTGCCATGATCCTGGCATACATATCCGGGTATTTGTTTTTTATCAACCGCTCTTTGACAGTCAAGACATTTAAAGCCCCACTTATCCTGCCAGCCAGTTTTTTCGTCAATTTGCGTCCCACATATTTGGCAGTGTCCTCCTCTTTTACCACTTGCAGGCAAGCCTTTGGGATTTTTGAGAATTGCTAACTCAACCTCCATGTCTTCCCAGTAAAATCTGGAAAGTGCATCGTAGTAACCGACAAGATTAAAAGCAACATCGTGCAACTCCTGATCATTAAGATCGGTGTTAAAATCTTTTTTACAAATTTGTCTTAGTTCTTCAAGTCTTTCTTTGGAGATTTTCATAATTTAGCATCTACCTTAACTCAGTTTTTTCATTGCTTCGGCAAATTCCTCGTCAGTCGCCGTCTCTCCCTTAAGAATTTCGCAGTCTTTGCCTTGCCAATACGGCTGTTGGCTCATGTTCTTTCTGGTGATCTTTTCCGCCATTTGGCGATCGCCTCCAATTCGGCTCATAAAGAATTGCACTCCACCCTCAAATATTTCTTCACAAGATTTCAAACTGCCATCGGCATTAACGCAGTAAAGACAAAACTTGGCGTTTTCATCGCCACCGGCAAAGTCTTCTTTTTTCTCAAGTGGCATTCCGCAAGATTCGCAATATTTTGACATAGTTTTATAGTTAATTATTAATTTAAATTATTTTTTATTATAATATTTTTGACGACATAATAAATAAACGATACTCAATATCAGTGCGATGCCGACTGGCGGTAACGCATACAATACGAGATTAGCGATGTTAAACAATATCGATATGCTTGTATTCAGAACGCTAAACAGCCACGGCACAAGATAGGCGTAGGAAATGTACATCAAGAATGCCCAGAGTACTGCTTTGATGAAATTGTAGAGGTCCCAAAGACCAAAAGCTTTGACTACAATGTCGTGTAGGACTTTATAAAATTTAATCACGTATAGAAGCAAGCCGATCGTACAAAAAGTAAAAGCACTATAAAACACCCGGACAAAAATGCTCGGTGCAGACAGTGGACTGATTGATTGCCATTGAAACTTGATCCCCAAAGCAAAATGCCAGAGCAAAAATACCAAAGCCAAAATCACGTAGGTCGTTGCCGAGCTTGCCACCTCTTTAGCATTTTTGATTATTGCTTTTTTGTACCAGTCGTTATTTTTCATATTTATTTTTTAGCCTTGTGTTCAGTTAATGGCTCGTGTTCCTCATGCAAAATATTTTCCGTTTGATGCTCTTTAACAATCTGATGATATTCGTTTTTTTCACGATTTACATCCATATACACATCAACGCCTTTATTTAATTTTGGATCACCGCTGGGCTTCCAGCCCTGTACCACCTTACGAAGCCAACCGAAACCAGGTCTAGCTGTTTTAATCTTATAAAGTTCTTTAATGCTTATTGTTTCTTGAATCGTAAAACCCTTCCAACTATGACCACAAATATAATTAAAGCAAAAACTATTCTCAGCTTTTTCCATATCAAAGACTTCAATTGGATTATTACAACTAGGACAGACGCCAGCTATCACTGAACGCAAAAACCTTTCGTACTCAGGAGATATAGTGCCTTTGGGTGGCAATGCACGATCTAAGTTCTCTTGAGCCAATGCAATGAGTATATTTTTATAAATTTTCATCTGCTCAAATTTTTCGTGGTCAACATTTTCCACTATTCCGTTCATTGTTAAAACTTTATACTTTGGGTCTAGCGTTTTTCTTGTAAGTCTTTTTTGTTTAAAATACTTCGCTAAAAGTTCGTTATGGACAAGAACCATAAAATCGCCGAGATAACATCCAATCCCATAAGCACCGTCCCGAATATTGTCGGCTATTTTCTGGATTTCGGCTCTATCCCATTTCCTCCAATCATGCCCACTTTTAACTGAATACATTTGTAAAAGGTCCGACTGTTCATTAATCGTTTTTTGCAATAAGCTAATTTCTTTGAATAAGGTGTCTTTTGCTGGTATTAAAGAACCAAGGGCCGCTGTCCAATCCTCGAATACATAAAGCAGAGATACGTTCTTATTGCTAAATTCTGAATAAAATCTTTTTATATCCTGAACATAGCTCGTCCATTTTTGTTCGCCCTCAAAAACACATTCGGACTCGCTATAAGGCAACCAAACATCCTTAAATTGTTTTTTTAATTTTAGATCAAATGGAATCATGCTTGATTCCATAAGAATAAAAGGTGTGCCGGTGCTAGCACCTAATTTACTGAGAGTATCCTGAGCCTCTTTGTGAATCTGCACAAATTGCTTGTATATGTCGTATTTAATCTGAATTTTATGTTGCTGTTTGATATTTTTTCCCTGAAGCCACAAAGCAAAAATCCAGCCAAGAACTGCGATGGCTATTGTTGCTATAAAAGTATAGAGATTAATATCAAAACTGTTCATATTATAAAAGTTATACCAAATTCTTTTCCATGATTTCAAAGTGTTTCGGATCTGATTCCTTGACGATGTTTAATAAAATTTTGATTGCATCCTTACTTTCGCTTTTGTCCTTATGTTCAATTGTGCTTGTCGGATCAGAATTGTGCGAAAATTCATTCACCAGTTTATATGCCTTGCTAGCGTCGACAGTGGTTATTTTCTCATCTGGATCATTGATGTTTTTAATCAAGACTTCCATCTTAGATTTTTGATCTCCTGTTGTCGGTATCTTAAAATCAGCAAAAATATCAAAAAATCTTCTAGCCATATTTCCAATGGTATAAAAATCTTCGTATTGCGTGTCTTGTTTTTCTGAAAATTCTTTAAGCTTGGCAAATAAGAAATGATACTCGGATTTGTAGTTTCGTAGCGTCTTATCAAGCTCAACAATTTTCGCTTTTCGGATATCTGATTCGGTAAAATTCTCTACCATAAAAAACTCACAGCATTCATCTTTACCTTTATTCTTTCGATTTTGGTTATTTCCTATAAACCAATCCTTAACTAAATTGAAAAGTTGAAAGTTGTGTGTAGAAATAAAAAGTTGCCCAGCATCCTTAAAATGTGTATTTAATAGTGAAAAACAATGATAGATAAAATTTGAGTCAAAACTAGAAATTGGATCATCAATAAAAATAATGCCGTCCTTGATTTTGAATTCTTTTTCTTCGACTTTAACAATGAAGTACGAAAAAGCTATCGCGGTCTTTTCCCCCTCACTTAAATTTTTTGCAGGTTGTCCATCTCTCTTAATAATATATCCCTTTTTGTCATCATCTAATTCAAGTTTTATTTCTTCTCTACCAAAAAATTCCTTAAGATGCTTATTAATTTCTTGAACAGCTTTGCCAATATTTGAATTCTTTTTTTCCAACTCTGATATATCAGCATTGTTTTTATTCACAACGGCTAAAGTATCTTTTTCTTTTGCCTCTGATTCTTTAACATCGTTTTCAAGTTTTTTATAATCTTGCCCAGCAAGAGCAACGGCGATAGAGTGTAGCTCGAGCTTTTCTCTCGCGTTTTTTACTTCAGTAGCATGATTTTTTACCTTGTCATTGTGATTCAAAACAATTTTATTTAGTTCTTCAATAATTACATTAAAATCACCTGTAAAATCTTCTGGTTTTTTAGGACTTGTGATGACTATGAGAGGATTGTTGTACTTTTCGTCTAACTTTGAAATCGCCAAAATTAGCCATTCATTTATTTTTTCAACAACACCATTTAATGCTACTGCTTGTGTTGTATATTCTTTTCTTAAATCAGGATAAAAATCGTCATTTTTTGAGGAAATTTTTTCCTTCTTAAACTTTGAAATTTCTGCCTTTAATTGGGTGGCGTCTTTTTGTAAATCCTCATAGTCCTTACTGAAATGTTTTGAAAGCGAACTTAAAAAATCTTTATCAAGTGGTTTTTGACAAAATAAACATTTTTCTTTTTCTTCCTTCGTCTTATGCAAATCAAAGCCTTGCTTTACCCATGTGTTCAGATTTTGGTCGTCTTTCAAACGATCAAGAGTCTCTGATACTACTTTCTTATTAAGCAATTTTTGGATTGCTTCAAATATACCCTCAAAATTATTTATTGTTTCAACGCCAAATAAAAAACTAAATTGAAATTTTGCGAACTGGCTTTGATTTTTTCCTTCTTCATTCTTACTTATCGCCTCGTATTTTTTCTTATCTTCGTCAGAAAGTATTTTGTCTGTAAATTTATCAACCCCAACACTGTTAATCTTTGACTCGGCTTTTGTTTTGTTATATGACTTATCAAAAAGCACATTAGCGATTTCTCGTCCTAAACCAGTCAAAAAACTACTTTTTGATTCTTCTTTTGCTATTTTGTCCTTTTTTGCCTCTTCAAAAGCTTTGCCTATGTCGACTTTGTCAGCTTTCAACTTCTCAAGTTGTTTTTTGCTTTCTATGTCTTCCTCGCTTACGTAAACTATTGGATTGCAAGAATTTGAAGGATCAAATGAAATATTGTCATTGATAAAATCTTGATTAAATACTTTAATTGGCAAAGTGTTTGTGGCAACATCGGTATTTTTTACTGTTGTATTATCGCTGGTTTTGATTTCAAATTCGCCGTTCTCTGGATATTGCTTAAATTTATCAATATCAAAAACATATTTTTTCTCACAACTCACAAAAACACGGGAAACTGTTGTCTTTCCGCTTCTGTTCGAGCCATAAATCAAATTGAATTTCTTGAATTCTGGCAGTTCTGCCTTCCAAGAAAAATCATGAAATATACCGAAGTTTTTTAGTTTTGATATTTTGCTGATCATGATGCATATTTTTAATTTCCCCAAACCCCAGCCATTTTTTCTTTAATTTGATCGTTGAATACATCGACTAACTGCATATTAACTGTGACGGCTTTTTGTTGTAGATCAAATTGTGATGCAATATTTTCCTGTGTTTCTAAATCAGGCAAAGGAATTTTAATCTTAGATAAGAAATCAAAACTTATTCGCGGGAGCTGAGCACCCTTCAATCCTTTGAGGACTTCAGTATTGAACTTATCTGTTCTGAAGTAACAAGAATAAAACTTATTAGACAGATCATTGTTTTTCTTTCTCAACACAAGGATGTCAGTTGAACAAATTCCAGAATTATCAGCCAACCATACTTTGTTTAAATTAGGTCTTAATTTACCATACAAAATATCGCCAGATTCAAACCTATTTTTTATACTCTTGATTGTCTTAACGTCGACGGATGTATTACCGACAATTCTACCCGAATTTGATTCGATGTTTTCTAGGCCTATATATTCAACTTTGTCGCTGTGTTTTTTAGGATCCATAGAATCATTCACTTTTTCAAAAAAGTCTCCCAACTCAACCCAATCGCACTTTATCCTTTCAAAAATTTGTCCAGAATTCGCTCTCTCTCTCTCTACTTTCGTAATAAGCTCTTTAGCGTTTTCGATGATAGCTTGTTTGCTCTCAATTTCCTTAACGATTTGTTCCTGTGCTTCAATAGAAGGAAGTGGAATTTTAATCGGCTTTAAATCCGCTGGAGTAACGCCGGCTTGAGCCGCTCTTGCTCCATACTGTTCTATTTTTTGCTGAATATAATCAGACTGCAAAAGATAATACAAAAATTTCTTATTCAATCTCGATGTGTCTGGTATAGCCTTAAGAAGTGCCACATTATAAGCACCTTCTAAACCGGTACAAATTCGACCAAGCGATGCACCATATCTAGCTATAAAAACATCATCTTTCGCGCTCAACTTGTTTTTGGATGAGATTGGAATATAAGTCTCAACACCATTTTCTCCAAAATCTCTAATTTGAATAAATCGTACATAGCCATCCTTTGGGGAGTAGATGAATTTTTCTTTTGGCGGTTGGGACCCTCCTGAAAAATCGCAAACGTCGCCAAGATTAATTATTGGCCATTTATTATTTACACTGACAAAGATTTCACGATAACGATCCCCAGTTAAATTATAATCACCACTTTCTGAGATTTTTTCCTTTGGAACTATGTGAGCAAGGACTTGATCTTCTTTACTCAGAGTATGTTTTTTTCCTGACTTTATGGAGTTTGTATAGTCGCGAATTATTTTTTGCGCTACTGGCAAATCACTAACTTCAATCTCTCTTCTTTGAGCACCTAAATCATAGCCGTCGTTACTGATTTTTATAAAAATAATGTTATTGGAAATTTTTGCCAGTGAATTATCAAAAAGTAATATACATGTTTTAACTCCTGAATAAGGGTTAAAGACTCCTGCAGGCAATGATATAACTCCAACTAGCCCATCTTCCACAAGAATTTTGCGGAGATGTTTATAAGCCGAACCTGATTGAAAGATAATACCCTCGGGCACAATAATACCGGCTCGGCCATTTGGTCGCAGATGCTCTTTAATGTAGTCAACAAAAAGTACTTCGGCTCGATTGGCCTGAACGCTAAACCGTTTGTGCGGTCTGATTCCGCCTTTTGGAGTCATAAATGGCGGATTGGCCATTATTACATCATAAGTCTCATCCCACTTCTCCTCGCTAGAAAGCGTGTCGTATTCGTAGATTTTTGGCTCGGCGAAACCGTGTAAATACATATTCACTTTTGAAAGCCGAACCATATCTGGCGAAATATCGTAGCCGACCAAGTTTTTCATCAGTTTACTTTTTTCGTCTGGATTGAGCGGTTTGTTTTTATGCTCTTTGAGAATATGCTTATAAGCCGAGATTAAGAAACCGGCCGTACCACAAGCTGGGTCCAAAACAGACTCGTCTTTTTTAGGATCGACAACTTCAACGATAAAATCAATAATGTGACGAGGTGTGCGAAATTGCCCGGCATCGCCCTGAGAACCAAGAACCGAAAGCAGGTACTCAAAAGAATCACCGAGATCTTCGCTGTGATCATAACTAAAACCGTTTATTTCTTTCAAAAATAAGCTAAGAGTTTCCGGACTGCGGTATGGGAGAAAAGCGTCTTTGAACACATCTCGAAACAATTGCGGAATATGCTTATTCTCGGACATTCTGGTTATAGCTTCAGCATACAATTCCAATCTTTCATGACCACCAAGCTTTGGATCAAGAATCTTTGACCAAGCATATTTCTCGTAGCCATTGGTGAAAAATTGAGCTTTACCGCCCGGAAGTTCCTGCGATTGCTTATCCATATCATCCATAAACTTATAGATGAGGGCGAAAGTAATCTGCTCAACTTGAGCCTTCGGATCAGGCACTTTGCCGACCAGAATATCTCGAGCGTTCTTTATTTTTTGCTTGGTGTCTTGATTGAGCATATTTTTTAATTCATGAATGTATTAAGAGAAACATAATCCTTAACATATTCCGGAACGACCTTGATCCAGCCGTTAAGCTCTCTTAAGTCTTGTAATGTTAACTTGGCATTGGTAGCTAAGCGAGGGTATTCTCCACTTTCAATAATGTCACGGATTTCTCCGTCCGTAATATAAGCCTTGATATAGTTTTTGATCGGCATAGCATATTTGCTTTCCGGTTTATAGATAGACACGAATTTGTCATATTCTTCATCGAGCAGTTCGTCTTTATTTTTGAAGTTATCTAAACGACCAAAGATTTTATCGATAATTTCTCGCAGGGAAAGACGGCGATCAACTTTGACCGACTTGCGGAGTTTATCCAAGCTGAAATAATCCTGCGGTTTATCAAAGATTTCTGTCTTCACATAATCCTCAACTGCTTGAATGTCGCCCTGCTCGTATTTTTCTTTGATGAACGAGTCGGCTTTAATCGCTTCCTCGAATTTATCAAACAGTTTGCGATCAACTTTCATTCCTTGCGGTCCGATAGCTTGCTCTTGAAAAGTTTTGAGCGGATCAGGAATAGCACTGATGACCTCATCAATATTTATTGGTTCCGGTCCGTCTCCGCCGGGGCCAGTCATAATATGAGGCAGTTTGAGAATCTCATCATAATCGTACTTCTCTTCGAAATATTCACAGTTAGCAAAGAAATCAAACAGTTTAAACTTATCCTTGGCTTCTTTGGTGGTTTCTGTCTCGCCATTTTCTTGAGTTTGGTTAGTGAAGGTGTATTTGCGAGTACCACGGCCTTTGATCTGAATAAAATCAGTCGGTGAGAAAATCGGCCTCATTAAACAAAGATTGAGAATGTCCTGACAATCATAACCGGTGGTCATCATGCCGACAGTCACGCAAACTCTGGTCTTGCTGGACTTATAACCATCAAGCCACTTGGTATAACCGTTAAGATTATTATTAGCAAAGCTGGTAGTGAAGGTTTGGGCGTCCGGAATATTGGAAGTAACTTGGACAGCAAAATCAGAATTATATTTGCCCGGCCAATGTTGATCAGCCAATTGATTTAAAAGCTGAGTAACTTTGCCAGCGTGTTTTTGGCTGACACAAAAGATAATACCTTTGCCAACCTCTTTGCTTATTGGGTCAAGCAAAGCATTTTTAAGAAAGGTTTCGCAAAAAATCGCATTAGTCTTATCCGAGAAAAACTTCTTTTCAAAATCAGCCTGATAAAAAGTTTGTTCCTCTTTACCTTCTTCGGTATCGATAAGCATTGAATATCCTTCATCGGACAAAAGTTGAGTGGTGATTTCCGTTCGAGCATCGGCAACAATCGGATTGATTAGATAACCGTCTTTTACACCATCGAGCAAACTATATCGGAATGTTGGCTCACCAGTTTCGCAACCAAAGGTTTTATAAGTATCAAAGAGCTGACGGCGTTCCCATGCTCGAGGATCACGGTCGCCAAGCTTGGCCGGATCAATTCCTTTGAGATAATTCTTGGGAGTAGCGGTTAAACCGAGCTTGTAACCAACAAAATATTCAAAGACTGCTCGACTATTACCACCAATAGAACGATGGGCTTCGTCAGAAATTATCAAATCAAAGTCTGTGGGAGTAAAAAGTTTCTGATATTTATTGCCGGCCGACAAACTCTGTACGGTAGAAACGACAATCTCGGCCTTTCGCCAGTCGTCACGGTTTTCTTTGTAGATAACAGTAGTAAAATCATTGGCCAGCCATTTCTTAAGATTTTTAGCGGCCTGATCTTCGAGCTCAATACGATCAACTAAAAACAAAACTCTTTTAGCGTTACCGGTCTTTAAAAATAATTTGATTACGCCAGCACAAGTCAGAGTTTTACCGGTCCCAGTAGCCATTTCAAACAAATAGCGATCTTTGCCAGCCTTAGCCCAGTCTTGTAAAGCCTCAATAGCTTTAAGCTGATATGGTCTTAAAAATTTGAGATCGTACTCTTTAACCATTTCTTGCTTTAAATTCTCGTCAGTCCAACGAGGATCTCGCATATAGGCTGGATTCTGAGTTAAAGCAATATAGTCATCGGAAATTTTCTCATCTACTAATTTTGTAGTGTCTGGTTTAAATGCTTCAAAATGTTTGAGCGATTCGGCTGTTGGAAAAACAGTAATGATTGTTGGATTACCTCGTTCCAAATCCCAAAAATAATGCATGTTGCCATTAGACAAAATAACAAAGCGAACATTTTGCGATTGGGCATAATGACGAGCTTGTTCTTTACCATCTAACGGATCTTTATCTTCAGACTTAGCTTCAAGAACTACATAAGGAAAACCTTTGTCGTCCAGCAAAAGAAAATCAATAAAGCCGTTTTTGGTTTTATCAAAGTCATTGCCTAATTCGTCAACGGCTTTCTTGGTAAGTTTTACGTTATTCTCTAAAACAATATTTGCCGAACCTTTTTCATCATCGAAAAATCGCCAGCCGGATTCTTGGAGTATGTTATTTATTTTGATTCGGGCTTTAGCTTCTTTTTGCATAAATTTATTTATTGATTACTTCGTAGTCTCCTTTATTCCTATCGCCACCGATGCGAATATAATCCTCGCATCCATCCACCCATATTTTCTTGCATTTGCAATACGTGATTTTTTTATTGGTATTCCAAAAAATCTCATCTTTGCAATGAGTGCATTTGTAGTAAGTTTCTTTTTTGGTTTTGTTGGCGATTTCCTGAGACATATATTTATTTTTCGCTCTCCATTCGAGCTTTTAATAAAAAGATGGTTTCTGATTTTAATTTGGCTCGAGCCCAATCCTTTTGCGGTTCTGTTAATGCTTCCCCTAAACCAACTAATAAATTACGATCCTCGACTTTTTCCATCTGATCGATACACTTTTGCAATGTTTCCCCAAAAGAAACACCCGACCTCATCTCGACTATTTCTTTGTTAATCGGCCAGTTATTCTTTAAGAAAAACCAAACATCATAAATATCACGACTGGTTTTGCCTACTCGTTCCAGCATGGCTATTAATTTATTGGCAAACATATCTTCCGGAATCATAACTAACATAGAAATTCCCAATAAGACTTTTACCTCAAATCTTGATCCAAAATTTCTTCTGTTAACCTCAATTTTTATATTTTGCGATACAGTATCATAGGAAATGACATTCAATAAATTGAATTTTTTTATTTTTGAATCAGTAATCTTGCCATAGCCTTCTGCAATCTTTTGAATTTTTTCAAAGACCTCTTGTTCTTTACTCTCATCCAATAAATCGAAATCTAAATCAAACGAATCTCTATTTAATCCATAAAAAAGATGGGCGGCGGTTCCGCCCTTAAAACCTAAGTACGAGGAAATAGAAGTATCGGAATAAACATCCTTTAATATTTGCAACAATATATTTTTGTGCTTGGCGTAATTAACGGTCATACGTTTGAATTTTTATAGTGTTTAAAATAATCATTAACTCTCTTCTTCATTTTTTTATTATGATAAATTGGCAAAATTTCAAAAACCTTGTCCCAATCCAAAGAGTTCAAATTATCAAAATGGTAATCTTTGCTAATATAAATCCTGTCCAAGAAAGCCCTCTCTTTGGTGGCCACGGCTATGCCTTTTTCATGCTCAATGCCAGAAATATTGCTTAAAACATAATCCTTCATACGAATGAAAGATATTTTTTGCCCCTCTATATCAATTTCCCGAGTAACATACGAAGCTACAAAAATACTGTCATACTTTTGAAAATTTATACCTGATCGAGTTAAAACTGTCTCAAAACTGACATAGGAGGGTGTATAGATTCTCGTTGCTAATTCAAAACGATCATAATCTTTATCTTTTGCATAAAAACCACGGCGTAATCTGAACAACTTTCCAGCCTTGGCGTACTTATTTAATCGTGACGATACTTTTTGCTCTCGTTCTTCTGCCCATAACAAAGCAACATCTTTGATAGAAAAGATGGTTTTAGGGGATCTTAATAAAACATCCAAATATTCTCCTTTTGATGGCTTTTTGTCCATATGTTTACTGTTATATACCTTAAAGGTATCTTGCAGTTCAATTATATGCTATAATGGACATAAATGCAAGTAGCTAAATAGTTGGAAAATAAGGATATCACGCAAAGCTTATAATATAATAAGCTTTATGCTAAGTTATAAATAAGGTGTTTATAATATTATAAACACCAAATGAATAGTATGAAAAAACAGCTAAATTTAGTAATAAATAAACTAAATAAACACCCTCTAATATCTCTATCCATTGAGGAATTAAGGCTATATTTTGATTATAGGCTGGAAAACCTAATCAAAGACAAAAAAGTGCTTACAAGGAATGAGCTAGACTATCTCCTCTCGGAGACCGGTCCGGGCAATAGGCGTATCGATCCGCAGATAATATCAGAGATGGTACATGACAATATTTTTACTTGTCCGCCATATTCAAGTCTACCCGAATTCCAGCAACTGGCGGAACGGAAAGAAGAACTTGAAAAATATATTGCCAATCAAAAAACATCTGACGAGACAAATAAATTAATTGTTGAAATTTTGGCAGAGTATACAACAAGCATAAAAATCATAGAAAATAACCCTTTAACTGTTGAGACGAATCTTAATAATATACCCGTTACTTTCTTGATTAAGAATGGTGACTGGATTATTCCTAATACCGAATTATTTATCTTCCTGAAAGATTGTCAGGAACAAAAGCGGATGCCCATAATCATTGCCAAAAAGATAGCTGGTATTTTATTTCCCGTTTTCAAAAACATCTCAATACTAGGATTGAATCTATATAAAACTTATTTACCGGAAAAGGCCGAGGAGTTAATAAAGAATGCTTCATATAAACCAGAGGAAAACTTTATATCAGCCATAAAATATAACGGGCAGTTTCAAATATTAAACGCCGAATATGTTCACGGTATAAATGATGAACATTGGGAGGGAGATCAGTTTAAAAATTTCTTTGAAAATGTTTTACCGAAAAATATTGAGACTTACTATGGTAATTTTTTGAATTCCAAAATCAAAATAGCTGATAATTTTTTAGGTACAGTATCACAATTTAGAAAAAACAAGGCTTCAAAAGGATTAATGCAATCATATGAGACACAAGAAAGCTTAATCAAGAAATTGGCCTCAGTTCCTAAAGATGATATAATTAAATCAACAAATAAATAATTTTTGCCTCAAGGGGCAACCTGAACGGTATTCCGTGCTCAAGGGCTCGTAATCGCTATCACTTTTTGTGGTATCGGTTACGAGCCTTTTTGTTTCTCGGGGCATAAGCAAAAAATATGGAAAATGAATATGAAAAATTGGCTTTTCTTAAGGCCTTGATTGATCTTTTAGATCACCAAACAAAAACTCCGAAAAAAGTGTTTCTGTCGGCGTACTTCCCCGGATTTGAGATAGACAGACAAAAAGTACTACTCGGGGAGTTAAAGAAACATAAACTGATAAAAAGTTTTATCTGGGAGAATGGCGATTTTATAATCACAAAACCAAGCCGGTCCGGAATAATTGAGTTTTTTAATAAAACTGAAAATAAAAAGAGTAAGTCAAAAGAAACCGGTCCGATAGACAACAAGATCAGATTTAATGAACAAACCGGAATGATAAGCATGGGAGGAAAAACCTGCCCTATTCCGATTAATACTAACCAATACTTCCTATGCAAAACTATTTTCGCAGTCCCGTTTGGCACAATGGTCAAAGAAATAGACTTTTTGGATTTAATGGACTGGGCAAAGGATAGTAAAGACAGCGTCTATGACGCCATGCGAGCGATCAACAAGAAAATCAAGTGTGATCTTGGAATAGACAAGTTTTTGAAATGGAAAGTTAGACGCATATTTATTGATTACAAAACCGAATAAGGTGGAGTCCGTCCTGATTCGGACAGTAAAGAGCAGACTGAAAGAAAACGGCCT
Organism: Candidatus Buchananbacteria bacterium; assembly: GCA_041665005.1. Lineage (GTDB taxonomy): Bacteria > Patescibacteriota > Patescibacteriia > 2-01-FULL-39-33 > JBAYJR01 > JBAYJR01. The sequence continues at coordinate 14,061 of JBAYJR010000003.1, forward strand.
GCTTTTTTATTTGCGGGCCGGTAAAGAATATGCCGAAGACAATAATCACAAAGAAAATACCGCCTCTCACACCAGCTCAAATGGAGGAAATTTTTATGGACAGATTAGCCGATCTAATCGTCCGACTTTTGGATTATCGCTACGAGCAAAAAGAGAAAGAAAAACAATCTAATAATCAAAATGAATATGAAAAACCAAACACCGGACAATAATTTTATTACCAGCGACTTCTACACCGCTTGCCTGCTCTTGGCCAGCGACTACCATCTTGTCGGTATAAACAAAGCCGATAGCAAACGCTATCGTTTTATCTTTATTGATAAGCAGGGTCGGGCTCAACTCGTTGGCGGATACTTTGACGGTCTAATAGATATTAACACTCGCAAGTTTGTAAATGCGATTAAAGAGCTGAAGTCGCTCATGTATAACGACGCGATCAGTTAAAAATATACAAATATGAAATATGGAAAATTTGCCATTCAAAATAGACAATAATGATTATGTAAAACTGCCACGCAGTTTAAAGACCGCCTACTTAGACGGTTTATTAAAGTTTGAGGATTATACGGTCCTCGTCTGGCTGTGGATCACGGCCAACCCAAGAAACGGCAAAACTCATGCCAGCTATGCCGGACTGTCCAAAGATTTCAAAAGCAAATACTCCAAAAACTTCATTAATCAGATCATGTTGAGGCTTAAGCGACAGAAGTGGATATGGTATCCAAAACAGCAAGGCCACAGAAGTTCGTTCAATGTGGATATCGCCAGTTATCCCTTATCTGACGGCACTTTTAAGGATATTGGCTTTCGCTTTTTAGAGAAGCCTGACAGAAGTGGAAATGTAAGTGATGAGGTATCTCTGACAGAAGTGCCGACAGAAGTTGACGACATTCAACAGAAGTTAAAAAGCGACAAAAAGCTTTTGGTAGAAAGGTTTTCCTTCAATCCGGAAAGTCCGCCAAACAGAAGTTCTAAGAACGACACCGAGAAAGAAAATGAAAACAACCGATCGAGAGGTCGACGGCCGGTAAGAGGATTCTCTCCCAAGTCTTACGAGGAACAGAAATGTTGGGAGATTGCCCAAAGCTTAGGAGAAAAAGATATGACATTTATTCTATCAGCTTTCAAGAAATACGGACTGGCAAGAATTGAGGAAGCTCATCAATCAGTAATGGATCAGCCGAGCGATAAAGTACGAAATAGAGGTGCATATTTCAATAAATTATTAACCCTTTAAAAGATACTAAATGATACCCAAATGGCCAAAAATGTAGACATCAAAAACGAAAAATATCAGAACGCAATCCGCTTAAAATATAGCGATTTCACTTATTTAGAGATTGCCCGAATGCTTAAAGTGTCGCATGTTAGTGTTAAGCGATGGTTTCGAGCTGACGGATTACTCAAAGACGAGTATGACCGCTATGAAAAAGAAAGGAATAAAATCCGCGATGACGAGATAGACACGGCTCTCAAAAAACACGCCGAAACCGCATCCAAAATGTTAGTTAGTCTTATGGGTGCCAAAAGCGATGCTATGAAATTTCGAGCCGCTAAAACCATTCTTGATTTTGTCCGAGGTCCAGCCGGAAGTCGAGACAGCGATTATAGCGATGAGGAATACAAACGAAGTAGCCGACAAATTAGCGAAATATTAGAGAAATACAAGAATAAAAAGACTGTGGGCAACTAACGCTTAGCTTGTTGCCAAAAATAGCGTATGTTGTGTTTGAAAGCTAAGCCTAAAATTATTAGCCAAATTAAAATGAAAATAATATGGAACATGCATTAATTTACTGTCGAGTCTCAACCGAGGAACAAGCCGAGGACGGCCACCACTCCCTTGCGACCCAGCTCAAGCTCTGCAAACGAGCGATTGAGGAAAGCAACAAATATAAATTAGCAAACGACGGAGTCTTTGAAGACCCCGGACGATCAGCCACCAACATGAACCGGCCGGGCTTGCAGGACATGCTTCTCCGGATACAGGACGATAAAGCGGTCAAAGCAGTTTTTATTCAAGATACTGACCGACTGGCCAGAAACGCCCTTGATCACATGCAGATCAAGGCGATTATGAAAAAGCACGATGTCGAACTTTTCTCTGTCTCCCAGCCGGGCATTACCGACAGCCCTGAGGGAAATTTTATGGACTTGGTTATTGCCGGTGTGAACCAACTCCAATCTCAAATCACTTCGAGAAAAACTTTGAAAAGTTTAGAGCAGAAATTCTGGGACGGCTGGTGGCCGACCGGCGTGGCCGTTGGATATTTAAATGCTGGCGATCCAAACGATGAGAAAAAGAGAATTATTATCGTGGACGAGGAACGAGCACCACTTATTCAAGAAGCGTTCAACATGTACGTAACCAGCGATTATTCGGTTTATGAAGTTCGTGATGCTTTATACAAAAAAGGATTCAGAACCCATGCAGGCAAACGGCTCGCTCACAGCAAGATGATTGAAATACTAAAAAATCCATTTTATTACGGCGAGATGAGGTGGCGAGGATTGGTTAACACTGGAAAACATAAACCACTTATTGATAAACATTTATGGGAACGAGTTCAACTGGTTATGGCTGAACATAATAGATATGCCTGTCGCCGACAAAAGTTTAACTTTATTCTGCGAGGTCTGACCTTTTGTGCCAACTGCGGACAAAGATACACGGCCGAACATCATCCTAAGAAAAATAAATCTTATTATCACTGCAACCGGTCCGGTGATCAAATCAAATGCCGAGATAAGTATGTAGAAGTCTGGGATATAGAACAGCAGGTAGCTGACTTGTTTAAATATATTGAATTTACTCCCAATTTTACCGACAGACTGGTAGCCAAGATTGAAAAGATTTACAGTACCCGAAAAGAAGTAATCAACAAAGACAAGCGAGCCTTAAATACTCAAAAAATAATGCTGGAAAAGAAGCGTGACACTGCCGAAGAAAAACTATTTGGCGGACTGATTACCGATGACGACTTCACCAGAATCAAAGTAAAAATAAAAGATCAGATCGAAGTCTTGCAAGACGAACTGTATGCTCAAGACAAAAAGCTCAACATGAGAATTGACGAACTGCAGGACATGCTCTTGTTTGTCCGCAACGCTTACGAAGCCTATACCAAATCGCCAGACGAGATGAAGCGATTATTCCTCGGTCTTTACTGGGAGAGATTTGAGGTGGCCGACAAAAAAGTCCAAACCGTAATACCAACGCCGATCATCAGAGGACTGATGCAAGCCGAAAACATGGTATTCACCAAGAAATACAAAGAAATCACCGGACCAAGAATAATAACCGACTTGGCCGTAGAATTTACACCATTCATAGCCGGCAAATCAAAACCATTAGTTGCCCCTAAAACGCAAAAATCCCGACAAATTGCCGAGATTCCTGCAATGATATCCAATCAACCGAACTCGGTTATATTAGATACCGTTTGGGGTGGATAATGGGACTTGAACCCATAACCTCTGGTGCCACAAACCAGCGCTCTAACCAATTGAGCTATACCCACCATAATAGTAGAAAGTAAAAAGTTGAAAGTTTATAAAGTAGCCTTTGGTCAATTTATTACTTTCCAATGATTATCAATGTAACAGAAATCATCATCATTGTCTAGGCTAGACTAATTTTGTCTGATACATATTAACCACTGGTGTCCCCAAGAGGAGTCGAACCTCTGTCTAGAGCTTAGAAGGCTCTCGTTCTATCCGCTGAACTATGAGGACTTAAAAAGCAATTAAATTATAGTGAAAAATTGGTCATTTGTCAAGATAAAAACCCCGATCACGTTGGATCGGGGTTAATTTTTTAGTGTTTAAAAATTGGTTGATAACTGAACAGGATAATCAAACCAAAGGTTAAACCGGTAATTCCTAATAGTTGTAAGCAAGCGGTTAAAGAAAAAATTTTTAACCAGTAAGCAAACAGCCACATTGACAAGACTTCGCCCAGACTGACGGCCGAAGATTTGAAGGAAGCGACCGTGGCGCGATTATTAGCATTAAGATAGCGATGTAGCATGTGGTTAGTGAGGGGCGTCATATAGCCACGAGCGACATTTTGTAGTAATACTAGTAAGGCGGCAGCCTGGCTGACAAAAATTCCCATCGCAATAATTGGCAAACTGACCACCAAGACCATTAGCACGGCACTGTAAAACTCTCCTAGTTTTTGATACAACCATTCTGAGCTGTAACTACTAAGGGCAGCTGTGGCATTGAGAGCTAAAAAGATCCAGCCAAAAGTTTTGAGGGGTAAGTCGACCAAGGTAAAATAAGGGTTGTAGGTAAAAAACCAAATTTTAGAAATTACGCTGATTAAAATCGAAAAAATAATAATCCATTTTAGTTCGCGATGGTTTTTAACAAATCCAAAACTGGTTTTAAACAACTGGTAGTAGCCGGACCAAGTTTTTTGGTAATGTTCTACGACCGGTGGATCAATTAGGCGACTGGCCACTAAACAATTTGCAGCGATGAAGATTACGCTTAGATAAGCGGGTAGCCGTAAATTTAAATTAGCTAAGTAGCCAACCAGTGGAGAACAAATTGCCATTAAGGCTAAGCGGTAGGAATTTGCTTTACCAATAATGTTTTTGAATTCTTTTTCTCGACCCGCAACTTTTAGGGTGTCTATTAGTAGCGAAGAATCGGCATTAGACATTAAAGAATAGGCTATCACCCAAATTAAATTAGCCAACCAAACCGTTAGTTGATTGTTGGCCGCAGCGAAGAGTAAACATTCCAAAGTAATCAGTAGCCGCGACCAAAAAATGGTGCGTCGTCGACCGATTAAATCTGCTAAAGCTCCTGCCGGCACATCTAACAAAACTACACCCATTACACAGCACGCTTCCATAAAGTAAATTTGCCCCAAACTCATCCGTCCTACATTTTGAATATAGGTAATCAAAATTGGTCCCCAAAATAAGGGCTCGGCTAAAAGTTGTAGCCAATAGTAAAGAATGATGTTTCTGTGAACTTGTTGTTGGTTCATTAGTTATTCCTCCTGTTGTTGTAAAGTACTAGCCGCCAAAAATAAAAAACTCGGCAGGTCTAGCCGAGGAAGTTTTTATGAAAAAACAGTAATTGATTAAGTAATTAGTTTAAACACTGCCCGGGTTAGACCACAAGTAATAGCACTGGTGCCGTAAAAATCGGCATCAGTCCATAAGCTCATTGGGGTGTGTTTAAATTGTTGTTGCATATTAATTTAACTGTAGCATATTGGCTTAAAAACTGTCAATCGGGTTGCCAGGGTTTATAGTAAATAGCTAAAAGTAGACTTGACAAAGTTAAACAAATCTAGTAAGATATTAGCAGTTAATTAATAACGCCCCTCTGGTTTCTTGCTCATTGTCAGGCATAAACTAGGGAGTGCGAAAAGAAAGGAAAAACCATATGTTGGACAAAAAAGTCAAACAGCGGATTATTGACAAGTATAAGACCCATGAAAACGATACCGGGTCGCCCGAAGTACAGATTGCTTTGTTAACTGAGGAAATTAAAAACCTCACGGAGCATTTAAAAATTCATAAAAAGGATTTTTCTTCACGTCGTGGTTTATTAAAAAAGCTTACTGAAAGACGCCGGTTGTTGCGCTATTTAGAAAAAGAAAGCGAAACCCGTTTTGAGGAATTAGCTAAAAAATTAAAGTTAAAAATTGCCAAGCGGACTGACGAATTTTCTAAGTTGTTAGCCGAAGCGGCCACCGAACGTGATGAAGCCGCCGAAAGCCAACCAGTTGTCTAATTATAATCTATGATCAAACATAAAGAGCAGCGAGTGGGAGTATTTATTGATGTGGCTAACATGTACCACTCGGCCAAGAATTTATATTCTGCTCGAGTTAACTATAAGGAGATTCTTACTAAAGCCGTGGCCGGTCGTAAATTGATTCGAGCCATTGCTTATGTCGTCAAGGCGCAAATTGGTGAGGAAGAAAGTTTTTTCTCGGCTTTAGACAAACAGGGCTTTGAAGTAAAAAGTAAAGATTTACAAATTTTTCCCGGTGGCATGAAAAAAGGCGACTGGGATGTTGGTATTACTATTGATATGATTAAAATGTCGCCGCAGTTAGACTCCATTGTTTTGGTAACTGGCGACGGTGATTATTTACCAGCGGTACAATATTTACAATTTCATGGTCGGCAGGTAGAAGTGATGGCTTTTGGTAAAACCACTTCCGCTAAATTGGTAGAAGTGGCCGATGATTTTATTGATTTATCAACCGAATCACGTCGTTATTTAATTACCAATCGTCGGTATTAAGTTATTTAAAATTTAATTAATAAAAACTTTTTGGTGTAAGTTGGGGTTATTTGAAAGAGTTAAATACAAATTTGGTTTAGGTGGTTAAAACTTAAAATGTGTAATTAACTTTTTCAAGTATTTCTCGTTACGACCAAAAAAGTAGAAAGGAATTTTTTATGTCTGAAGTAAAAAAATTCTCGACCGAATTTTGTGGTCGTACTTTGACTATCGAAACTGGACGGATAGCCAAACAAACTAATGCCAGTTGCACGGTGCAATATGGCGAAACCGTGGTGCTAGCGACGGTAGTAATGTCCAAAGATCAACGCGAAGGCATTGATTTTTTTCCGTTATCCGTAGAATATGAAGAACGGTTATATGCGGCGGGTAAGATTAAAGGTTCGCGTTGGGTTAAACGGGAAGGTCGGCCGAGCGAAGAAGCAGTACTGTCTGGTCGGATGATCGATCGCGCGATTAGACCATTATTTCCTCAAGGCGTCAGAAACGATGTCCAGATAGTTTTGACGGTATTATCTTATGACGCGGAAAATGATTCAAATATTGTGGCTTTAATTGCGGCTTCGGCGGCGTTAACTATTTCTGATATTCCTTGGGCCGGTCCTTTGGCGGGAGTCAAAGTCGGTCGCGTTGAAGGTAAATTAGTATTTAACCCCACCCCAGCCGAAAAAGAAAAATCTGATTTAGATTTAGTAGTGGCCGGTTTAAATGACAAAGTTTTAATGTTAGAAGCCGGGGCTAAGCAGATTCCTGAAGCCGAGATGTATGAGGCGATTGCTAAAGCCATGGAGCCTATTACCGTGGTGCAGAAATTCTTGCAGGAAATACAGACGCAAATTGGCAAGGTTAAGTTACCAACGGAATTTTTTGCCGCCAAGATTACCGCGGAGCAACAAGCCGAAACTGAAAAAATTCAACAGTTGGTGGCAACTTTTGCCGCCGCTAAAGTTGAGGCCGCCTTATTTAGTAAATCTTTAGATTCCAAATCCTCACGCAAAGAGGCAATTGCTAAATTGGATGAAGAATTGGCTAAAGAATTAATTGCCCAAGGCTTGCCGGTTGAAAAAATTGAGTCAGCCCAAGGATATTTGTATGAATTAATCGAAGGTCAAGTGACAGAAAATATTTTAAAGCATGATCGACGGGTGGATGGTCGTTTATTAACTGACGTTCGAGTTTTGGTGGGTGAAGTTAGTATTTTACCACGGACTCACGGTTCCGCGATTTTTTCTCGTGGCGAAACCCAAGTGCTTTCTTTGGTTACCTTAGGCTCTCCGGGAGATGAACAGCAACTGGAAGGTTTGGAAGAAAATGGTAAAAAACGCTACATGCATCATTATAATTTTCCTCCTTATTCTGTTGGTGAAATCGGCAGACTAGGTTCTCCGGGACGTCGCGAAATTGGTCACGGAGATTTAGCGGAACGCGCTTTAGTGCCGGTATTACCGACCAAAGAGCAGTTTCCTTATACTATACGGGTAGTTTCAGAAGTAATGGGTTCTAACGGTTCTTCTTCAATGGCCTCTACTTGTGGCTCAACTTTATCCTTAATGGATGCTGGGGTGCCAATTACTGCTCCCGTCGCGGGAGTGGCCATGGGTTTAGCTTCTGATGGCAAGGGTCAATTTAAAGTACTAACCGATTTACAAGATTTAGAAGATGGTACTGGTGGCATGGATTTTAAAATCACGGGTACTAGCCAGGGAATTACCGCGATACAATTAGATACCAAAACTGATGGCTTGCCACTAACTGTAGTAAAACAAACTTTGGAGCAAGCCAAACCAGCGCGGCAACAAATTTTAGAGTTAATTACTAAAACTATTCCGACGCCAAGATTAGAAATGTCAAAATATGCGCCACGGATTATTACTTTCAGTATTCCGATTGATAAAATTAGAGATGTAATTGGTCCAGGCGGCAAAATGATTAATGAAATTATTGATGAAACGGGAGTAACGATTGATATTGAACAAGATGGTATGGTTTATATTACTTCGGCTAATGCTGAAGCGGCAGTTAAGGCGCAAGATTGGATAAAAAATATTACTCGCGAAGTAGTGGCCGGCGAAGTTTATCAAGGTACGATTACTCGGATGTTAGATTTTGGTGCCTTTGCAGAAATTTTACCTAAACAGGAAGGTTTGATTCATGTTTCAGAATTAGCCTGGGGTCATGTCAATAGAGTAACCGATGTGGTGCAGATTGGCGATGTGGTGCCGGTCAAGGTGTTGCAAATTGACGATCAAGGACGCATTAATTTATCTCGTAAGGCTTTAATTCCTAAACCTGAAGGTTATATTGAAGAGCCACCAATGGAACGGCCCCGACGTTTTGATCGTAATAGCGGTTCGGGTGGTCAAAGACCTTTCCGCCGCTAAAGCATTTTTCTCGTTATTTTAAAAACCCATAATCAGAGCTGATTAAGCTTAGATTATGGGTTTTAGTTAAAGATTATGTGGTCAAAAATCAAAGCATTAAAACTTAATTTAAGGCAAAGTATAATTTTGGTTGTAACTTTGTTAATTTTAGGTTTGCTGGGCGGTTGGGGATGGTATGATCAGAATTTTTTAGCGGATAATTTAGCCAGATATTTGCCAGAAAATCCGGTTTACTATGTGCATCTAAATTTAACGGTTAAACCAATTGATGAATTAAGTAAAAGTTTTTTAAATAGTCAGAGTAGTATTCTTAAAGAGATTTGGCCCGAGCCGGATTATTTATTAAGCCCAGAATTTTTAACTTTGGTTGATCGCGAGGTCGCATTGGCGGGTTTTTGGCAGACGACTGAGCAAACTAAGACTTGGCAAACAGTAGTAATTGTTAAAACTAAACAAGCCGGCGGTTTGGTTGATTTGGCTTTAAGTAAAGGTTTGGCGATTAAAAAATTGGCTAACAATATTTATTTGTTGGGTCAGTTAAAGCCAGAATTAAAAAAAGCAGTTTGGTCAAAAACTGATCTTTATCAGTTGTATCAAAGAAATTGTTTAAAGCGAGCAAATTTTTGTGCCTATTTAAGCGCTAACCAAATTGAATGGCCTAGTAATTTATCAGAGTTACTTAAAAATGCTAGTTTACTGAATAATTTAGCAGTGGATCAGCCTAGTTTTTTTAGTTGGCATAAAGAAGCTAAAAGAATTGTTTGGCAAATTGTTCCGGTGGTTAAACTTAAGCAGAGTTTTGCGCCTGTACTTTGGCGGTTGGCGCAAAATCTTCCCAAAAACGCTTTGGCAGTTGGTTATAACTTGCCGGTTGATCAATGGGTGAGTCAAGAATTAAATTTAGTAGGCTTAAGTTCGGAATTAAATCAAGAGATTATCAATACTTTAAGTGGTAGTAGTTTGTGGTGGCAGTTTTTAGTTAAGGATAAACCGGTTAATTTATTAGTTTTAGCCGTGCCAGAATTAAGCCAAGACCAGGTTAGCAATTTTTTGACTAGTTATCTGGCTCGGTTGTGGCCAAAAACTGAAACCCGAATTTTGCCGGACCGCAGTAGTTATCAGGAATTAATCGTTGATCAAACTACAATTAGCTTACAAAGTCAAAAAATTGCCAGGCAGGTGGTTTATAATACTTGGTTGCCTTCACAAAAGGCCTTAGTTTGGTGGCAAAAAGATGGTTTGCTGTTTTTGGCCGATTCTTTGGAGGCGGCTAACCAGTATTTGTTGGTTGATCAAGAAAGGGTTGGTTGGAATTACGCTAAATTTTTGGCCGGTTTGGGTAATAATTTACCAGCTTGGTCAGTTTATTTAACTGGTGATTGGCTAGAAAAACTTAACTTAAAAGGCTTTAAGACGATGCTAATTAAGCAAGAAAATGCTAAGTTAACTGGTTTTTTGCAGTAGTTAATGTTTAGCTGTGGATAATATGTGGATTAAATAGTATTTTTTTGATTCGTCTAGAGAGCTATCCACAATTGAGTTTTAGGGTTAAAAAGTTTATAGCTGAGGTTAGCAGAAAATAATGATTGACCAAGAGCAAATAAAATGTTATAATTAATAATGTTAACTAATGCTTTAACTAAAAAAGAGTTGATAAGTGGCTAGACTCAACTCAAATAAAAACAAAATCAAAGGTAATTTTGATTGGTCGAAAGAAAAAACCAATTATTACTACCAATTATAAGGCATAGTTTGTCCCTTTCAGCTTTCTGCCACAAAGCGTCCAAAAACCTTAGCACTGTAAATCTTCACCTTCTAGCTAAAAGTTAGCTGGAAAATGAGGTAGAACTAAGGCCTTGGGCGTCTGTCGGACTAATAAAAAACTCATTGTGATATACAATAGATTAGCGCCGCACAGGCGCCCTTCTTTTTTTGTAGAAAAATCAATTTTAGTATTCTTGACATCTACCCCAGATGGTTTATAATAGTAGCTATTAAGTTTAATTAATCTTTTATGGATAAAATTTTTATTGATGAGATAAAAGAAAAGCTAATTCAAGAGCAGGAGCGGAGTCAAAGAGAATTAGCAAAATTTTCTAAAAAAAGTATAGAAAACGACGCTTCACGAGAAGTAATTTTTCCTGATTTTGGTGACAAGGAAGATGAAAATGCCGAAGAGGTGGCGACTTATACCACCAATCTTTCTTTAGAAAAGAAGTTAGAAGAAACCTTACGCGATGTGGCTGGAGCGCTAAAGCGAATCGCCGAAGGCAAATATGGTATTTGCAAATTTTGTGGTCAAGAAATTGATAAGTCGCGATTGTTAGCTCGGCCGGTTTCCTCCAGCTGTGTTAGCTGTAAAAAAAGCTTAAAAGGAGAAAATATTAAATAAAAATTGTTGTGTCATGAAAAAGATAGTAGTGCTTAACTTGGTGGCTTTGTTTTTTTTCTTAGTTTGCCGTTTTATCGCCTATTATTTATTATTAAACCCCGAGCTTGCCAGGGGTTTTATTTTTTTGCCGATTTTAACTTGGTCTTTAAAATTTAACACCAATTTAGCTTTTAGTTTGGCCTTACCAAATTTTTTGATCATAATTTTAATGGGACTAGTGTTAATTTTTTTGGCCTGGTGGTGGTTTAATAGTTTAAAAAATTTAGTAGCTACCGAAAATTTTTATTTAGCGTTAATTATTGCCGGCGCCTTGAGTAATTTAAGTGATCGTTTAAACTGGGGCGGAGTGCTAGATTATTGGCAGTTTTTAAATTTATCAATTTTTAATTTAGCGGATGTTTTGATTGTGGTCGGAATTATCGGATTATTGCTAAAAAATTTATTAGTTAACGAAAACAAAACTTATGTCCGCTAAGGTTTTTTCGGCCGCGGTAGTGGGCCTAGATTGTCAGTTAGTGGAAGTGGAGGCTGATGTTTCGCCTTTTAGTCAACCGGGAATTACCATTGTTGGTTTGCCCGATAAGGCGGTGGATGAAGCCAAAGAAAGAGTGCGTAGCGCCGTTAAAAATTCTAATTTGCAATTTCCTCGGGGCAAGGTGACGGTTAATTTGGCTCCGGCGGATTTAAAAAAAGAAGGGCCAATTTATGATTTGCCAATGGCCGTTAGTATTTTAATTACCGCCAAAGAATTACCGCAGATTGTCAATAAACAGCAATTATTTATTGGGGAATTAGCGCTAGACGGTTTATTGCGTCCGGTTTGTGGTGTTATTTCAATTGCGATTTTTTGTCGCGAACATGGGATAAAAGAATTGTTTTTGCCAGAAGCCAATGCGCCCGAAGCCACCTTAATTCCCGATTTAATTATTTATCCGGTCAAAAATTTAGGCCAATTAATTAATCATCTCAAAGGGCAGGAGTTAATTGAAGTGGCTAAAGCGTTGGTAATTGAGGCTGAGCAAGTTGTAGCGGTAGATTCGGCGTTTGATTTTGCTTTTATCCGTGGTCAGGAACAGGTTAAGCGTGCTTTAGAGATTGCCGCGGCGGGCGGGCATAATATTTTAATGTCCGGGCCCCCGGGCTCGGGTAAAACTTTGTTAGCCAAGGCTTTTCCGACTATTTTACCCACCATGACTTTAAGAGAAAGCTTGGAAGTGACCAAAATTTATAGCGTGGCCGGGGTGTTGCCAATTGATAAGCCGTTAATTGTGCAACGTCCTTGGCGTAATCCGCATCATACGGCTTCGGGAGCGGCTTTGGTCGGCGGTGGCGCTTGGCCGCGGCCGGGAGAAATTTCTTTAGCACATCGCGGCGTGTTATTTTTAACAAGAGTCCCGCAATCAGCATAAGCAATTCTTTACTCATAACGATCCCGATTCTCTCAGAAACCGAGAGAAGACGGGAGGTTTTGGCTACCAATCCAGGAATGCATCGCGGGCGTAGTTCTGTATGATTACGTACTATCTGAAGATATGGCGGCAATTTATGAAAAATAAAACGACATAGTACTACATATGAAAATGCTTCAGGAAAAAGAGGATTTCCTCAAAAATACAATCCGCAACGCCATTGCGGTTAATCCGCTTGTTTCAATTCGCAGGATGCAGGAGATTGTTGAGAGTAACACGGGCCGTTCAATCAGCGACAAGTACGTTTCTAAATTGATGCGTAAAATCAGACGCCAAGCGGTTATTCAATCGGATCGGAAACAGATGAACGAGCGACTCGCCGAGATTAGAGAACGATTCAGGGTACTCACTGACGATTTATTCAGAACAATTTACTGGAAACCGGACTTTATTAAACAGTATGGATTATCCTACCCATCCCAGAAAGAACGATTCGCGGCGATGAAACTACTCGCTCAACTGGACCTCGCGCTTTTTCATGCAGAACTGGACGCCGGAATGTTCGAAGATAGACAAAAAGCCATAGGAGATATACTCCAACAAGGAATGCTCCCAAATGAGCTGAGAGAGCAGGTTATAGGCGTATTCAGAACATGGAAAATGGCACCGATATACAAAGGGACTAAAGTATCTTCTAATTTATCAGTAATGCCACACACCGATGGCTCGTAAAAACATACCAACAAGCGGATATGATGCAATAGAGATAAGAGCTATGATCACATCATCCAAAATGGAATTTCCAAAGAAGTGGAATAGGATCAAAAATATTACAAGCGTGAATAGCTTGTTGAGTATGGATCCGAGCTCACTATGGAATGATCGTTTACTCATCGTCGTCTAATTCGTTTTTATCAAGTATCGTCAAATGTGGTTTAGCCCAATCCTCTCCATAAGCATCGCGTGTAATTTCTAAATGAGAAGGATCAGCCGCTTGTTCAATCGAATCCAGATATTGGAAGAACTCACTCTTGGTATTTGGGCTGAAAACTTTTACAGGATACCGGGACATATCAGTTTTAATCGGTTCTTCTTGTAAAAGCGCGGCCATACCGTTATCGATGAAAATCGCATCACAATACGGCAATAAGTTTGCTATGGCATTAACATCTGTGAACGTCCCTTTATTGGGCGGTTCCTTTTGTCCACTGGATGCTTTTCTGGCGATACCGGCGTAAAGCAACGAAGAAATACGCACTGACGGAATCTCCGTAACATATTTGGATGAAAGATACTCGATGGCTTTTTTGATGGCATCTTCACCATCAATTCCTCGGCCGCGCAATGTTCGAATAAGGGCTTGAATAAGCTCGCTGGAAGGAGGTGGAAAAATGTCATTCAGGTCGATGTCCGGCTCTTTTCCCTGAAGATACTGATCGGCATACTTTTGTGGCAGCGCAGCCTGCTTTTTGAGGAACTTTAAATGAGCTAAAACAGTGCCTTTCCCAAAAGCATAGGCTTCTTCATTAACCCATTCCATGAAATTGCGTCCTCTCTCCTGTTGCCATCGCTGAAATACACTTTTCATAGCTTCGTATTGGCTATTCCTTTCCTTGTGGACCGCTTCAAGCTGCCCATCATAGGGGCGCATGTTTACACTAACTCGCATTCTTCCAAGCCATTCATGGAGACGACCGTGCACGATGTTGTCGACTTTAAGCTCGAGCGGCTTATCCGGCACATCATTCAAATAATTTTCAAAATGCTCCTGCACTTGAAAACGTAGGATTGTATGATGATCGTAAAAAGTACACCCACTGGAAAGTCTTTCATAGACCTTCTTTAGCGACTTATATGGTGGGTCACCAGATAAGAGTGATTCATCCGTGTGAAATGTAGAGTCAGGACAAACCACAAGATTCAACATCAGCAACCGATCGAGTTTTTTATATGCTTCAAGCCAAAATGGTTGAGCAATAACCTTCTCATGACTACGAGCTGTTTTATCGAGTGCCTTCGTCATATTGCTGATAAGAAATTGGTCAAGATAGATGATTTTCTTTTTGATTTCGGGTAGAGAAAAACCTTGCTGATGCCAGCAAGTAGTACATTCACGCGAATATCCATTCCCGCCGGTTCCCACAAATACACCAAATGTCTCCTTCCCGCATTTTGGGCACGTCTTATATGGACCAGAAATAAAATCTGCACGGGTGATGTGCTTTACGCGTTCTTCAAGTTGAGCCCTACGTTCATCTTTGGCGAGGCAACATTTCTTGTATTTTTTTCCACTGCCACAGGAACAAGGGTCATTTCTTCCAACTTTAGTCATAGGATTCCGATTCAACTACACGATACTTTTATTGCGTAATTATATGTCCACAAATTTGCACTGTCAACAAAAGTAAAGTATAATAAATTCCATGACATTGAAAGACGAATTTTATACGGCCGAAGAACTGGCGACAAAGCTGAAGCTTAACGTCATGACGATTTACCGGTATATTAAGGCCGGTAAATTAAAAGCGCTCAAAATTGGCAAAGAATACCGCATCAATCGAGCCGAATTTGCGAAGTTTCTTAATAAATCAAAACTATAATTTATGATCAAGCTTAAATTACTTCCACCAGAAGACATAAAAAATAAAGCGATATGGTTTCAGAAATTTCGGAACGAGTGCAAGGCATATCTTGCCAAGCACGGAATTGACTACGACAAATTTACCATAGTCGAACACGACGGTTACATTGGCTTCATCTCCGAATGGGTTCTCTCTCAGTACATACGTGACGAGTTTCACGATGCAATCAAGGAGTGTTCTCCATGGGAGGACAAATTCGATCTTAAGCGAATCGAAAGAATTATAGAAAAAAATTCCATGGACGAGGGAGATGTAGCATACGTAAAAGAGTATTTCTACGACAGCTGGGATCTAATGGTTGCTACCAAAGAAGTCGCTTATAGATGTGACATAAAGACGGCCCTAACCAAGAAAGAGCCACAACTAAACTGGAATTTTCTCTATCCCATAATTCAAGCAGAAAAATCGGGCAAAGACCTAATGATACTCATCTATTACATCTATGAGGGGGATGATTTTCACAATCTGACTGGTGAGGTATTGATAGGCGCAACAACATACGATGCGATAAAAAAGTGCCCCGTCTTGAAGAAAGGAGATACCAGTAAATTCGGGACGAAAAGTCAAGCAGACAATTACGTAACTGAGCTGTCGCGTGACTACTCTGAATTAAGTAAATTCATTCACTGAACATGAAAAGGAAAATAAACTACGACAATTGGTCAAAAGAGGAGCTGATTAAAGAACTACGCCGCATTAAAGAAACTAAGTACGGCCTTGTTTGGCATCGCGATTTGCCGGAAGAAAAGATCGACATATTGATCAATCCCGATGCCCGCACGCCCAGCGAGATGTTCCCGAACGAAATGGCGGGCCGGCCATTCCCTGTCCTAAAAGAGGTTAAGAACCGCGCCATCGAATCCGACGGCTCGAAGCCGGTTAATCTACTCATCGAGGGCGACAACTACCACTCACTCGCCGTTCTGAACTTCACACACCAAGAAGCAATTGATGTTATCTATATTGATCCACCATACAACACTGGGAATAACGATTTTATCTATAGGGATAAATTTGAAAGTGACTATGTGAAAAATGATGATCCTTTTCGGCATAGTAAGTGGATCTCTTTTATGGAACGACGGCTGAAGTTAGCGAAAAATCTATTGTCAAAAAAGGGAGCAATTTTCATAAGCATTGATGACAATGAGTATGGGCCATTAAAGCTATTGTGTGACGAGCTTTTGGGGGAAGTGAACTTCTTGGGAACTATAGTAAGAAGACGCAGAGGTTCGCAAGCGAATTTATCAAAGAACATTTCCACGATACATGAGTATGTTCTCTGTTACGCCAAAGGCAGAGAGACACAATTAAATCGACTGACGTTTGAAGCGAAAATAGATGACTTCAAAAATCCAGACAAAGATTCACGGGGCCCTTATGTAACAATGCCCTGCACAAATAAAGGTGGTGCAAAATATACAATTACTACTCCTACTGGCAAAAAACATACTGACGAATGGCGATTTAAGGAAGAAACATATCTGGAATTGTTAAAAGATAGCCGAATTGTTTTTCCCAAAAAAGGCGATGGCAAACCTCGATACAAACTTTTCTTAAAAGAAAAGGAAGGGAGTGGCGTGATCGCCAGTACTTGGTGGGACGATGCCGCTACCAACCAAGAAGCGACGTCGGAGTTAAAGGCCTTGTTTGGAGGAGAGTTGGTATTCAACAACCCCAAACCCGTTGGTTTAATAAAGCGAATCATAGCATTGGCATCAGATAAAAATTCAACGATTCTCGATTTCATGGCCGGATCAGGAACGACTGGACACGCTGTTATGGAACTCAACAAAGAAGATGGCGGCCAGCGGCAATTTATCCTCTGTACTAACAACGAAAACAACATTTGTACCGATGTGTGTTATCCCAGAATCAAAAAGGTTATCGAGGGTTACAAAAACTTGAAGAAAGAAAAAGTGGATGGATTGGGAGGCAACCTGAGATACTACACTTGCGACTTTGTCGAAGCTAAGCCGACCGATCTCTGTAAACGCAAGCTCGTAAATGAATGCACCGAGATGCTCTGCATCCATGAAAATACCTTCGAGCTGGTACAAGATGATAAGGACTTCAAAATCTTCAGAAACGGCGACCGATACCTTGGTATTGTATTCTACGAAGACGCAATTGATGACTTCAAAAAAGCGATCGTGAAAATTAAAGGTCACTGCAATGCATACATTTTCTCGATGACCGACGATCCAAACAAGAGTCAGTTTGCCGATGTCGCCAGCAAGGTGACACTGTGTGCCATACCTGAAGTGATCCTGAAGGTTTATCGGGAAATCTTCAAAGAGCAATAATATGACAAACGTCGAACTCAAAAATTATCAAGAAAAAGCAGTTGCGGATATCCGCGACAAAGGAAACCGGCTGTTCGAAAAGGACGGCAGCCGCATTTTGGTATTCAAGGCCCCGACTGGCTCGGGCAAAACGCTCATGATGGCTGAATGGATGATGCGACTATGTGATCCATTCTCACGCACCGATGGCAAGAAGTTCTCCTTCATTTGGATCGCAGTCAATAAACTCCACGACCAAAGCCATAACAACCTGAAGAAGTTCTATGCGAAAGAAGGGCTTGGTCTCCGGTGCTCATATTTTGAGGATTTGGAGGAGAGGCAGATCAAGCAGAACGAAATTCTATTTCTCAACTGGGCAAGTATTAACAAGGAAGGAAACATATACATTCGCGCCAACGAACGTGATAACAACATTTCGAACGTCATTGAGCGGACAAAAGAAGCTGGCCGCACGGTCGTGCTCATCATCGATGAAAGCCATCACACTGCCAAAAGTGACAATTCACGTGAACTTATTGATGGCATCGGCCCGAAGCTCACTGTCGAAGTGTCAGCTACGCCTCAGCTCACCAATTTCGTAGACGAAATCGTGACCGTCGAGCTTGCTGACGTAAAAGACGAAGGCATGATCAAACGAGAGATAACCATCAATCCGGGCTTCGAAAGCTACAAGTTCGACAAGAAAATCAAAGACAAGGCAGCCGATGAGATCGTGATCGAAGCGGCGCTCAAGGCGCGCGCTGGACTCGTGAAAGCGCTCGCCGCAGAGGGATCGAGCGTCAACCCGCTCCTTCTCATCCAGCTACCGGATGCTCGCAAGGGACTGATCGATAAAAAAGACATCGTGATTCAAATCCTCGCAAAATACGGCATCACAACAAAGAATGGCAAACTCGCGATCTACCTTTCGGAAAAAGACAATAAGATCAATCTTGAAAACATCGAAAAGAACGAGAACGAAGTGGAAGTGATGATCTTCAAACAAGCGATTGCGCTTGGCTGGGATTGCCCACGTGCTTCAATTCTCGTTCTCTTCCGCGAATGGAAAAGCATGGTGTTCTCCATTCAAACGGTGGGCCGGATTATGCGTATGCCGGAGCACCGCCACTACAAGGACCCGGCACTGAACATCGGGTATGTCTACACCAGCTTGAGCGACATCACCATCGCTGAGGACATCGCCAAGGAATACGTGACGGTCTACTACGGACGCCGTCGCGACGATTATAAAAACATTGATTTCGCCTCCTATCACTCGAAACGCTTCCGCGAGGAAACGCGTTTGTCGGCCGACTTTGTGCCGATCTTCTTCACTGCCGCAGACGAACAGAAACTTAAAACCAAAATCTCGCTCAAGCACAGCATCGTAGATACAAAGCTTATAGCGAGTGGCCGGATCACAGATGTGGACAAGGAAGCTAAGAGTATCGAGAAAAAAGGAACGCTGGATATACCAAAAACAGAAACCGAACTGCAGGCCGCGTTCGACAATTTCGCACGTGAGAATCTTGCGCCATTCGCGCCGGAGCTCCGATCGCTCAAACGAATCAATGACTCAATCTACAGATTCTTCGATAAGGCGTTCAAGATGGGACTCGATGACTGGCCAAAAATTCAAGCCATCGTGCTTGCAGAAGAAAACCGACAGGCCCTCGTTGACGTCATCAATCGCGCAAAAGAGCTGTATCAAGAAGCGGTCGGCAAGGGTAAGCATGAGGTAGTGCAAAACGATGAGCCGTGGAACGTGCCGGAGGAAATTCGCTACAACATCACATTCACAAAAAAAGACTATAAAAAATCCGTCATCCAACCCTACTACGCAAAAACACAAGGCGACAGCTCGATAACGGACTTTGAGGAAGATAGCGCGGTCGAGGTTTCATTTATCGACACACTCGAGAAGGCAAAAAAGGTGAAGTGGTGGTTTAAGAATGGCAGTAAGGATGGATCGTATTTCGCCGTGCCTTATACCGAGAATGGAATGCAAAAAGCATTCTACGTAGACTTCATTGTCATGCTGACTGACGGATCAATTGGCCTTTTCGATACCAAGGGCGGCATCTACGCGCAAACCGCAAAGGATCGTGCCGAGGGACTTGCCGCATACCTCGCCAAAAGCAAGAAGCTTTTCGGCGGCATTGTCGTCAAAGATAAAAACAGCTGGCGTTATAACGACAATAATAAATACAACTATGATCAGAACAATCTCAAGGATTGGAAGTTCTTGGACATAAGCTAAGCACCAGAATCGCGTTAGACAAAAAAATTGGAGCCCCCAGAGGAGTTGTGGCAAGATTCGGAGATTGATAGGGACTTCTGGCTAAAAGCGCAACCCTGAGAGCCACAGCAAGAACCATGAGCAATTAAGTAGATTTATTCATATGAATACGGCATAATAGAAATCGACAATTGAATATCAAAGGACCTAACCCTTTCGGATTAACCCGGGAGGTATGGTCGAAAATCGCATGACTGCAAAGATCCCATCATCAGGATCGCAGTCATGCGTTATGCGGGGAAACTCGCATATGAGCCGCAAGGCTCTACCTGGTGGTGGGTTTTTTGCAAAAAAGACCCGGTCAAACACCAGGTTAAGTAATTAACTTAACCAACGACTATGATCAGAAAAATAAGCTGGATCTTCTCGATACTGTTTGGACTCGTGGGCATCGCCTCTTTAGCGAAAACTCCCATATTCGGACTTCTCACGCTCGTACTTGCGATCGTCATCTTTCCAAAAACAAAAGAGTTCATCAAAAATAAATTCGGCTATATTCTATCGCGCAAATTAAAAATAGGAATTGCTATTGTGTTATTCATCGGGATGGTGATAGCCCTTCCCGGAACCAAAGTCACACCAGCAGTAGAAAATCAACAATCAACTCTGCAACAGGCCAACGAACAGGCGGCCGCCACTACTTCTCCGGAGGCTACGACTCAACCTCAGTCCGATTCGATTTCCACTCCCCAAACTCAAGTCGCCGACGGCCAACAAAACAATCCGGCGCCTACTCCGACTCAAGCGCAACCATCTGGCCTCGTAAAAGTCGTGTCAGTAACCGATGGCGATACAATCAAAGTATCAATAAACGGTACTACACAAACAATCAGAATGATCGGCATGGATACACCGGAGACGGTTGATCCGAGGAAGCCAGTCCAGTGTTTCGGCAAAGAAGCATCAAACAAAACAAAAGCTACATTGTTGAATCAGATGGTTCGATTAGAGTCCGATCCAACGCAGGGAGATTTGGATAAATACCAAAGACTGCTCAGATATGTCTTTCTGTCCGACGGCACCAACTTCGAGAAATCCATGATCGAACAGGGATACGCTTACGAATACACGTATAATATTCCATACAAGTATCAAGCCGAATTCAAGGCCGCACAGAAAGATGCCCAACAGAACCAGCGCGGACTGTGGAGTCCGACAACCTGCAATGGTACGACGAGTCCAACTTCGGGAACGACTCAGCCGACACCAACTCCAACAGCACAACCAGCTCAGACAAGTGGCCACACATTTTATTTGAGCAGTTATAAGACGGCAAAGTACTACTACTGCGATACCGATGACGGCTGGAAAGGACTCACTCCAGAATACCTGAAGTCATATCCATCAGAACAAGCACTGCTCAAAGACTATCCTTCGAGGACACTACACGAAGCGTGCAAATAAAAAGTGACCCTATATTTTCTTTGATTTTAGGCCGTTTTTTCGGTATCATGATATTACAACAGTGTTAGATTAACATGACTATTAACCTAAATTATTATGATGCTCGAGGAAGAATTCAACAAAGATATCTGGTCTCTTTTGCAGGAGATTAAGAGCAAAATTTTGCGTGCGTCCCAGGGGTCGGATGTTGAATTTCTTAAACCTGCAACTGAACGGTTATCGCTTTTTAGTAAATTAAAGGAATGGGGCGTAACTGATGATGATTGGGTATTTGCTAAAGACTACGTAGGGCTTGAGAAATTGATTTTAACCGTCCATCAACCGGAGTTTGATCAACTCTACGACAAATTTAAATACGAATTTTCTCCCAAAATACAAATTTTGGAAAGAGAAATTATTAGAGAAAGACCAGAGCAAGAGAAGATTACTAAAAACAAATTCCCCTATAGGTTGCCGTCAGGCACAATATGGGCAAATGTTACCATCAAATTTTTAGACGATGAAAATATATTCATCCAAGTTGGGCGCTTCAAGCACAGCACCAACTATAAAGAAATGGGGTTTGTTGGCAAAGGCAATAACCCTAATCCAAGTGAGGGGTGGGTATTTCTAAGGGTGTTAGCAAGGGTACATGGCGAGCTAACCCTAAAAGACCCTGAGGCAAGAGATAAGTATAAAAAACAAAAGGAATTATTAACAAAATCACTTCAAGATTATTTTTCTATAGACTATGATCCATTTTTTCCATACCGCTCTTCTACAGAGAAACATGGCAATTCCTATCAAATTAAAATAACCTTAATTCCATCATTGTCAGACCAAAACGAAAAAGGGCCTGTTGATGATGACAATGATGGGCTCGGCGTAAAAGAGTACTTAGATAGCCAAACCAAACAGGTATACGAGGAAGAATAGCGAAACTCGCCTATAGCGCTTGAATAAATAAGAAGACCTAAACTCCCCACAAAATGGGGAGTTTTTACATTTTTTCATTTTCAGCGTGAAATTCGCCATCTATGAGTAGACGAAGGTAATTAACCTAACTAAATTATATGACCAAAATATTAGCAGACCAGGAATTAGACAGTTTTGACGATCAGGTAAGGTTTTTTAATACGTTTGATTTAGGCGCCGCCGCATCACTTGCTACGGCGGGTTTTGAGTTGATCACTTTAGATAAGTCAAACCCTCGCAAAGTTCAATTCGTCTTTTGCCGGACAAACGGCATCGAAAAGGTCGTGGACGATTATTGGGCCGACAAGTTGGAGGTCAAAGCGAGGTCGTTTTTTGACAACGTAAAAATGTTAAAAAATCGTATTTATAGCGAATAAATTATATGAACCAAAATAACGAAGAAAATAAGATTGACGATGGGGACTTGATAATCATTACGGTGGAGATTTCAAAGGAAGAAATACAATCGTTAGCCAGTGGCAACTTCGGCAGAGAACTCACCGACATTGAAATCAACAGGATTAAAGAATGCTGGTATGACTCTGACGCTGTTTTTGATAATAGGTGTGGTTTAATTTTGGCCGCAATCGAAGATGCAACAGATGAGAAAAATGGTTGGTGGAATCAAGTAGATAAAGATTTTATAGATCAGCAGAAAAGTAAGTAGCCGAATACTAAAGCCATGTCAGAAAAAAGAGAATTACAAATAAAAATAGCAACGCAAGTAATACCCGAGGACGTTTCAGATCGGACACTATTCGCATTGTTTGATTTTCTTTTGACTGACAAAACGCAACAAGGCAAAGATGAAAAGGTCGAGCCGATATTAGCAACAACTACTGATTATGAAAACAAAATATAGACCTGGAACCTTCATCACGGTTCCCAGTAAATACAGAATCAAAGAAATTGATGCGATCGGTCAAAGCGTCTATATGTGGCTTTCTGATCACGCTAATTCAGCCGGTCTTTGCTTCCCGAGCATCAACAGATTGGCAAAGCTTTGCAAGGTAACCAAAAATACAATAAAGGATCGTATTCGTAAGCTGGAGAAATTGGGGTTAGTAAGAAAACAATTGCGAAAGAAAAACAACAAAGAGAACCAATCCAATTTATATCAAGTCGTAGAAGATAATTGGATGCCGACCGATAAGGGTAGGTCAGCACATGACCAACCCGGGTCACCAAGTGACCGCGGGGTAGATCAACAGATGGCTGGTAACTCAAATCATTCTGAACTCAATCCACAGGACCAAAGCATATATATGCCCTTGCCTCCTCGAAAAACCGCTACAATCGATTATCTTGAAAACATTTCCGAGAGTGATGTTATGGAAATCGCCGAGAAATACGGAGTAAGCCGCGAATTTGTACGTGACAACGTAGAAAACGTAACCCTCCATTGCGCTTCAGTCGGTAAGGAATACAAAAATTATAAAGCCACTCTCATCCGTTTTATAAAGATCAACAAAGAAAGAATGTGGGAAAAAGAACATGCAGGAAAGCCCAAAGGAATTTTCAAGTCGTACCACAGCAAATACGCCGGTATTGGAGATAAATGACAAGCAATATGGGGCAACTCATCCATTACCTTGACTTACAATCACTATCCCGGCACCTGTTGTAGTAAGGTCGAAAATTAACCAATAAAAATATGAACAAAGCAACAATTACAAAGAAGAGGGCGGCGATCTATCTTCGGACCGCCAACGATGATCAACAAGGGTCTGGAATCGCAGAGCAAGAAGTACAGTTGAGGGCTTTTGTAGCCTCGAACGACTACTTGGTCGATAAAAAGCACGTATACAAAGACAGTGGCGTTT
Organism: Candidatus Buchananbacteria bacterium; assembly: GCA_041665005.1. Taxonomy (GTDB): domain Bacteria; phylum Patescibacteriota; class Patescibacteriia; order 2-01-FULL-39-33; family JBAYJR01; genus JBAYJR01. The sequence continues at coordinate 37,929 of JBAYJR010000003.1, forward strand.
CCGGACTACTTCCATTGGAAAAAAGGTCAGGGGCAAAAAAATTATTTGAAGGCGCGGAGAGGCATGAGTTTGACTTGATAATCGTCAAAGGAGTCGACAGAATCTCCCGAGGCTATCACCATTTTTTTGAAATGTTAGACAAATTCTCACGCCTCAAAGTAGGCATCAAGGCTGTAGATGGGTCGATTGATACGCTAACTACTTCCGGTAAAGCAAGGGCTGGACTTCTGACAACAATGATGACGGCGATGGCGAGGTTCGAAAATGATGCCCTGCGAGAAAGATTAATGCGCGGAAAGCTTGCCGCCAAAGAAAGACGACCAATGAATAAATAATTAAAATTAACCAATAAACACCATGGAAACAATAATAAGCACGAAGAAAATAAGAGCGGCGATCTACATGCGAGTTTCCACAGACGAACAGCTGAAGGGGCATGGAATGGCGGTTCAAGAAGAAAAATTAAGATACTTCGTAAAAGCCAACGATTACATACTCGAAGAAAAGCACGTCTACAAAGACGAAGGGTTTTCGGGATCACTGCCGGTTGAGCATCGGCCGGACATACAGAGACTGATGGAAAATGGAAAGAAATCAGAATTTGATGTAGTTCTGGTTTGGAAGCTTGATAGAATGTTTCGGAGTGCGCGTCTGATGCTCAACATGGTCGAGGACTTATCGAAATATAAAGTCGGGGTAAAATCTGCAACCGAGCCATTCGATACGACAACCATTTTCGGGAAAGGAATGGTCGGCTTCCTCGCAGTCATGGCAGAGATGGAAAGGGACACTATCAGGGAAAGGACCACGGGTGGAAGAATCAGGGCCGCGCAAAGTGGTAAGTGGGTAACAGGAGTCCCCCCTTACGGATATAATCTCATAAAAGAAACCGGACAACTTGAGATAAATAAAGAGGAGGCGAAATGGGTGAAGATGTACTTTAAGTGGATTGTTGCGGATCGATTGCCTCTGCGTGAGATTCAGAGAAGGGCTAATAATATGAAAATACCGATTGCTCGCAGAAAGGTCTCAAACAAAAAGACTCATAACTACTGGCATACTCGAACGATTGGCAGAATGTTGACCAATGAAACCTATACTGGAACAGCATTCTTCAGAAAGTACAAAAGACCATTCAAAAACCTGACCAGCGTTACCGACGAAAGCCTTCTCAGGGAAAAAGCCGGATGGATAAGCATTAAAGTCCCGGCAATCATTACCAGGGAGTTATACGATACCTGCATAAAACAACTCCTCAAAAATCGTGAGTTTTCCAAACGGAACCTAAAGCGAACATATCTTTTTTCAAAGCTTATTTATTGTGGATCATGCGGATTCAAGCTCTTTGGAGGATATCAGCCACCAAGGAAAGACGGGCGTGCGGGTACCAAGTACTATCATGGTTGGTGTACCAAAGCTGAGGTCGGGATCAGCAGAAGATGCCTAACGTGTGAGCAGGTATCAGAGATGCGCCTTCTTCCGATATGGGAACGACTGAAAGAAATCCTGAAGAAGCCGGAATTAACACTGGAAAAACTCGCAAGGTACAACACTGAGAAGATTAAACAGGACGATACAGAAGAAAAGCTGGACCAGATCAAAAAGACCTTTGAGACGCTGGCCACCAAACGGCAAAGGCTCGGAATGTTATTCTCAGAAGGTGAATTTGACCATGACAGCTACAAGAAGGCTCTGATAGAATGTAAAAGCCAAGAAGAACAACTCCGACAGGAACAACTAAGGCTCGAGCGTCAGCTACTCACAAAGAAAGAGATCCGGGAGATAGCGAACGTCATCGATGGGCAGTATAAGAAGCTCATAGCACGACTGGACTCGCTGACATACGAAGAAAAACAAGAAGCAATCAGGCTGGTAGTAAACAGAGTAACGGTATATCCTAAGAGGGCTGAGGCCGAAGTAGAGTTCAACTTCAATCCAAATATTCAAACACCATCGCCTCTTATTGGGGCAATCCGGGAGCCTGTCTATGCTCAATTGCAGGACAATAACGCTAAGACCGGTCTCACAACCATAACGGGGGTAGGGGTAAATAGTGGGTTGCGGGGCGTTAGCCTTGGATGAATTGCCAGAATTTCCTCGTCAGGTTTTAGAAAATTTACGTCAGCCTTTAGAGGATGGTATTATCTCGGTGTCGCGAGTGCAGGGAACCTTGCAGTTTCCGGCTAAATTTATTTTAGTCGCGGCAATGAATCCTTGTCCTTGCGGTTATGCCACGGATCCAGACCGGCAATGTATTTGCGGCGCCAGTCAGATTATTAAATATCAGAAAAAGATTTCGGGACCACTACTTGATCGAATCGATTTGCATGTGGAAGTGCCCAAAGTTAAGTTTGAAAAATTGGCTGACGATAGTTTGGCCGAAGATTCGGTTGCTATTCGTCAGCGCATTCAACAGGCGAGAACTCAGCAATTAACCCGGTTTAAGGGGTTAAATTTAGTAACTAATTCAGAAATGTCTCAGCAGCAAATTAAAGAATTTTGTCAGATAGATGTGGCAACTCAGCAGCTATTAAAAACTGCCGTGGAACAACTACAACTTTCAGCTAGAGCTTATTTTAGAATTTTAAAATTGGCGCGCACTATTGCGGATTTGGCCTCCAGTGTTAAAGTAGAATTAGCCCATGTGGCTGAGGCCCTACAGTATCGGCCTAAAATTTCGGAATAAATTTTTAAATAAAAAACCGCTTGATTTACATCAGGCGGTTTATTTTTTGGTAAAGTGGCAATAAGCTTTGTTTGCCAAAGATAACTTTTGGCCGCTTGCCCTTTGAATTAAATTTGGCGATAAACTTTATTTTAGCTGCCTCAACAATAGCGAGAAGGGCGAGATTGTTCCTGTTTGGTCGATAAACAACTAACAGTATATCAAACAGAGCAATTTCTTTTGCTTGGGTTTCAGTAAGAAAAAAGGAAACATCAGTACTTCCGTGTTGTCCCTCGCACCTACCCGTTATTAAAAATTTTTGTGTTTCCCGACGCCAGTCTTTTCTCCCAACTTCAATTCTCGCTATGTTTGTAAGGGGAAAATATTTTGACATTAGCCATGCCTCCTGTTATTTTTTTTATTGATTGCAACTTAACATTTTATTCGGCAATTGTCAAGAGGTTTGTTAATTTTTTTAATAAATTATTAAGAGCTATTTTTATCTAATATAACTTAGCGGGTTGACTCTAGTGCCGTTAACCCCGCCTAATCTTACTTCAAAATGTAAGTGTGGCCCGGTGGAGCGACCAGTTGAACCCATAGCCGAAATCAATTCGCCACGTTCAACGGTTTGTCCTGGTTCCACATAAATTTTGGAGTTATGTCCGTAAAGAGTATATTTGCCATTGCCGTGATTAATAATAATATAGTAGCCGTAACCGGTTTTACCATAAACGACTTTAGCAACCACGCCATTGTCGGCCGCATAAATTGGGGCACCTAAGCCACAAGCAACATCAGCCCCGGTATGCCAGATACCACGGAAGTATTGAGTAATGCGGCGACAGGTAGTAGGCCAAATCATCCCGCCAGCACTAACGGTAGTGCTTTGATAAACTGTTGTTGGAGCCTTGGTTTTAGCTGGAGTAACCACCGCCGGGGCTTGGTAAATAATTTTACCTTCAGGGATAACCAAAGTGTCACCAATGGTTAAGGTATTATTACTAACGTAGTTAAAGTTTTCAATTTTTTCTTCAGTCGCTTGGTATTTTTTAGCAATTGAGGAAATGGTGTCACCTTTTTTTACTTTATGTAAAACACCACTGACCGGCAGAATATTCAAAGTCGCACCGGGCTTTAAGTAAGAATTTAAGGTTAGGCTGTTAGCCCAGAGAATGGTGTTAGTAGAGATATTAAAGCGTTGGGCCAGGGCATAGAGCGTATCACCTTTTTGGATTATATATTTTTGGACGCGAGTACGTTTAAGTTCTTCGGGCGTGGTAATTTCTGGTTTAACTAAAGCGCCACTGCCAAGCAGTAAAGATTCCGCAGAGGTGTTGTCACTTTCGGTTTCGTTGGCAAGTTGATTAAGAATTTCGCTGGCGTCGGGGTTACTAACTACGGCCACAGTATTAGCCGGGCCGCTGTCTTCAATTAATTCTTCATTTTGTCCTAAAATTTTTACAATTAAACTTTGTTGGCCATAATCTTGGGCTTGGACGCGATTAGAATTTAGTAAGCTATAAATAATTACCAAGCCCGCGCCAAATACAAACAGTACGGTTAAAAAATGTTGGTTGGTAACCAATTTAAGCCAACCTTGGTAACTTTTTAATTCCCAATTTTTAAGTTGCCGTTTAAATTGTAAATATGATTTATATAATAATAAAAATAGCCAGCGAATTAACGGAGTTAATTTAATTAAGAAATGTTGATAAAAATTTAACCACATTTGGCCTAGTAAGTGACTAGACCAAGTTAAGATTTTTAATAAATAAACTAATAGCTTGACTATTAGTTGTTTAGTTTTGTAGATAATTTTATGTAGGATATTTTTGCTGAATTAACTAATTAAAATAATTATTATTTCAGCCGGTAGTCTGCAAGGTATTTTAACATTTATAGCCAAAAAAATCAACCCCAGGATTTGGCAGTTGGCTTTTTTTGTGCTAAGTTAATAACAAATATGCAAAACTTTAAAGTGATTGAACCCCTAGTTTATTTTGAGTTATTTGATTACCCCTTAACGGCGGTAGAAGCTTGGCAGTATCAACGACAGAGCAGTAATTTGGCTGAGGTAATTAATAGTTTAACCAACCTAAAATCCGTGGAGGGTTATTATTTAATTACTGATCGGCCAGAGCTGGTGGCAACCAGAAAAGAACGCTACTTATTAGCCGAGCAGAAATTAAGAAAACGGGGCTGGGTTTTAAAAATTTTAGCTAATTTGCCGTTTGTGCGAATGATCGCGATTTGTAATTCTTTGGCTTATAATAATTCCCGAGCTGAGGGGGATATTGATTTATTTATTATTACCACGCCCGGCAAAATTTGGACCAGTCGTTGTTTGGCCAATCTTTTTTTGTGGTTGTTTAATCTTCGGCCCAAAACTACGCAAACTCAAGATAAGCTTTGTTTATCTTTTTGGGTGACCGCTGATAATTTAAATTTACAGCCGGCTACTTTGGGAGAAGCTGATATTTATTTTCAGTATTGGCTGGCTACTTTGTGGCCAATTTATGATGCCGGGGGTTACTATACTTCTTTAGTTAGAGAAAATGTTTGGTTAAAAAAATTTTTACCTAATTGGTCCGGTAAATTGCCGCCGCCTCGACGGCGGGTTAATTTGGGAGCGTTTGGTTATTTTTTAAAAAAGCTAGGGGAAAAATTGTTGGTGGCTAACTGGCTTGAAAAATTAATTCGGGAGCGATCGTTAGAAGAAATGCCAAAAGCGTTGACAGATTTAGCCAACCAAGACACCCGGGTGCTAATTAATGAACAGATGTTAAAATTACACACCAAGGATCGTCGTCAGGAATATCAAGATAAATATCAGCAAAAATTAGCCAGTCTTTATGGACCACAAAATTCTTAAAGTCGCTCGAGGGTTATTTTATCTCTTTATTTTTTTATTGCCGTGGCAAACTCGGTATTTTTTGCTGCGCGCCAGTAGTGGGGGCTATGAATTAGAGGCGGGCAATTTGGCAATTTACGGCACGGAACTATGGTTGTGGGTAATTATGATTTTAGCCATTAGCAGTTTATTTAAAAAAAGTTTTTGGTCGGAAGCAGTTGGTAAAATAAAATTTTTAAAATTTAAGCCACAATTTTTGGTGGTGAGCTTGTTTATTATCTGGTCTGGCTTATCAATTTTTTGGTCAGTTAATGGTGCAGTGGCTTATTGGCAGTGGTTTAAATTATTAGAAGCCATGGCGGCGGGCAGTTTGATTATAATTTTGAAAGTTGATTTTAAAAAGATTGCCACCATGTTAGCAGCCAGCGGGGCAGCACAAGGTTTGCTAGCTTTTTGGCAATTTAGTACTCAACAAATTGTGGCTAACAAGTGGTTGGGGCTGGCCGCGCAAAACCCCGCAGATTTAGGAGTGTCGGTGGTAGAAAACACCGGCCGTTGGTTGCGGGCTTATGGCTCTTTTCCTCATCCTAATATTTTAGGTGGTTTTTTGGCCGTTACCATTTTAGTTAGCGTCTATTTGATTATTCAGAGTGATAAATTGCGAATCCGGTTGTGGCTGTTAGTCGCTTTAGTTTTACAAGTTTTGGGATTAGTTTTAACTTTTTCACGAGCGGCAATTTTTTTGGGTCTGGGTTTGGCAATAATTTATAGTTTATTGTTAATCAAAAATAAGTTAACCCGCCGCCGGGCTGCGGTAGTTTTAATAAGTTTGGTTTTAGTGGCGACAGTAGGCTATGGTTTGTGGGGAGAGTTGTTAATTAATCGTTTTACAGACAGTCGTTTAACTATTAAATCAAACAATGAACGACAAATTGAACTAGAACGGGCTTATTCTATGATTAAGGCTCGGCCACTTTGGGGTTGGGGGTTAGGTAGTTATCAGTTAGCTTTGCTTAAGTTAAATCCGGGCCAACCGGCTTATCAATATCAGCCGCCACATAATTTGTTTTGGTTAACGTGGGCCGAATTGGGTTTGGTGGGTTTAAGTTTGTGGTTATTGATTTTAATAATTACGGTTTGGCAGGCGATTAAACAAAAATCCGGCTTTGTGGTCTACGGTTTGGGGTTAATTTTTTTGTTAATCTGGTTTGATCATTATTTCTGGGCCAGTTGGTCAATGTTGGTAATTTTTTGGTTAATGATCTATTTTGGCCTAATAAAAAAAGAGGAATAAAATTCCTCTTTTAGGTTTAATAAATTTTTAGATCCGGCTCAATCTTTTCCAAGAGCCAGTTTTTTAAAAATTGTCGGGAAGATCCTGCGGCGGTCCATTCTCGGTCACCGCAATCTGTAATTAAGTGTCGTTTGTTAATTAACAACACCAGTGGTGTGACATTGTTTTTAATGGGTTTTTCAGTAACGACGCAACAGCAATCGTTTTTGGTACACCAAGCAGTAAAGGTTCGGCAGGTAAACAGGTTGTTTGTACCAATTAATTGGTCTAACCATTCTTCCTTTTCTATTTCGGTGTTTTCGTTATCTTTTGCTTCAGATAATAAACTAGCTAAATTCTCTGGTCCTTCTGGTTTTAGTTTTAGATGTTGGCATCTTGGCATGTCAATATCTGCCCACCATACTTTTTGGGTTTTTTGGTCCATATTTTCCTCCTATTTGTTAGTTTGAATTTAGCATCAAAAAACAAAAAAGTCAAGCCCGGCAAAGTAGGCTTAGTTAGCGGCTCTTGACAGGGTGGTCGGGCTTGGTTAAAATAGGAATAGGTTATAAATTAGCACTCTACCATTTAGAGTGCTAAATCATCTCTTTATTATTAATCATTAAATTCTATGAATTTAAAACCTTTAGGCGATCGTTTAATCGTTAAACCTTTAGAGCAAGAAGAAATTACCGCGGCGGGCATTGTTTTACCGGATTCGGCTAAAGAAAAAAAAGCCGAAGGCGAAGTTTTAGCCGTGGGTAACGGTGAAAAGATTGTTAAACTACAACTTAAAAAGGGCGATAAGGTTTTGTACGGCAAATATGCCGGGGAAGAAGTTAAGGTAGGTGAAGAGGAATACAAAATTTTAACTCACGAAGATGTGTTAGCGGTGGTGGAGTAAGGTAAAAAGTAAATAGCAAAAAGTAAAATTAAGGCAGGCGCTTTGCGCATAAATTGATTAAATAATCGCCGCAGGCGATACTAAAATTTTAAACTTTAATTTTTAAATTTTAAATTAACAATTATGGCTAAACAAATTTTATACAGTGAAGCCGCTCGGGCGGCGATTAAACGCGGGGTAGATAAAATTGCCAACGCGGTTAAAGTCAGTTTGGGCCCTAAAGGGCGCAATGTAATTTTGGACAAAGGCTTTGGTTCACCGGTGATTACTAATGATGGCGTGACCATTGCCAAAGAAATTGAATTGGAAGATAAGTTTGAAAATATTGGTGCTTCGTTAATCCAAGAAGTGGCTAATAAAACTAATGATGTAGCAGGCGATGGCACTACCACGGCGACAGTTTTGGCGCAAGCGATTATTGAAGAAGGTTTTAAGAACGTGGCGGCCGGTAATGACCCGATGGATATTCGTCGAGGAATTGAAAAAGCGGTGATTAGCGCGGTGAAGGCCTTAAAATCAATTAGTAAGCCAGTTAATGGTAAAAAGGAAGTGGCCCAAGTTGCCACCATCTCTTCGTTGGATGCGCAAGTGGGAGAGTTAATTGCGGAAATAATGGACGAAGTTGGTAAAGATGGCGTGGTCACAGTAGAAGAATCACAAACCATGGGTTTAGAAAAAGAAGTGGTTAAAGGCATGCGATTTGATAAAGGTTATGTTTCGGCTTATATGGTTACCAACACCGAGCGGATGGAAGCAGAATATAATAATGCTGCAATTTTGATCACCGAAAAAAAGATTAGTGCGATTCGCGAAATTTTACCCTTGTTAGAGAAATTAGCACAAAGCGGTACTAAAGAATTAGTTATTATTGCCGATGAAGTTGATGGCGAAGCCCTGGCCACTTTAGTGGTTAATAAATTGCGGGGCACTTTTAATGTGTTAGCGGTTAAAGCGCCAGGTTTTGGTGATCGTCGCAAAGAAATGTTGCAAGATATTGCCGTCTTAACTGGAGGCACAGTAATTTCTGAAGAACTGGGTCATAAATTAGAAAACACCACCCCAGAACAATTAGGTCATGCCCGAAAAGTAGTGGCCAGTAAAGATTACACGACGATTGTTGAAGGCAAGGGTGAAGAAAAATTAATTAAAGATCGAGTAGCCCAAATTAAAAATGAATATGACAAGGCTACCTCGGATTATGATAAAGAAAAACTGCAAGAACGGCTAGCCAAATTGTCCGGCGGAGTCGGTGTCATTAAAGTGGGCGCGGCAACGGAAACTGAAATGAAAGAAAAGAAATTTAAAATTGAAGATGCTCTGCATGCCACTAAAGCCGCGGTGGAGGAAGGAATTGTGCCTGGTGGTGGTGCCGCTTTGGTTAAAGTAGCTTATGCTTTGGATGAATTAGTAGGCAAAGTGACCGAAGAAGAAAAAGTTGGCGTGGCGATTATTAAACGCTCCTTAGAAGCACCATTGCGACAAATTGCCGCTAATGCCGGAATTAAAGATATTGCTTTGATTGTTAATGAAATTAAAGATATTAAAGATGCGCATTCGGGTTATGATTTTGCTAAGATGGAAAAAGCGGACATGTTAGAACGTGGCATCGTTGATCCGTTAAAAGTTACTCGTACCGCTTTAGAAAATGCCGCTTCGATTGCCGCTACTTTATTAATGACCGAGGCAGTGGTAACGGATATTCCAGAAAAGAAAGAAAATGCTGCCGGCGGTATGCCGGGTATGGGTGGTATGGGTGGTGGTATGGGGATGGATTACTAGGTAGTAGAAAGTAAAAAGTAGAAAGTGGAAAGTTGAAAGTTGAAAGTGGAAAGTTGAAAATTTAGATAGATAGAAAGTGCCCCGCTTTGCGGGGCACTTTTCTTGTCATTCCGGCCTACGAGCCGGAATCCAGGCCCACTTTTTTTGTTATTTGTTTTAACAAAAATTGGGGTGGCATTTTTCTTAGGTTTTGTGCTATAATGCAATCAGTCTATGTCTATTTTTAAGCAAATTGAACCCTTTGATCAGGCTTTTTATCAGGCGCGGTTACGCTTGGTTTTGTGGGTTTGTTTAATTTTAGAATTAATTTGGCGGTTAGGCCTTAAAATCAGCCTTTACACTTATTATCAACAATATCAAGAAAGAGTCAGTTGGGGGTTCAAAATAATTTTTATCTTGTGGCTGATTTGGCAAATTTTACGGCGGGCTGAATGGTCCAGCGCCAAAGCGGCTTATCAATTGGCGATAGTTTTGGCCCTAGCGGTTGGTTTGTGGTCAGCAGTAATTAAAGTTATTTTAGATTTTCAGTTTTGGACGACTTTAAATTTGATTACGGAGCCAGTGCTAGTGGCTTTAGTTACGGCGGGGCTGTTGTTTGCCACAAATTTTGTTTTATTAAAAATTAACGTTTTAGTTAATAAATTAACTCATAAATAAAAAACTTGATATGCAAATTCCCAAGTTTGAAGCCAAAGAAGTAGAGGATGGCAAAATGGCGGCAGTTTTAGCCTACCTCGGCCCGTTGTTTTTAGTGGCCATGCTAACCAAAAAAGAAAATTCTTTTGCGATGTGGCATGCCAAGCAGGGTTTAGTGCTATTTATTTTTGAAGTGGTTATTTGGGTGGTTAATATTGTGCCATTCTTAGGACAATTTATTTGGTTGATTGGTTCAATCTTTACAATCGTCGTGTTGGTCATGGGTATTTTGAAAGTTTTGGCCGGCGAAGGTTATGAAATTCCTTGGATTGGTCAATATGCCAAAGAAATTAAAATCTAAAAGATTAATGGCTGTTTAAGTATTACAAATTTTTTAGTTAGATTTTGTCACAATCGGGCCGGCTAGCAATAGCCGGCCTATTGTAAAAAATTATTATTTTTTGATAAAAAATCTTCTGGTTAGATGATTTTTGAGATAAAAAAAGACAGCTGACCGATTTTTGGTCAAGCTGTCTGAAATTTTTAATGCGGTTAATTACCCTTCACGGTGTAACTCATAGCCACTTTTTATTACCCAAACCGCTAGGGTAGCAAAAAATGCGGTGAGCATCATGATTGCGCTAAGCAATAAGGTGTTGGCGAAGCCAAGAAATGGTCCGCCAAATATTGTCATGATGCTGGAAAACAGGCAAATCTCAGCAAAGACCTTTTTTGGTTTTTCGGTCTCCTCCCATGGCTTGCAGGCCGCGGTCATTATTATTGCTAATAAAACCAGAATATATTCACCAACCTTAATCACTGTAATGAGCGGAGTTGGATAGCCGGCTAATAGCACTACGCAGAGCACAAAGAGTAAAATCAGACCGAAGATAATTCCTGCACAAACTGCCCCACTTTCTTTTTTCTCGTCTTCATTAAGTACCTTTGGTATAATCCAAAGGTACTGTCCGAATATTAACATAATGGACAGAGCGAAAAGATATTGGTCACTCCAGCGGTTGATTTGGCAGCTGAAGAACGAATATTGGAAGGGATATAGCATGGTCAGTGGTACTTTCCAGCTGATCAAATACATCGTAATCAGATAGATTAATTGCCCCCAAAAACCTGCCAGAAGTACCACCTTTGCTTTTTCTTTGTTATTCACGTATTTAACCCTCCTTTCAAGGGTAAATCAATTTTTTATAATTTTTTAAGGTCCAGTCTAACGTTTTATGGTAGCACAGTATTTACTTTTTGTCAAGACCTTAAATAACCATAAGTATAAAGTTTAGTTTAATATTTAAATAAGAAATCGCCTGGACAGGTGGTCTCTTGGTTGTAACAAATTTAGTTTATGTTAAGAATCGCTTGGCAGGGTAAACATTTTGGCGAGGAACCGCCGTTGGTTGGCAACAAGTCACAGGGAGCTGGGGGCATATTTTTTTCTGGCTGTAATTTATATTGTGTGTTTTGTCAAAATTATCAAATTTCTCAAAATAATTTAGGTCAAAATTACTCAGTAGAACAAACCGCGCAAATGATGTTGGCGTTGCAAAAACAAGGGGCGGTTAATATTAATTTAGTGACGCCGACTATTTGGCAACAACCGCTTAGGGAAGTAATTATCTTAGCCAAAAAGCAAGGCTTGGTTATTCCAATAGTTTGGAATTCTAATGGTTACGAAGAAGTGGCTGGGATTAAATCCTTGGCGGGCTTAGTAGATATTTATTTGCCGGATTTTAAATATGCGGATGATAGTTTGGCTGATAAATATTCTGGCGTTAAAAACTATGCGGTTAAGGCGAGGCTTGCCATTCAGGAAATGATTAGCCAGGTTGGCGAATTGCAAGTTAAAGATGGCTTAGCTAAACAGGGAGTAATTGTTCGGCATTTGATTTTGCCAAATAACGTAAAAAATAGCCTGGCGGTTTTAGATTTATTAGCGCCACTTAAAGAGCAAATATATTTTAGTTTGATGTCGCAATATTATCCGGCTTATCAGGCTAAAAATTTTTCAGAATTAACCAGAACGATTACTCAAGCGGAGTTTGATCAGGTTTTTGCTAAAATGTTGGCCGTGGGCTTAGATCGTGGCTGGACTCAAAAATTATCTAGCGCGGCAAATTTATTGCCAGACTTTACTTTGACCCAGCCGTTTAAATAATCGTTGAAGGCAAGTTAGCTTTTTTGTTAAAATTACGGTATAATTAATCAGTATAAAGTTTATAAAATATAAAGTATAAGGAATAATATTTATGCCAAAAAGTAAAAAATTGTTATTGTGGTTTAAAGAAGTGGGAATTAAAGATGTACCGTTAGTGGGTGGTAAAAATGCTTCTTTGGGAGAAATGTATCAACATCTCACTAAAAAAGGAGTTAGTATTCCTAATGGTTTTGCAATTACCGCGGAAGCTTATCGCTATTTTATTAAATATAACAAGCTAGATAAAAAAATTAAGGGTATCTTAAAAGGCTTAAAGTCACATCAGGTTAAAGATTTACAACGTAAGGGTTTGCAGGTTCGGCAGTTACTGTTGGCGGCCGAGTTACCGCCAAATTTAGCCAGTGAAATTAAAGAAAATTATCATAAATTATGTGGCGCTAAAAATTGCGCGGTGGCGGTACGGTCTAGCGCTACGGCGGAAGATTTACCGGATGCTTCGTTTGCTGGTCAGCAAGAAACTTATTTAAATGTGGTAGGCGAGGAACAAGTAGTGGAGGCAACTAAAAAATGTATTAGTTCATTATTTACCAATCGAGCGATTTCTTATCGTCACGACAAGGGCTTCGATGATTTTAAAATTGCTTTATCGGTTGGCGTGCAAATGATGGTGCGGTCGGATTTGGCTTGTTCCGGAGTAATGTTTTCGGCGGACACCGAAAGTGGTTTTGATGATTTAATTGTGATTAATGCCGCTTGGGGTTTGGGCGAATATGTGGTTAAAGGCGTGGTTAATCCCGACGAATTTTTTATTTATCAAAAAACTTTAGAGCAGGGTTTTAACCCTTTAATTAAAAAGAAGATTGGCAGCAAAGAAGCTAAATTAGTTTATGCGGCTGGCGGTGGCACAGTAAAAAAAATAAATTCACCGACCGAACGACAAAATTTTTGCTTAAGTAATCAAGAAGTTTTACAGTTAGCCCGTTGGGCGGTAGTGATTGAACAACATTATCGTCGGCCGATGGATATGGAATTTGCCAAAGATGGCCAAACCGGTAAATTGTTTATTGTCCAAGCTCGGCCGGAAACAGTAAATTCCGTGCAGGATAAAAATATTTTAACAGAATATAGTATTAAACGTCGAGGCAAAATTTTAACCACAGGCATTTCGGTAGGTGCCAAGATCGGCCAAGGCAAAGTGCGAGTAATCTTGGATGTAAAAAATTTAGCTGATTTTAAAGCGGGTGAAGTATTAGTAACTAAAATTACCGATCCCGATTGGGAACCGGTGATGCGGATTGCTTCGGCAATTATTACCGAACAAGGCGGACGTACGGCACACGCGGCGATTGTCTCGCGCGAATTGGGTATTCCGGCGGTGGTGGGCACGGGCAATGCCACCAAAAAATTAAAGACGGGACAAGCGGTAACGGCCAGTTGCGCCGAAGGAGAAAGTGGTTTTGTTTACGAAGGAATTTTACCATTTACCTTGACTAAACATAATTTAAAAAAATTAAAACGTCCCCAAACTAAAGTAATGATGAACATTGGTAACCCTGACACTGCCTTTGCCGATTCGTTTATTCCCAATGATGGTGTGGGTTTGGCGCGTGAAGAGTTTATTATTAATTCTTACATCAAGATTCACCCCTTGGCTTTGTTACAGTTTAAAAAAGTTAAAGATCCGGCGGTGCGAAAACAAATTGAAATTTTGACGGCCGGTTATACCAATAAAGCACAATTTTTTGTGGACAAATTAGCCGAAGGCATTGCTCAAATCGCCGCCGCTTTTTATCCTAAGGATGTAATTGTGCGTTTGTCTGATTTTAAATCTAATGAATATGCCAATTTGATTGGCGGTAAATATTTTGAACCCAAAGAAGAAAATCCGATGATTGGTTGGCGCGGCGCTTCGCGTTATTACAGCCCGCAATACGAACCAGCTTTTGCCCTAGAGTGCAAGGCCTTTAAAAAAGTGCGGGAAGAATTTGGTTTAACTAATGTTAAAGTAATGGTGCCATTTTGTCGCACAGTAGCCGAGGGTAAAAAGGTGGTGGCTACCATGAAAAAATATGGTCTACAAAAAGGGCAAAAAGGTTTAGAAATTTATGTGATGGTAGAAATTCCTTCTAATGTTATTTTGGCGCAGGAATTTGCTAAAATTTTTGATGGTTTTTCCATCGGTTCTAATGACTTAACGCAATTAACTTTAGGCGTGGATCGCGATTCCGCTTTGGTGGCGCATATTTATGACGAACGCAACGCGGCAGTTAAAGCGCTATTAACTTTTGTAATTGGTTCGGCTAAAGAAACCAAGACCAAAATTGGTATTTGTGGTCAAGCGCCTTCGGATTTTCCAGATTTTGCGCAGTTCTTGGTTAGACAAAAAATTGATTCTATTTCTTTAAACCCCGATACAGTAATAAAAACTACCCTAAAGATTTTGCAGGAAGAAAGGAAAAGACGCTAAGCTAGCTTGACAAGGTTTTAGATTTTTTGTAATATCAATTTTACATTTAGAGGATTGAAAGTTAGTTAAATTTCCAAAGAGGAAGGGGGGATAAATTTTGTGCAAAGTACAGATTAAGTGGAATCAAGATGGCGAAACAAAGAAATTACTTTGTGATCGCAATTCTCCAGAGTATCAAGCTAAGATTGGAGAATTAAAAGACGCCAGAATTCGTTACAGAATTTCTAACGTCGGTGGGAGACCCGGACCGGTTGGTAACTTTATCAACCGTCAATCGGCCCACATTTAGTATTTTTTCTAACCCAGCCCGCAGATCGGTCACGACTGCGGGTTTATTTTTTGCTATAATATAAGCATATGATTAGTTGGTTACATCATTATTCACCCGAGCGGATAATTTTTAGCCTAGGGCCGATCAATTTTTATTGGTATGGTTTAATTTTGGTACTAGCGATTTTAGCGGGTTTAGCAGTGGTTATTAAGTTTGGTAAAAAAATAAATTTAAAACTTGAGCAGATTTTGGATTTAGCTTTTTATTTAGTGCTTGGTGGTTTGGTTGGCGCCAGAATTTGGGAAGTGCTATTGGTTAACCCTGGTTATTATTTAAATCAACCGCTGGAAATTTTTAAAATTTGGCAAGGTGGCTTGGCGATTCACGGAGCCTTGGTAGCCGGTTTAATTACGGTGGTGGTTTATTGCAAAAAACAGCAGTTAAATTTTTGGTTGACGGCGGATGTTTTGGTTTTAGGTGTAACCTTGGGTCAGGCGATTGGGCGGTGGGGTAATTATTTTAATCAAGAATTATTTGGTTATCCGACCAACCTACCTTGGGGTATTTTTATTGCGCCGGCTAATCGGCCGGAATTATTTTTGGATTTTAAATATTTTCAGCCAACTTTTTTGTATGAATCGTTGGGCAGTTTAATTATTTTGGGTCTGTTGATTTGGCAGTTTAAAAAAATTCAGCGACCTGGTTTAATTTTGGCTGAGTATTTAATGCTCTATTCGGCCTTAAGATTTAGTTTGGAATTTATTAGGTTAGATCCGGAAATGGTTTGGTGGGGATTACGTTTACCGCAATGGATTAGTTTGCTGGTAATAATGGCGGTTAGCAGTTGGTTGCTTGGAGTTAAAAGAAGTGGTATAATTAAAGCAGAATAAAAAACTATGAAATTGACCAAAAAATTATTACCTTATTTGTTTTTAGCTTTATTAATTTTGCCAGTAACAGTTTTGGCGGCCGAGCAACTGCAAAATCCTTTAACGGGAAATACTAGTCCGATTACCATTGAAGGTTTGGCGACTAATATTATTAATGGGATTTTGGGCTTTGTGGGAGTGTTGGCTTTTGGGATGTTTTTGTACGGTGGTTTTATTTGGTTAACTTCGGCGGGTAATGCCGACAAGGTTAAACTGGGAATGAATGCGATGGTTTGGGCAGTTTTAGGAATTGCAGCGATCTTTTTAGCTTATGCTATTTTGAGCACGGTGTTGGGATTTTTTCAAACTGGCGCCGCCGGAGGCGTTCAATAATATTAAACAAAATATCAGACAGAAAAACAGCCTTAAAGCTGTTTTTTGGTGTTTTGATTTGTTCTTGACAAAATCATTTAGATGTGCTATATTATAATGTTCTTTACAATTGAACGATAATAATGTTATTAGGCGTAAATTCTGGAAGATTTATGCTTAAAACAATCTACGAAAGGTAGGAATAACACGATGTCAAAAAGCAAGAAACAAAATAATCAAACACCAGCGCCTGCACCCGCAGCGCCACCAGCTGATCCTGTCAAAAAAGACACTATCATCAGCAATTTAGTTGATACTTTTGGCCAAGGAATGATACCAGAAGTGGTCCATTTTCTTGATGATCTCTTGAACAGAGTTGGTTTCCGGGACTTCGTCAAGAAAATGTATGCCAAAAATGCTTTTGGCACTAAGGTTGCTCTTGGCGCACTTTCGGTGGGTTTGCAGAAAATCCAGCCGAAAGGAAAGCTCGGCGACTTTGTTCATGATATTTTTGAGGGATTATTGCAGAGCACGCGCAATGATGCCGAAGGAAAAATCGGAACAGCCGGTCAGAATCCGGTCCAACCAGTAAAAGGTAATGGTTGGAAGAATCTGAGCGAGACCGAAAAACAGAAGACCCTGATGGAAATGTTGGCAGACCCCAAGTTAAACAAGGAGGCTAGAAATAGCTTTCTTGAAATGCTTAAGGGTCAAGATTTTTCTCCGGAAGAGAAACAGGTTTTGGTCGGACTTTTATTCTTATTAAAAGATCCCGCTAAGATCGGTATTTTTCTTAAGGCCAACGATAATACTCAGACCAAAGAGTTGCTGACTGTAATTGGTCAGATAATTCCTGAGGAAAAGGAAGTCATTGTGGCCGCTGGTCCAGACGTTATGGATCAGTTGAAAAAAGTCTGGGAAAAGACTAATCAGAAAGCTGATAATTTTTCCAAAACTGTTGATGGCTGGACGGCCAGCATCAATAAATATCGCCAAGACAAGTTTGGGAAGAAAGGAAATCGGCAATGAAAAATTTACTGAAGTCAATCGGAAATTTTATTGTCGCCATCATACAGTTGTTACTTGATGGCACGCAACACATCACGGAACAGGTGGTGGCAAAAGTAAAACCATTTGCTACTGCTTATATCTGTATCTTGGCTTTCTTAGCCTTTGTCTCCGCGGTGTTACCCTTGGTAATCTTTGGGGTGGCCTTGGGATTAAAACTGCATTGGTTAATTGCCATTGCTGGTATCGTCCTGGCTATCCTACATCTAGCGGCTGGATATTTGGCAACGCCGTTAGTAGTTATTCTTGGGGCTTCTCTAGTGGCTTTAAAGTCACCAATTAAAGTGGTAATGGGCACAATTAGAGGAGACCAAGATGGAATTATCTGCCAGATGGAAAAGATAGCTAAGTGGTGGGTAAATAGCTTCATGATGGTTGTCTTTTGGGAAATGTGTGTAGTATTGTATACATTTATTTTTCCAGTCTGGCAAAATGCCGCCAGTTTTATTGGATTAATTTTTGTCGCCTTATTGTCGGCGATTATGGTGCAGGCATTTTCTATCAAGTCAACGCTTGTACCAAAATTAGTCCGGTGGTTGGTTGTTCCGGCAACATTTTTATTTTTGACGTTGTCGTTTATTTTACCGCAAACAACAACCGCCTTAGGGGACAAGATTCCTACTTTGGATAAAAATTGGTCTGAGGTAGTTAAAAATGGTCCCAAAGTTCAAGATGCCATACCTCAACCAGTGGCACCACAGGTATTGCCGCCGGTAGTTAATCAGTCTACTACGGTTGAAGATCAGGAAAAGCATCTGACCAAAGGTGAAGTCTGGGAATTTCGGATTGATCCTTTGGCCAGGCACTACGAAATTCGGCCGGAGATGGATGTGGAGTTATCATATAACCCTGCGTCATTTCCCCCCGGAACCAAAGTGGACTATCTAATTGGTCCCAGTCGTCCGTATGTTACAACACCCAAAGCGGTGCAAAATATAATGGGAAAAATTACAGCCCAGGCTGACGGGAAAGTAATTATCTTCCAGTCCCGCTAGCCTTAGCCTATCCGGCGGAAGTTTGCGTTGCACACCAAGTTGCAACCGACTTCCGCCTTATTTTTTTGGTTAATTTTCACTCTTGCCAAATTAAGATTTTTCTGTTATAATCAGTTTGTTATTTTCAAAGTAAGTTAGTAGATCAAGTGTTAAATGGATCGGTGGTGTAGCCCGGTTAACACGCCTCCCTGTCACGGAGGAGATCGCGGGTTCGAATCCCGTCCGGTCCGCCAGTGTTACGATATGGTTTTAGCAAAATTTTTGATTTAAATAAAACAGTAATTTTGGTGATAAAAAAATCGGCCTTCCGTCAGGGGGCCGATTTTTGGTATTTATCAAAGCGGTAGATTTCTGTTAAAATACAGACGTTAGTTAGATTTTTATATTTTTTCTAGTCTAAGTAAGTTATGAACTATCACTTTTATGCTACTTCCGAAAAGGCTTGGGATGCCATGCTTAGTAGTATTAAGCAGGCTGAAAAATCCATCTATATAGAGATGTTTATTTTTTTGGATGACACTTACGAAAGCCATGATTTTTTTAGTTTACTCAAAGCCAAAGCTTTGCAGGGCCTAGAAGTTAAGGTGATTGTTGACGCCTACGGCAGTAAGGGTTTAACTGCGCGATCGGTAGCGGAACTGCGGGCTACTGGAGTGGAAGTTTTATTTTTTTCGCAATGGTTTCGGCGGATTCATAAAAAAGTAGTGATTGTTGATGGTAAGTTTGGTTTTATTGGTGGGGTTAATATTGGTAAGTATATGCGGTTGTGGGATGATTTACAGTTAAAAGTTTCGGGTGCGGTGGTGAGAAGTTTATTAGCCAGTTTTGCGCGAGCTTATAAAATCTGTGGCGGTCGGGATTTAACAGTAGCTCGTTATTTAAAAAATAAAAAATTTAAACGAGCTAAGTTTTGGTTGGTAGAAAATTGGTCGGAGTCGGGAATTTTTACGCTAAAAGATTTTTATGAAGAAAAAATCAACCAAGCTCAGCAAAGTATTATTATTGTGACGCCTTATTTTTTGCCCAAACGTTGGTTAATGGCCATGTTAGATACCGCGGTTAAGCGGGGGGTTAAAGTGTTAGTGTTGATTCCACAACGATCAGATTTAATTATTATCAATCGCATTAATTTTTGGTTTTGTTCAAAACTGTTAGCTAATGGGGTAAAATTTTATTTAGGCCAGACCATGAATCACGCCAAAGTTTTTTTGATTGATAATAACCAAGCTTTAGTCGGTTCACAAAATATTGATTTTTTGTCGTTTGATTATAATATTGAAACGGGGGTATTTTTTACCGATCAAAAAATTATTGCCGATTTAAGTAAAATTGTTGAAGGTTGGCTGGCGGTCGCGGTAGAATTTAACCCTCAAAAGTATCAACCCCGCTGGTATGATAAGTTAATTGGCCTAGCCTTGCGTTTGTTGAGTCCTTGGCTATAAAACTTGACGATATAGCCGGGATTGACAGGTTACTTGACTTATTTATTTTTATGTGGTATACTATTTAAGCAAAAATATTGTGTCTCAAAAAAGTGGTCGATTTTTAAACTCTTTATTAAATTGCGATTTTATAAACTAAGTCTTAAACTTATGACAGGTACTATAAAAACTCTATTGACCGAAAAAGGTTTTGGTTTTATCAAAGCCGAAGGTCAAGAAAAGGATTTATTCTTTCACAGCAATTCCTTGGTTGGTGTCCAATTCAGCGAATTACGTGAAGGTGATGCCGTTTCTTTTGAAACCGAAATGTCTCCAAAAGGAATGAATGCAGTCAATGTTCAACGCGCTTAATAGTTCGTTAGCAAGTAAGGTCCCGCCCAATTTTGTTGAGGCGGGATTTTGCTTGGAATAGTTTTGGAGTTTTTGGCTCAAGCTATTGCTTTTTGTTGTTTAAACGACTATACTCTAACTATAATTAACTATAATAATTAGTCTAAATAAATTATGAAAAATTTTAATCGAGGTGGTGGTTTTGGTGATCGTAAGAGTAGCGGTGGTGGTTTTGGCCGTCGAGATTCGGGTGGTCGCGGTTTTGGTCGCGGTGGTAGTGATACTGGCCGGCCGACAATGCATCAGGCCGTTTGTACTGAATGTGGTCAGGCTTGTGAAGTGCCATTTAAACCAACTGGTAGCAAACCAGTCTATTGTAATAACTGTTTTAAGGGTAAAGAAGCGGCTGGTCCTCAGCGCGCGGGTGGCGGTTTTGGCCGTCGAGATTCTGGTAGTCGCGGGTTTAACCGTGGTGGTAGCGATGGCGGCCGGATGGCGATGCACGAAGCAGTTTGTAGCGAATGCGGTCAGACTTGTGAAGTACCATTTAAGCCAACTGGTGATAAGCCGGTTTATTGCAATAATTGTTTTAAAGGTAAGGACGCCGGAAGCTCGTCACGCTTTGGTGGTCGGGATTTTGGCAAGGATAGTTTTCAAGATAAAAAAATGTTTAAAGCCACTTGCGATAATTGCGGCAAAGCTTGCGAAGTGCCTTTTCGGCCTTCTGCCGGTAAACCAGTTTATTGCAGTGATTGTTTTGGCAAAGTTGATAATGCCGGTGGCAAAAATCCTTCTGCCGATCAATTTAAAGTTTTAAATGACAAATTAGATAAGATTTTGCGCACCTTGGGAGCCAGTTACCCTACGGCAGTGGTGGCCAAAAAAGAACCAGTTAAAGAGGTGGTTAAAGAAATAGCCAAGGAACCAGTTAAAGAGGTAAAAAAGATTGAACCTAAAAAGTTGGCTAAAAAAGCGGATAAGAAGGTGGTCGCACCCAAGAAAGCCAAGAAAAAGTAGCTTACAATAAATTTTTAGCGATGGCCGTGTCTGTTCAATTTAATATTGCGTAGGCCTTGGTTTGTGGTAAAGGATAATTGGGTGATAATTAAGTAAAGAATAGCGCGACTTTGCGTAGAATGCGATACTTTGTATAATATATGAAAGCACTTCGCAGATAAATAGGTTAGGCGAAATAATTTTATAAATTTATGAAATATAAATGGAATGCTTATGAAATTTTCTCCACGGTAATAGCACTATTTGCAATTTTAGTAGCGATTTATTTTGGATTTCGAAATTCCGCCTTAAAAAAGGAAATAAGTAATACGAATTGTTCAGGAGGTGATATAAATATAAAAGCTGGTAATGGAAGTCCTTACGGCTCTGGCGGATCTGTTAAAATTGGCCCTGGGATATACAAAGCGGGAAATGGAGGAACTATTAATCAATAGTAGAATAATTATTTGTAACTTTTTTATTTTTTATGCTTGATTTAACGTTGCCATTTATAATCTCACAAGTTGCGATAACCATCGCCATGGTTTTTGATTTTTTGAGTCTGCAATATAAAAAGCGTGAATATACATTTTTATGCTTGATTGTTTCGGCTAGTTTAATAAGCGCTCATTATTTTTTATTGGGTAAAATTGCGGCTGGTGTTATTGTTTTAATTTCTGTTCTAAGATTTATTACTTGTTATTTTACGACCAATAAAAAATACTTGTTTATATTTATTGCGTTAAACACGATTTCCTTATTTTTTACATACAAAAACCCCACTGATTTAATTATTTATGTCGGCTTAATTATTTTTATCATCGGTAATTTTCAAGAGGACAATAAATTAATGAGGAAGCTAATGATGAGCGGCACCTCTTTAATTGTTTTGTATAATGCCATTATTCTCTCGCCAATGGGAGTTGTTGCAGAAGGTTCGTTTTTGATCAGCGGTTTTATCGGTTATTATAGGTTTTATATAAAAAACAAGGAAAAAATAAAAAAGTCCCAAGTAATTTAGTAATTATTTAAAATTCAAAAAATATTTTTAGCAGGTTTTGTTTAATAACAATTAAAGGAGGTGTTGCTATGTTTAATTTCTGTTCCGTAGTCAATTTGTTATTTATTGGCCTGTACAATCTCGTCGCGGTCATTGTTAAAATGTTTGGTCACGAAGAGACGGCCACTAAAATTCGGAAACGAGCCGTAAGATGCAGGAAAAAGATTGAGTTTTACGAAGGCGAAGGGCCTTATCCAGAAAAAGAAAAAGTTTAAATTTTTTACCTTCAAATGGGGATCATCACGATCCCCATTTTTTAAAAGGGAAGACCGGGCGGTCGCGGCCCATTAGTTGTTATTAATAAACAAAAACACCCCCAAGTTGGAGGTGTTTTTTAGGCTAAAATTTATTTAAGACTTTTAACAATGGCCGCGAAAATTTTTGGTTCTTTGACGGCTAATTCGGATAAAACTTTACGGTCTAGTTCAATTTGGTGCTTTTTTAAGGCGTCAATAAATTTGCTGTAAGAAAAACCCTGTGGCCGCAAGGCAGCGTTTAATTTGATTTGCCACAAAGCGCGGAAATCGCGTTTTTTATTGCGACGATCGCGATAAGCATAAACTCCCGCTTTGGTAACGGCGGTTTTAGCTAATTTAATTTTACTTTTGCGTCCCCATTTAAAACCCTTAGCTTGGCGTAATAGATTGCGGCGACTTTTAGCATGATGGACTCCTCGTTTAACTCTAGGCATAATAGTTTATAAACTAAAAATTAGATGATTAACGGTTAAGTTTAAATTTTACAACTGGGAAGAAATTAGACTCTTGATGTTTTTAGTGTGACTTTTGGCCATCACTTCATCACGACGTTTATTGCGAGTAGTGTTGCTTGATTCGCGGGCGTTAAAATGACCCTGGCCGCCTTTGCGACGAAGTAGTTTGCCATTTTTGCTGACCTTAAATCTTTTGGCAATAGTTTTTCTGGTTTTTAATTTCATAGTATTTTCTTAAAAATTTTTAATTATTTGTTGGCAATAGTAGTGGCAATTTTTCCGCCTTGTTGCGTAATTCCTTCTTCAATTTTAATTTCACGAGCTTGTTGTAAATCGCTGATAAATTTATTAATAATTTCTTTAGCTAGTTGGTGATGTTGTTTTTCGCGACCGCGTAAAGCCAGTTCAATTCTAACCTTGTCGCCATTTTCTAAAAAACTTAAGGCTTGTTTTTGACGTACCGCCAAATCATGGGCACCGATTCTTAAAGAAAGCCACAAATTTTTAATTTCTACTTCTTTTTGATGAGCCCTGGCTTTACGTTCTTGTTTGGCTTGTTGGTATAAAAATTGGCCGTAGTTAATTAATTTAACCACGGGTGGTTTAGCCGTCGGAAAAACTTCTACCAAATCAAAACCTTTTTCTTGAGCCATTTGTAAGGCTTGGCTAAAGGGCATTACTCCCAGCTGACCGCCCACTTCGTCGATAATTCTAATTTCTGGTGCAGTAATTTGGTGGTTAATACGATAGGCTAATTTGCCAGTAGCCTTAACTTTTTTGTGATAACTTTTACGCATGATAGGTTAGATCAAAATTTAAAAATCAAAGATTAGTAATTTTAATTTTTAAATTTTTAATTATTTATGGTGGAGATGAGGGGAATTTCACCCCTGTACAAAAGTAATTTTAAAATTGTTCTACCAATATAGCTAATTTAAAGGTTGGCCGACAAACTAAAAAACTAGCAAAAAGCTTGCCAGCTGAGCCCGCAATTTGGTCAACAAGTTTGGCAGGCGCAAAATTGTCCAAGTCTAATAAATGACACCGGTAACTAGCGATTAGACATAACTAGGCCGATGGCTTTAGGTATTAAGCTAAAGCAGGAGCAAAAGTTAAAGAGGCAAAAGCATCCTTAACCCTGCTAATAAGTGAGTTGGCACTTATAAATTTGATTGAAGTTTAACGAGGTTCAATTTGCTCGACTGGCACAATTTTAAAACAAGCTCTTGGCGATTTAGAGACATCCCCGTAACTTGTCTATTGTCTACTTTTCAACGTTCGGTTAATTTCTCGGTCAAGTTCGCGTTTTTTTATCGTTTGACGTTTATCAATTTTTCTTTTTCCTTGACCTAAAATTAGTTTGACTTTAATAAAACTGCCCTTAGTATACACTGAAAGTGGCAAAATTGTCAAGCCTTGGCGGGAAACTTGGCCGAGCCAGGCTTTAATCTCGGATTTATGCAAAAGTAGCTCCCGAGTACGGTCTGGGCTGTAGTTTTGTTGGTGATTGGCGGCCGGCGGGTAAGGGGCAATATAAGAGTTCAAGAGCCAGGCTCGGAGGTTGCCATCAATAATAGCATAGCTGTCTTTAATAACTAAACGCCCGGTTTTAGCGGATTTAACCTCTGGTCCAGTTAATTTTAAGCCCGCCTCCAAAGTTTCTAAGGCTTTGTAGTCAAAAAGGGCTTTTTTGTTCTCAGCTAAGGTTGGCATAAAAGTTAACTTTATATTATAATAAAAGCAGACTAAAGGCAATTGTTTAACCTTAATTTTTAAGTTATAATGTATTTATGAACCAACCAGTTCAAAGAATTAAAATTGAAATTAGCACTTGGGCGGTAATTAAGGTAGTACTAGCGGTTTTAGCCGTGCTGTTTTTGTTTTATGTGCAAGATATTGTGTTGATTTTGTTTGTCTCTATGGTTTTGGCAGCAGCCTTTAATCCTTGGACCGATTGGTTACAAAAAAGATCTATTCCGCGCCCTTTGGCGATTTTAACTTTATATTTATTAGCGTTAATTGTTTTAATTCTAACTGTGGGTTTGTTAATTCCGCCGTTAAGTCAGCAGGTTAGTCAACTATCAGATAATTTTCCGGTTTATTGGCAAAATGTAACTAAGGGTTTTTTCCATTTGCAGCAGTATTCTCAACAGTTTGGTTTAGAGGATAATGTTAAAAACTTTTTTGCCGGCTTACAAGGTAGTTTAGACAAAGCAGCCTCGGGTTTGTTTAGCTCCTTAATTTCTTTTTTTGGTGGTTTAGCGGCGATCATTATTATTTTAGTGTTGGCTTTCTATTTGGTGGTAGAACAAGGGGCAATTAAAAAATCAGTTAAACAAATGATTCCGCTACAGTACCAAGAATTTATTATAAGATTATACAGTGTAATTCAGGAGCGGTTAGGCTGGTGGTTGCGCGGTCAATTAATTTTAGCTTTAATTATTGGAGTTTTTGCTTATATTGGTTTGACTATCCTAGGGGTAGAATATGCCGCTGTGTTGGCATTGCTATCAGGCATTACCGAAGTGATTCCTTATTTGGGTCCGGTAATTGCTGCTATTCCTGCGGTATTTTTCGCTTTTACCCAATCGCCGTTTAAAGCTTTAATGGTGATAATTTTGTTTTACGTAATTCATTGGACCGAAAACAATTTAATTGTGCCCAAGGTGATGCAGAAAACTACGGGATTAAATCCGATTGTCGTTATCGTTGCTATTTTATTGGGTGCCAAATTGGCGGGCTTTTGGGGAATTTTGTTGGCGGTACCAACAGCCACGATTATCAGCATCTTAGTAAATGAATTGTCGGCGGTTGGCTGGGATCCACGCTCTAGCTTGGAAAAATAATTTTAGAAGTGCTATAATTAACACACTTAATAAATAATTAATTTGGTCTCTTATTTGGAGACTTGCTAAAACTATGGTTTATAAAACTAACCCGACTTTAAAAAAATTTTCACCCGAAGAAGATCTTTTAGGTGAAGAACAAGTTGCCACAGAATATGAATTACCTCGTCCTAGCAGTAGAAAAATTTGGGGTTCTATTCTTTTGGTGGTAGTAGTAATTATGGCTATTTGGTATTTAGTGCCAAATTTTACGCCGTTTAAAAGTTTTCCGGCCCTAACTTATCCTTGGCCTTCTAACCAATGGCAAGCCGTCTTTTTAACCAATGGTCAAGTTTATTTTGGTAAAATTGAAAGAGTCACCTGGAACGCAGTGGTCTTGAAAGATATTTATTACTTGCAGTTAGTCACCAGACCACTGCAAAGAACCATTGAGGGCCAGGCTAGTTCTACAGCGCAGGCTCAGACCACCCAAGAGCCGACTTTGATTAAATTAGGCAACGAATTGCATGGTCCAACCGATCAGATTGTAATCAGTCGTAGTCAGATTATGTTTACGGAATTTTTAAAGACTGATGGCCGGGTAGTGCAAGCAATTAATGATTACGTTAAATCTTTGAAAGAAACCAAATAGTTGCCAAAAGTTAAAAAATTAGCTAAATTATAAGGGTGGCTTAAGCCACCCTTTATAGATTAAAATAAATTATAAACGTAGTTATATGGATTTAATGGAAAAAATCGTTTCTTTGTGTAAACGTCGTGGTTTTGTTTATCCCGGTTCAGAAATTTATGGTGGTTTGGCCAATGCTTGGGATTTTGGGCCATTGGGGGTAGAAATGAAAAATAATTTAAAAAATCTTTTTTGGCAAAAGGCGGTGCGAGAGCGCGCTGATATGGTGGGTTTGGATGCAGCAATTTTAATGAACCCTAAAACTTGGGAAGCCTCGGGTCATCTTAAAAATTTTACCGATCCGTTGGTGGAATGTAAAAAATGTCATCAACGTTTTCGGGCGGATCAGTTGCCAATAGACCACGCTCAAATTTGTGGCGGTGAATTAACGGAATCCCGACAGTTTAATATGATGTTAAAAACCTTTTTAGGACCAGTGGAAGGCGAAGCTGGTACGGCTTATTTTCGGCCCGAAACGGCGCAAGGCATTTTTGTGAATTTTTTAAATGTTATTAATACCTCACGGCAAAAAATTCCTTTTGGGATTGCACAAGTAGGTAAGTCTTTTCGCAATGAAATTACGCCGGGCAATTTTATTTTTCGGACTCGCGAATTTGAACAAATGGAAATTGAATATTTTGTTAAACCTGGCGAAGATGAAAAATATTTTGAAGAGTGGCAAACTTGGCTTTGGAATTTTTTTTTAGCGGCCGGTTTACAAGCTGAAAATCTGCGGATTTACGAACATCCAAAAGAAAAATTGTCGCATTACTCTAAACGGACGATTGATATTGAATATAAATTTCCTTGGGGTTGGGGCGAATTGTGCGGTTTGGCCAATCGAACTGATTTTGATTTAAGTCAACACGCTAAATTTTCTGGTCAAGATCTAACTTATCGCGATTTAGAGACTAATGAAAAATTTACCCCATATGTAATTGAGCCATCTTTGGGGGTCGAACGCGCGGTTTTGGCTATTTTATTGGATGCTTACACCGAAATTGCCGGCGGTCGCAGTGTTACCACAGAAGCGACCAAAGAAATGGAAATGGTTTTAAAATTAGCCAAGGCCATTGCGCCAGTTAAGGTGGCGGTTTTGCCTCTATCTAAAAAAGAAGAATTAGCCAAGCTGGCTAAACCGTTAGCACAAGATTTGCGTAAAATTTTTATGGTAGAATACGACGAAACCCAATCAATTGGTAAGCGTTATCGACGTCAAGACGAAATTGGCACGCCGTATTGCGTGACAGTTGATTTTGAGAGTCTAGTAGATCAAGCCGTGACGGTGCGCGATCGCGACACGATGCAGCAAGAACGCATTAAGCTGGCGGAATTAAGTGATTATTTAATTAATAAGTTTAATAATTAATAATTTTTAAGTATGAAAAATTCTAGCAAATGGTTAATTGGCATTGCGATTGTAGTAGTAATCATCGCAGTGTGGTTGGTTGGGGCCTACAATAACTTTATTAAATTGGATCAAGAGGCCCAGGCTCAGTGGGCGCAGGTAGAAAGCCAATATCAAAGACGGTTTGATTTGATTCCAAATTTAGTGGCCTCAGTCCAAGGTATTTTAAAACAAGAGCAGGCGATTTTTGGTATGATTGCCGAGGCCAGAACGCGTTATGCTGGGGCGCAAGGGGTAGAAAACAAAGTGCAGGCCGCTAATCAGTTGGAATCAGCTTTGAGTCGGTTGTTGGTGGTGATGGAAAATTATCCGACTTTAAAATCTAATGAAAATGTTCAAACTTTAATGGTGCAACTAGAGGGTACTGAGAATCGCATTGCGGTTGAACGCGGACGTTATAATGAATTAGTTAAAATTTTTAACGTTTCGGTGACTAAATTTCCTAGCAATGTTTTAGCTCGAATCTTTGGTTTTTCGGCCAAGGGCTTTTTTGAAAGTACTGTGGGAGCAGAAATAGCTCCCCAAGTGAAACTAAATTAGTAAGTTAATGTCTCGTTTAATTGGTGTTTTATTAACCTTAGGTGGTTTGTTATTATTTAGTCAAAGTGCTTTGGCTTATTATTCTTTGGGTCCGCCGACTGGTTTTGTGACTGATAAAATTGGTTGGCTGAGTGTGTCGGAAAAAAATAAATTAGAACAAGATTTAACTAACTACGAAAAACAAACCAGCAACGAAATTGTGGTGGTGACTGTTGATAATTTACAAGGCGATACTATAGAAAATTTTGCAGTCAAGTTGTTTGCCGAATGGCAAATTGGTAAAAAAGATAAAGATAATGGTATTTTATTGTTGATAGCTAAACAAGAACGACAAATGCGGATTGAAGTTGGTTATGGCTTAGAGGGGGATTTAACCGATGCTCAGAGCTTTCAGATTATTGATAAAATAGTTAAGCCATTATTTCAGCAAGAAAAATATGGTGAAGGAGTGATAGCGGGAGTTAATTCAATTAAACAGGCTTTAAGTGGCAATTTAGAGGTGCCGGCCACTACTACCAATAGTAATACTCAAACTAAGTTTGATTTTGGGGAATTTTTCTTTTTGTTAGTGTTTGTTTTACCGGGTTGGTTGCTCAGTATTTTAGCGAGAAGCAAGTCTTGGTGGTTGGGTGGAGTAATCGGTGCGGTAATCGGTGTAGTGATTTGGTTTTTTTCTACTTGGTTGGTTGGTCTGGGGACTATTTTATTGTTAGGTGGTTTGGGTTTATGGTTAGATTATGCCGTGTCTAAAAATTACCATGAGCGTAAAGCTAAGGGTTTAAATCCGGCCTGGTGGGCCGGTGGAGGCGGTTTTGGTGGTCACGGCGGCGGCGGCGGTTTTGGTGGTTTTGGCGGAGGTTCTTCTGGCGGTGGTGGTGCGAGTGGTGGTTGGTAAACTATTATTTTATAAATATTTATGATGTATAAAAAAACTGTTTTAAAAGATAACTTGCGGGTTATTTTGGTGCCCAGGAAGGATACCGCGGCGGTAACTTTGTTGGTGTTGTTTGGAGTGGGTTCACGTTATGAAAATAGAAGAATTTCCGGTGTCTCTCATTTTGTCGAACATTTGATGTTTAAGGGTACTAAAAAGCGGCCTAATACTTTAGCGATTTCTAAAGAATTGGATGGCATTGGCGCGGAGTATAATGCTTTTACCAGTAAAGATTATACCGGTTATTATATTAAGGCTGACGCTAGGCATTTGGCTTTAGCGGTGGAGGTGTTATCTGACATGTTGCTCAATTCAAAATTTGACAGTGAAGAAATTGAACGGGAAAAAAGAGTGATTATTGAGGAGATAAATATGTATGAGGATAACCCCATGATGTATGTTGAGGATTTATTAGAGCAGACCATTTATGGTGATCAGCCGATGGGTTGGTCAATTGCCGGTTGGCGGAAAACAGTTTCGGCTTTAACTAGAGCCGAGATTATAAAATATTTTAAACACCACTACCATCCCAAAAATGCGGTGGTCATTCTAGCCGGCCAAGTAGATCAAAAAGCGGTTAGTTTGTTGGCTAAAAAATTTAAATTAATCAAAGCCAAAAAAACTAAGTTCGCCGCGGTTAAGTTAAAACAAAAAATTCAACAAATAAAGGTACTGGCTAAAACCACGGAACAGTTGCAAGTGGCTTTGGGTTTTTCGGCTTATGCTTACAATAATCCCAAACTATATGCGTTAAATATTTTGGCAGTTATTTTGGGAGGCAATATGTCTTCACGTTTATTTTTGTCGGTTCGCGAACGTCAAGGTTTGTGTTATTTTATTCGGGCGTCTTTAAATATTTATCAGGATACTGGCAGTTTGGTAATTCAAGCGGGTTTAGACAAGAGTCGTATTAAGCAGGCTTTAACCTTAATTTTGTCAGAATTAGTTAAGATAAAAGCGGGAGTAACTCTGGAAGAATTAAAGCGCGCCAAGGAATTTTTGCGGGGTAAAGTAGCTTTAGATTTGGAAGATTCTTCAGCTTTGGCACAATTTTTTGGTAATCAGGAATTGTTACAAGGAAAAATAAAAACCCCGGCTGAAAAAATGGCCAAGCTGGATTTAGTGACTTTAAAACAAGTAAAAGCAGTCGCGCAAGAGATATTAGTTAAAAATAAATTAAATTTAGCAGTAATTGGTCCAAATTTAAAAAAACAAGAGCTAGAGAAAATTATTTTACAAGCTAAAATTTAAGCAGTTAACTAAAATTTAAAAGGTCCGAAAGGACTTTTTAAATTAAACTTAGAGCGAGAATAAAAAATGTTAGTTGAATGGTAATACCCCAGAATAAACTAACTTGATCGGAATATTTTTTACCTAAATTGTGAAAGTAGTTATTTAGTTTGGTAAAAGGTTGATATTTAAAATCCAGTAAAGATTCTACGGCTACTAAAAAATCTGGGAGCAGGCTGGCAAAGATGGCCGCTAGAGCACTCCAGGGATGATGAAAAGATTTTTGTTGAGTAATTAAGCCTAACAGATTAGTAAAAACTAAAACATCAATTAGGGTTAGATAAATCAACTTAGCGGTTCTTTGTTTTTCGTCAGCCAGCCAACGATTTAGGTCTTTGTCTCCGTGAGGTATGAAATCTAATAAAAAATGAGAACCCAAACCAAAAATAAAAGCCAGCGCGGGGTTAGCGACGTACTGGCTGATAGCTAGGGCGGCGGTAGCATGGACAGTTAAAAGCATGTAGCAAAAAATTAATAAAGTCTTGGCTGTATTATAAGGTTATTTTTTTTGGTTGACAAGGGGGAGTTTTCTTGTTAGAATAAGCAGGTCGTTAAAATTATTTAGCGCCGAAGTGGCGGAATTGGTATACGCGTGCGACTCAAAATCGCATTCCCTCCGGGGAGTGAGAGTTCGATTCTCTCCTTCGGCACTCGGTTTTTGATAATAACATCGCGGGGTAGAGCAGTTGGCAGCTCGCCAGGCCCATAACCTGGAGGTCGTCGGTTCGAGTCCGACCCCCGCAACATTTTTTACTTTTTTTGCTTGGTTAGTCCTGTCCCGCCTAAACCGGCGGAATAAAGTAAGAGTGTAACATTTACCCTTCACCAAAATTTGGCTGGATAGCTCAGTTGGTAAGAGCGTGGCACTCATAACGCCAAGGTCGGTGGTTCAAATCCACCTCCAGCCACCAGTATTAAAAATTTGTTAATTCGCCCTTGGGGGCGTTTTTTTGTTTCAAAAAACCTAAAAAAATAGTATAATATAAAGTATCATGGCACAAATAATTTCTATTGTTAATCAAAAAGGCGGGGTGGGCAAAACTACCACGGCGGTTAATCTGGGCGCTTACTTGGCTTATTTAGGCAAGTTTGTTTTGTTGGTTGACTTAGATCCTCAAAGTAATGCCACTTCTGGCTTAGGAATTGATCGACGCCAGTTAGCTAAAGGGGTGTATGAGGCGGTAATTGGCCAAGCCAGCTTTAAAGAGGTGATTTTATCTACTAAACACCAAGGCTACAAATTAGCGCCTTCTACGGTCAATTTAGCCGGGGCTAATGTGGAATTGGTTAATCTGGAACGTCGCGAATTTCGTTTAGCCGACGCTTTGCTAGAAATCCGCAATGATTTTGATTATATTTTAATTGATTGCCCGCCTTCTTTGGGATTGTTAACGATTAACGGTTTAACGGCGGCAGATCAAGTTTTAATTCCCATTCAAGCAGAATATTATGCCTTGGAAGGTTTAGGACAACTTTTAGATACCGTTAATTTGGTGCGTGATAATGTTAAGCCGGCGCTTAATATTTTAGGCGCCGTGGTGACCATGTTTGATTCACGGTTAAAACTCTCTAGCGAAGTTTTGGGAGAATTATATAAATATTTTAATAATCGAATTTTTCGTTCGGTGATCCCGCGTTCGGTGCGTTTAACCGAGGCGCCAAGCCACGGCATGACGATTTTGCAGTATGACCCCACTTCGCGGGGCGCTAAGGCTTATGAACGTTTAGCTTATGAAGTTTTAGAAGTTTTAAAATAAAATAAAATTATGAACAAAAGTTTTGGTTTAGGCAAGGGTTTAGGGTCGTTGATTCCGGGACAATACAATAAAACCGAAAATTATACGGAGCCAATAATTTTGCCGGGAGAAAAGGTACAGTTAGTAGCGGTAGAAAAAATTAAACCTAATCCGCATCAACCGCGCAAGGATTTTGCGGCGATAGAGTTAGCCAGTTTAACTGAATCAATCAAGGAACACGGAATTTTACAACCATTGATTGTTTCACCAGCTGCGGAGGGTGACTATCAATTGATTGCCGGCGAGCGCCGCTTACGGGCCGCTAAATTAGCAGGCTTAAAAACAGTGCCAGTGATTGCCCGGCAGTTTAAAGAACAGCAGAAATTAGAATTAGCTTTGATTGAAAATTTACAACGGCAAGATTTAAATATTTTAGAAGAAGCCGATGCTTATCAAAAATTAATTGAGCAATTTAATTTATCACATGAGGAAGTGGCCAAAAAAGTAGGTAAGAGTCGCCCAGTAGTTTCTAATGCTTTACGGTTATTGAAATTGCCAGCTAAAATTAAACAAGATATTTTATCGGGTAAAGTGTTAGCCACACACGCGCGGATTATGGCGGGGTTGGCAGGCGAAGAGTTAGAAAAATTTTATCAGCAAGTAGTCAGCCAAAAATTAACGGTAGCGCAAGCCGAACAGGCGGTTAAGCAAGTAGCGGTTAAAAAACATTTTCGGTCCTTAGCGATTGATCCGGAATTATTAGCCAATCAGGAAGCCTTAAGGCAGGCACTGGGCACTAAAGTAGAAATTAAAAAGAAAGGCGGCACTGGGCAAATAATTTTGCAGTTTTATTCAGAAGAAGAATATCAAAAACTGCTTAATGAGTTGAAACGATTTATTGTTTAGTATGTTTAAAAAGATGACTGAGTTTAGTGAATGGTTGGGGATAATTGCAATTATTTTGGCCTATTTCTTGCTAAGTTTTAATTTAATTTTAGCTCATAGTTTATTATATTTAGGGCTGAATTTAGTTGGCTCGGCAGTTATTGTTATTTCCTCTTTTAGTAAAAAAGATTACCAGCCCGGGGTCTTAAATATTTTTTGGTTGTTGATCACAATTATCACTTTATTTAATTGGTGGTTAAAAACTTAGATAAGTAAAACCTCTCTAATACTTAGAGAGGTTTTTAGTTTTTAGGTTAGCACTATTAGGGCTAGGGTTATCAGAAAGCTCAAAGCCCAAAAAATTGATAGTTTTAATTCTTTAGAGTATTCCTGATAATATTTTTCTCTAATAGTTTTGTCTGAAGTGGTCTGAAAAATTTTTGCCGCTTCTTGGGCACAGGCGTAATTCAAAGCTCCAATCGCAACCATTAAAATTAGGATTGCGATTGCCGTTGTCGGCCAGACCAAGCTAACCAAGATGACAATCAATAAAACAACAAAAGCGATTCTTTTGGCGCGAATAAAGTCTTGGTGGTTAGTAATAAGATCATCCATCAGTCCTACCTCCTTTTTAAAATATTTTAAGCTAATAAAACAGTAAAGTCAAACTTACTTTTTTTTGCGACCAGGCATTAAACCTTTGGCGGTTTCCCAGGCCTCGTTAAAATAATCCTGAATTTTGGCAGAACTTTTTATTTTGGAGCGGGCGGCGGAAGTTTTGGCAAATTTTAACCAATCTGGATTAGGGGTTTTGCGATGTTTATCAATAATTATTTCAATCATATCGCCACTTTTTAAAACAGTATCTAGGCCAACCAGTTGTTCATTTATTTTAGCGCCGACGCAGTGCATACCAATATCGGTGTGGATATGAAAAGCAAAATCAATGGGCGTAGCGCCTTCGGGCAAATCAATCACGTCGCCATTGGGGGTAAAAACAAAAATACGGGTGGGAAAAACTTCTAGTTTAATGGCTTCTAAATATTTTTCGGAATCTTTAATTTCTTTTTGCCATTTTAAAACCTCGTTTACCCAAGATAATTGTTTGGATAAACGGGAACCTTCTTGTGGTTTGCCTTTTTCTACATATTGCCAGTGAGCCGTAATACCATATTCGGCTTCTTCGTGCATTTCTTGGGTACGAATTTGAATTTCCACAATATGTTCGCGTTCAGCCCAAACGGTGGTGTGGATGGATTGATAGCCGTTGGGTTTAGGTTGCGCGATATAATCTTTAATGCGGCCCGGTAGAGGTTTCCATAAGCTATGTACAATACCCAAAGTAGCATAACAATCAGCAATATCTTTTACAATAATCCGCAAAGCCACAATGTCATAAATTTTGCTAATATCGCGGTTATATTCTGGGCGCAATAATTTTTGGCACAGGCTGTACAAATGCTTGGCGCGGCCATGAACGGAAACTGGTTGAATGTTATTTTTGGTTAGTTCTTTGTCTAAAATTTTTTTGACATCTTCTAAATATATTTCTTGTTCTTGTTTTTTGGTGGGTAAAATTTTAGTAAGCCATTTGTAATCATCAGGATAAACAAAAGGAAAGGCTAAATCTTCTAGGTCACCCTTAAGTTGGCCCATGCCTAAACGATTAGCGATTGGGGCGTAAATTTCTAAGGTTTCTTTGGCAATTCGAAGTTGTTTGTTGTGGGGTAAGGCGTTAAGAGTTTGTAAATTGTTTAAACGATCAGCTAGCTTAATAAAAATTACTCGGACGTCTTGCGAAATGGCCAAAAACATGCGGCGCAAATTTTCGGCGTAACGTTCAATGCCACGATATTTCAAAGTCCCTAACTTGGTAATGCCACCAACCAAATTTGCCACTTCATCGCCAAAATTATTTTTTATTTCTTTCAAAGTAATCTTGGTTTCTTCGGGCACATCATGCAGTAAAGCGGCAATAATAGTATTATTATCAACTTTTAGGTTGGCTAAATAAATGGCCGCGCCCAAAGGGTGGTTAATATAGGGTTCGCCGGATTTGCGTAATTGACCTTCGTGGGCTTTGGCCGCAAATTCAAAAGCTAGCTGAATCATAGTAGTGTCAGCTTGTGGGTCATTAACTTTGATGATTTTAATTAGTTCTTGAAAATCTGGCTTCATAAGGTTATTTTAGCCATTCTAAAGTAAAAAGACAAATAGCTTGAATGGGTAGTGGACGAAGAGCAGTAAACATTGGGTCAGTTTGACTAATTTTTAGGATAGGTTTAATATGGTAGCAAATAAAGGAGGTTATGTTTTATGTTAAAGAAAAGCAAAGGAAAAAAACAAGGCAAGCCAGCGGAACGCACATTAGAGCGGAGAGTAAAAAGATTTTTAAAGACGCCGGAAATGGACGATCCGGCTACGGCGCAAAGGAGAAAAGGCGGTTTGTTTCCCCGACTTACGGATGAGGAACAAAGGCTTTTTAGAAAAATTTAAAGAGGTTATCAAAACCGACTAATAAATATTGGTCGGTTTTTTTATTTCGCTTGACCTTGCTATGTCCATCAGTAGATTGGTTCAGGATTTGCCCCTTTGTCACCCAGACCCTGGGTGCTTCTGACAGTGTTAAATAATAATTAAAATACCCAACAAAATTTAAAATTAGTCATTGGATTGAGCATAATCAACCAAGGTTTTGATTGTTTGTAAAAAAAGAGGTTTTTTGTTAAGATAGACACAGCTTAGCTGTTAAAAATCAGTTAAGTTTCAAATAATTTTATGCCCCAACTTTGCCCCGAACTCACTACTAAACTAGCCTCCCTCAAACAACTTAAACAACAGTTTGATTTGGAATTATCTAGTCTACCGCAAACAGGCAAGACAGAGGATTTAACTTTGATTAGAGAAGCTAAAAATAAAGTAGAACAAACCCTTCAAGAGCTTCAAAACAAACTCTGGCTTAACACCCTCGAACTAACCCGAGAAAACCTTAAAGCCCAATATGAATTTCAGAAAGATGTTCTTATTAAGTCCGGCCTCCTAAAAACCCTCTCCACTGGCGAATTAGGCATTGAAGCAATTGATAAACAAGAATACCCTCTACCCACTCTAGAACAGATTGAAAAAATAATGCTAGAGAAACGTAAACTCTTAGAAACCAAAATCCCACAAGGCTTTGTTAAGTTAATTATTGTTCCCTTTGGCTTACCGATAGGTTCTCTAATGGAGGCTTATGATAATGCCTTGATGGAGTGTTATCAACAAGCTAAATTATTAGACGCCCAAAATCAACCCTTAAAACTTTATGGAGAACCCACTTTTGATTATGCTGGATACGTAAAAGCCGAAGCCACAGGGGATTTGGTATATTTCCCCAAAAAATACTCCTACGCTAATCACCAAGGTAAAACTAAAAAACAACTCCTAGCCACCCAAGCCTGGCAAGTCTTGCTACTTGAAGACTTGCCTTGTCTTCCAGATGAAGGTAAGGGTAAAACCATAGCTGGCCGTGAGCAACCAGGGGTTTACCAAAAACCCAGTGAGTATCTTAAACAACTCCAAACTGACCCTCAGTATAAAGGTGAACAAGGTTTAACTCTGGAATCCTGGCTAGTTTACGGCTTAAGCCACTTAGACCAAACTAATCAAGTGATTGACGAGTATCAAAATTCAGGTAAATTTTGTCTTTTGGTGAGTAGTTATTTTAAACAACCTGGCAATGTGTCGGGTGCTGATTTTTACCACAACCTTGCGCGGTTTTATTCGGTTCGGAGTGATCCGGATGATCCCTTTTCTTATGGTGTCGCCCGTTTTGCGGTGAGTATTTTATAAATTTTAATTTTATGTCTAAATATTGTTCCAAGCTTTCTGCTAAATTAGAAACTCTTAAAGCGCTTAAACAAGAGTTTGATCAGGAAATAGTTAAAGCACAAAGTCTAAGCCCCAATAAACCAGAGGATTTAGTTTTGGTTAGGGACATTAAAGCTAAACTAAATCAAGAGCTTAAACAGTCTCAAGAGGTGATTGAAGTTTTTTATAAAATAGTTGATTGGCAAGATTTTTATCAAGAAGTTTTTGAACTTAAATATGATTTTTTTGATTTAATCATTCCCAAAAAAGAGGAAGGTTTTGATCGGTTAATAATTATGGCCCCGGGTTTAACTAATCAACAACTTTGGGATAAAACTTCGGAAATTTGTAAAAGACTGGCGGGAACTCTTTTGATAAATTTTAATTTGTTTACTTCTGAGCGGACGACAAAAACGGCTTATGCTTTTTGGGTGCGCGATGATCAAGAGGCTTGTGCAGATGAATCAGCGGAATTTTTATCCGTTAAACAAGTTAAAGAGCGAGAACCAGTGGCCGAGACACTAGAGGAGCGTTTGTTACACGATTTGAAATATCTTAAGGAAACAGGTCGTCGTTTAGATTATCAAAGCCAAACTTTATGTAGTGGTTCAGTTGATAAATTTGGTCGGATGCCCTGTATTGATTGTAATAATTATACTGAGACTCTGGTTAATTTGCTTGGTCTTGATACCGACTTATCTAAGATTGGCACGGATTATAAAAGATTACGTGCCCGTAAGGTAATTTTGTAAATTTTTTATTTTTTTTAATCCTTGATGCTCAATTGTTATTCAGTCCGCCCCGCGTAGCGGAGACTCGGGGTGCTTCTGCTGGAATTTTTAAAAAAACAAAAACCGACTAATATTTATTAGTCGGTTTTTATAATTGATAATTTTTAAACTGCTTCTTTGGTATAACCGCAATCTTTTTTGCTACAGACCAGGGAACCATTTTTGCCGTAGACGATTAAGCTTTGGCAATTGGGGCATTTTTCGCCGGTTGGTTTGGACCAGAGGGCAAATTTGCAATCCGGATATTTATTGCAAGCATAAAAAACTCGGCCTCGTCCGCGCTTGGAAACAATTTCGCCCACGCCACACTGCGGGCAAGCGACTCCGGTGCCGTTATTTTTTTCAATATATTTACAATCGGGATATTTGGAGCAACCAACAAACGGACCATAACGACCCACCCGTTGCTGTAAAGGGGCGCCGCAATCCGGACATTTTTTATCTAAAATTAAAGGTTCCGGAATTTCTTGGCCGTTCTTATCAATTTTTTTGGTATTTTTGCAATCCGGAAAATTAGAGCAGGCCAAAAATTTGCCATAGCGTCCCCGTTTAATAATCATTGGTGAATTACATTTTTCGCAAACTTCATCGGTTTTTTCTTCCGGCATAATGTCGGATTTTTTTACTTCTTCCATTTTTTCGTTAAGTAATTCTTTGAAAGGATGATAAAAATTACTAATCACCGGCACCCATTCGGTTTTACCTTCGGCGATAGCATCCAAATCATCTTCTAGTTTGGCGGTAAATTGGTAATCTACAATTTGCGGAAAATGTTTGATTAATAAATCAATGACGATAAAAGCAATTTCGGTAGGCTTGAGCCGTTTTTCTTCGCGTTCCACATAACCACGATCAATGATGGTAGAAATAGTTGGCGCGTAAGTGGAAGGCCGACCAATGCCATATTCTTCCAGGGCTTTAACCAAGGAAGCGTCGGTGTAGCGGGCGGGTGGTTGGGTAAAATGTTGTTCAGATTTTATCTCTTGGCTTACAATAGTTTCTTTAACTTGCAAAGCGGGCAAGAGTTCTTCTTTGGTGGCGACGGGGTAGACTTTTAGCCAGCCATCAAATTTAACCACTTGACCATTGGCGCGGAAAATAAATTTTTGGTCTTGCGAAATTAAATCGGCGGCGGCGTTTTCTAATTTGGCTCCGGCCATTTGGCAAGCCACGGCCCGTTGCCAGATTAATTGGTAAAGTTTAAATTGGTTATCGTTTAAAAAAGTTTCAATTTGTTGAGGAGCCAGTTTAACATCGGTAGGGCGAATGGCTTCATGAGCTTCTTGGGCTGATTTTTGGGTTTTAGAAAAATGGCGAGGTTTGGGAGTGGTATAATTAGCGCCAAAGTTGTCAATAATATATTGATGAGCTTCGGTTAAAAATTTTTCGGCCAGATTTACTGAATCCGTGCGCATATAAGTAATCAAACCTACCGAACCTTGTGGTCCTAAGTCCACACCTTCATAGAGTTGTTGTGCAATCATCATGGTTTGTTTGGCAGAAAATCCTAGGCGACGGTTAGCTTCTTGTTGTAAAGTAGAAGTGGTAAACGGAGCATTGGGTAATTTTAGGGTGCTCTTACTAGTTAAATCGGCCACGGTAAAAGGTTGTTGACCGATTTGGTTAACTAATTCTTGGGCTTGCGCTTCGGTGGTGATAGAAAATTTTTCTAAAACTTTAGCCTCAACTTGTCGTAAGTTAGCTTTAAAAATTTGTTGAAGATTGTTTTGCGGAGCAAATTGTCCGGCGATGGTCCAGTATTCTTCAATTTTAAAATCTTTAATTTCCCGTTCGCGTTCTACAATCAAACGAACGGTGACGGATTGGACGCGACCGGCCGATAAACCTTTAGTAACTTTTTTCCACAAAAATGGCGAAAGTTCATAACCCACCAAGCGATCTAAAACGCGACGAGCTTGTTGGGCGTCTACCATATGTAAATCCAGCGCTTGAGGATTTTTTAAAGCGTGCAAAATTGCCTCTTCGGTAATTTCATGAAAAGTAATACGTTTAATTTTAGCTTCAGGAGTTTTAAAAATTTGGGCCAGATGCCAAGAAATTGCTTCACCTTCGCGGTCTTGATCAGTTGCAAAGTAAATGTTGTCTGCTTTAGTGGCTAATTTTTTTAAAGTAGTGACTACTTTTTTAGCTTTAGTCGGAATTACATATTGCGGAGTAAAATCGTGCTCAATATCAATACCCATTTTGCTTTTGGGCAAATCACGAATATGGCCAAACGAAGACTCCACTTTATAATCTTTAGTTAAAAAGCGAGAAATGGTTTTGGCTTTAGTGGGGGATTCTACAATTACTAAATTCATAGATGAGAAAATAATTTTAAAGTTATCCTTTAGTATTATCGCGCGCAAACGTAATTTTGTCCACCGAGATTTTTTATTTTGCCTTTGATTTCCATAACGGCCAAGGTAGCGGCCACGGTGCTAATGTTTAACTTAGTCAACTTAGCCAAACTATCAATATGAATTGGTTCGCGGTTCAA
Source organism: Candidatus Buchananbacteria bacterium (assembly GCA_041665005.1). Lineage (GTDB taxonomy): Bacteria > Patescibacteriota > Patescibacteriia > 2-01-FULL-39-33 > JBAYJR01 > JBAYJR01. The sequence continues at coordinate 78,235 of JBAYJR010000003.1, forward strand.
ATGTTTAAGTAGACTTTCTTCAGCCGGGCTTTCGGGGACAATGGCGTGAGCAGTAATATAACTGGAAACGGTTTTTAAGTCAAGGGCGCCCAAGATATCTTGGGCGGTAGTAACCACTATGGCTCCTTGTTTAATTAGATTGTTGGTGCCGGCCGAATTGGGGTGATAAATGTTGCCCGGCACGGCAAAAACCTCACGATTTTGTTCTAGGGCATACTTGGCAGTAATTAAGGCGCCAGATTCGGCCGGCGCTTCAATAATTAAAGTACCCAAAGACAAACCGGAGATAATACGATTGCGCAAAGGAAAATTATGCACCAAAGGTGGCATACTCAAAGGAAATTCAGAAACCATTAAACTGCCAGCGGCAATAATTTTTTCGGCCAGTGAGCGATTTTGCGTGGGATAAAGACTAGACCAAGCTAAACCCGAACCCAGCACGGCAAGGGTGCGACCTTGATTTTGTAAAGTTGCTTGATGCGCCAAAGTATCAATTCCCAAGGCCAGGCCGGAAACAATTGTTAAGCCGGCTTGAACCAAGGGGATAATTAAGGTGTCAATTAATTGTTGACCATAAGGTGAAACCTTGCGAGTGCCGACGACGCCCAAAGCAAAACGATCACGATTATTATCTAAGGTGCCACGATAGTAAAGGATTGGCGGGGGGCTGTAAATTTCTTTGAGTAATGGCGGGTAGGCTTCTTCTAAAATTGTTACGGCCTGTACTTTTTCGGTGTGTAATTTTGTTAATTCTGCTTCCGGGTTAATTTGCGGTCGACGGCTAATAATTTCTTGGGCTAAGTCAGGTTCTAAGCCACAAGTTATTAATTCGGATAAACTAGCCGCCCAGGCGGTTTGTAAATTTGGAAAGTAAGAATAAAGTTTTTTAAATCTAACCGGCCCGAGTTTAGTAAATTGATTAAAAGCTAGCCAAAAAGGTAAATCAGTTGAAGACATAAGATAAGTTAAAATAATATTTAGTTATTATAAAACTTTTTAGACCATCTTGACAAAGATTTAAAAGGGGGATATAATAAAATATCAAAAAAAATTATTGAAAGATCATTGAAAGAGAGATAAAATTTACAGAAAAGGGAGGCGCTCATAATGGGCTGTAGTAAGAACAGGACCAAAAATTTACAGTTCAAAAAAGTTAAATTGCGTTATCGGGTTGAGTATGATTTAAACCCAAATTGTTTTGTGGAATGTTCGGCCTACAGTGAAGCCCAGGCTTGTGGGTATGTTTCTTCTCATAAAAGAGAGCTTTGTAAAAATTGGGGGATTAATCTTAGTTTTATTAATTCCTCTACCTTAAAAGCTTTTGTTTTGGGAAGGGCTTATCAAAAAGTAATTGTGGTCGCTGAACAGTTGGAATTTAATTTCCTCCGCTAAATTAATAAAATTTAGCGGTTTTTTTACCAGAAATTATTTTTGTCAGGTATTGACAAAATTATTAACCTATGCTATACTATATAATCACTAGGAGTTAATTGAAATTGTCCAATAAACAGCTATCTATCAGTGGCGAGAGCCTGGTTCCCTCCTACCACGCTGATAGCCTAAAGCTGGGACTTTAGGATGGTTCCTAAACGTTCCACACTGGTAGGTGGCTGTTTGTTGAACACTTTAGTTATAAAAATCACCCCGGTTAGCGGAGTGATTTTTTTGTTGAATAAAAAGGTTTAGCGTTGATTGTATAAGTTGCTGGCCTGGGCCAATTCTCCGGCTAAAATTAAGTTGATGGCGTTTAATAGGTTAGGCCAGAGTTTAGTTAGTTGTTTTTTTTCGTCAGCGGTTAGTTTGCTTAAAACAATGTTTTCCGCTTTATTTTTTTGTTCAGGATTTTTAATGCCTAGCCGTAAACGAATAAAATTTTGCGTCCCCAGTTCTTTAATAATAGAAGCCACGCCGTTATGTCCGGCGGCCGAGGCATTAAGGCTAATTTTAAAGCGGCCTTGAGTTAGATCAAAATCGTCATGGATAATAATTAGGTCAGCTGGCTTGATTTTATAAAAATTAGTAATTTTTTGGACCGCTTGGCCGGATAAATTCATATAGGTTTGCGGTTTGGCTAAAATTATTTTTTCGCCGGTCACTTTACTTTCGGCTAATTCGGCTTGGAACTTAGTATTTTTTCGCCAAGTGCTGGCCGCTAATTCTTTAGCTAATTTTTCCACCGCCCAAAAACCCAAATTGTGTTTGGTGTGGTTATAAGTTTTGCCAGGGTTACCTAGGCCGATGATTAAATGCATAGGGTTGGGTAGTTGAAAGTATAAAGGGGAAAGTATAAAGTATAAAGTAGAAAGTGGAGGATGATTATATTTTAGCTTAATCGCTGGGGCTTCGCAAGGTTCAGGATCTAATCCCTTGTTATCCCGAGTTTGCTTACCTGCTGATGTGCTTAATTGCTTACTCGCTTATTCTAGCCTAATTTGTTTGTAAAAAGTATGGGTTTTTGTTAAGATAGACACAGTTTAGCTTTTAAACACCAGTTAAATTTTGAAATATTTATATGCCCCAACTTTGCCCCGAACTTACAACCAAACTAGAATCTCTTAAACAACTTAAACAAGGGTTTGATTTGGAGATAATCAAAGCGCAAAGTCTAAGTCATAATAAATCAGAGGATTTAGTTTCAGTTAGAGAAGCTAAAATAAGATTAGAGCAAAAGCTAGAGCAAATCTCAAAAATATTATGGCAAGAGTTTTATGTCAATTCTCCCCGAGGACTAACCGCTGTAGAAAAGAAAATAAATTATCATGTAATTGAAACTCTCGAAGGACATGCTAATGCTGTGTTCACTCTCCAGGTCCTACCTGATGGTCGCATTGTTTCGGGTAGTGGTGATAAGACTATTAAAATCTGGCAACCAGACAGCCGAGGTAATTATAAAAACACTAAAACTCTCAAAGAATGTATTGGTGTTGTGCGTATCCTTCAAGTTTTACCTGATGGACGCATTGTTTCTGGTAGTGATGATAAAACTATTAAAATCTGGCAATTAGACAGACGAGGTAATTATAAAAATACACAAACCCTCAAAGGACATGCTGATTCTATTTCCACCCTCCAAGTTCTCCCTGATAGTCGTATTGTTTCGGGTAGTGATGATAAAACTATCAAAATTTGGCAATCAGATAGTAAAGGTAACTATAAAAACACCCAAACTCTCGAAGGACACACTGGTTCTGTGTTCACCCTTCAAGTTCTCCCCGATGGCCGTATTGTTTCGGGTAGTGATGATAACACTATCAAAATCTGGCAACCAGACAGCCAAGGCAACTATATAAATACTAAAACCCTCGAAGGACATATTGGTTCTGTGCGTACCCTCCAAGTCCTCCCTGATGACCGTATTGTTTCGGGTAGTGGTGATAACACTATCAAAATCTGGCAACCAGACAGCCAAGGCAACTATAAAAACATTCAAACTCTCGAAGGGTATCTTATGGGTGTGCGTACCCTTCAAGTCCTCCCTGATGGCCGTATTGTTTCGGGTAGTTATGATAATACTATTAAAATATGGGAACCAGACAGCCGAGGCAAATATCAAAATATACAAACCCTCAAAGGACATGCCGATTATGTATTCACCCTCCAAGTCCTCCCCGATGGCCGCATTGTTTCTGGTAGTCGTGATGACACTATTAAAATCTGGGATGGCGATAAGGTAGAATAAATAAATTTATATGCCCCAACTTTGTTTAGAACTTACTTCCAAATTAGAATCTCTTAAGCAACTAAAAGCAGAGTTTGATTTGGAATTATCTAGTCTACCCCAAACAGGCAAGACAGAGGATTTAGCTTTGGTTAGAAATGCTAAAACTAAATTAGAACAAAACCTAAAAGAGCTTCGAGAAAAACTTCCGCAACTTGATTGGCAAGATTTTTATCAAACAGTTTTTGGTCTGGAGTGTGATTTGTCTGGTATAAAAATTCCGGAAAAACGGGAAGGCTTTGATCGATTAATAATTATGGCCCAAGGCTTAACGGCGGAACAGCTTTGGCTTAAAACTAAGGAAGTTTGCGGTGAGGTTGGTAGGATTTTTTCTTCCGAGCTTGATAGTACTATTTCTGAACGTACCACGGAAGCGGCTTATGCTTTTTGGGTGCGTGATAATCAAGAGGCAAACGTAGAATTAAAAAACATATCAGTCGAGCAAATTGAGCAACAAAATTTAACAACAGAAACTCTAGAGGAACGTCTTTTGCATGGTCTAAAATATTTTAAGGAAACTGGGCAACAGCTAGATGTTGACTGCCGGACTATGTGTTGTAGTTCATTTGGTCTTTTGGGCTACCCACTTACGGTTGGTTATACTATGGGTAAAGTCAGAATTATGGAACATGTCGACCGTGTCCAAATTAGCCTTGTTTGTGCTCGGGAAGTAATCACTTAAAGTTTATTTTTTAATTTTATGCCTCAATCCTGCCGAAGGCTTACCAGTGAATTAGAATCTCTTAAAGTGCTTAAAGAAAAGCTTGATTTGGAGTTAATTGGCCTACCGCAAACAGGCAAGCTGGAGGATTTAGTTTTGGTTAGAGATATTAAAAATAATTTAGAACAAAAACTTAAAGAGTTTCAGAAACAAATTGTCGTAATTGAATGGCAAGGGTTTTATTTTGATTCTCTTAAAATGCCTGGCGCGGTAGAAAAGAAAAAAAATTATCATAAAATTCAAGCTCTTAATGAACATACTGTCGCGGTGCGTAGCATTCAGGTTTTGCCTGATGGCCAAATTGTTTCGGGTGGTGATGATGGAGCTATTATAATTAGAGAAGTACATCAACAGGGTGGTTATTATAAAAAACAAATTCTTAAGACCAAAAGAGCAGACATTCCTTACGCTTTGCAGGTTTTGCCAGATAGTCGGATTATTGTTGGTTATGATAGTGGCGCTATGATAATTTGGGAATTAGACCAAGTTAGTAATTGTTATAAGGCGCAAGTTATTAAGGAAGGAGAGGAGGAACTTGGCCTGGTGAATAACTTACGATTTTTACCTAATGGTCGGATTATCGCCGGTTATGAAAAAGGTCAGATTGTAATTTGGGATTTAGATAAGGAAGGTAAATATTTCAAAACTCAAACTCTTAAGGAGGGATATGGAATGCCTCTAAACACCATGCAAGTTTTGCCTGACGGTCGAATTGTTTCCAGTTATGCTGAGGGCCCGATTGTAATTTGGAAAACAGATGAGCAAGGTAAATATTTTGAAGACCAAGTTTTTAATGCAGGGGGTGTCGAGACAGTGTTTGCTTTGCAAGTTTTGCCCGACGGTCGAATGGTTGCTGGCTATAATAAAAGTGGCAATATTATAATCTGGGAAGCAGATCAGCAAGGCTTTTATTATGAAGGCCAGAGTTTTAAGGAGTCGGATTCTGGTTATATATGTGCCATGCAAGTTTTACCGGACGGCCGAATTATTGCGGGTTATAGTAGGGGTGGCGTTATAATTTGGGAGGTAAATCAGCAGGGTAAATATGTTAAAGCTCAAACTTTGGATGAAAAAGCTGAAGGTAGATATTTTTCCGCTGCAGCCTCCCTAAGTGTTTTGCCCGACGGTCGGATTTTTTCAGGTTATGGTGATGGCAGAATTTTGGTTTGGGATGGTGATAAGGTAGATTAAATAAAATAAAGCAGTTAGTTAAATAAATTTATATGCCTCAATCCTGCAAAGAACTTACTATCAAATTAGAATCTCTTAAAGCGTTTAAAAAAGAGTTTGATTTGGAATTTACTAAAATTAAAGATTTAAACTCCAAAAAGTCCAATGATCTTATTTTTATCAGAGATGCTAAATTTAGATTAGAACAAACCCTCCAAGACCTCCAAAACGAACTCTGGCTAGAAACCCCCGAACTAACTAAAGAAAATCTTAAAGCCCAATATGAATTCCAAAAAAACCTTCTCTTAAAATCAGGCCTCCTAAAAACCCTCTCCACTGGCAAATTAGGCATTGAAGCAATTAATAAGAAGGAATATCCCATACCTACTCTAGAAAAGATTGAAGAAATGATAATAGAAAAACGCAAGTTTTTGGAAACCAAAATCCCACAAGGCTTTGTTAAATTAGTTATCGTTCCTTTCGGTTTACCTCTAGATTATCTAATTAAAGCCTACGGCGACGCTCTAAGCGAACACCACCAACAAGGTAAGCTCTTGGATACCCAAAATAAACCCTTAAAGCTCACGGAAGAGCCTATTAATGATTGGGCTGGATACGCAAAGGCTGATGAAAAAGGGGATTTGGTATATTTCCCCCAAGCATACTCCAAAACTACTCATCAAGGTAAAACCAAACAGGAACTTTTACCCACCCAAGCCTGGCAAGTCCTGTTACTTGAAGACTTGCCCGACCTTCCAGCTGAAAGCAAAGGCAAAACCGTTAATGGTCGTCAGCAGCCAGAATCTAACCAATCACCCAATAACTATCTTAAACAACTTCAAACCGACCCTCAGTATAAAGGTGAACAAGGTTTAACCCCAGAATCCTGGTTAGTTTATGCCCTAACCCATTTAGCCCAAACCAAGCAAGTGATTGATAACTGGGAAGGCTCGGGTAAGGCTTGTTGGTTACTTAATAGTTATTTTAAAGAAACTGACAAAGTGCCGAGCGCCTATTTCGATCGTAGCGATGCGCGGGTCTTTTTGGATCAGTACGCTCCGGACGATCCCGTTCCCAGCGATGCCGGCCGTTTTGGGGTGAGTATTATTTGATCTTTGGTTTTTGATTTTAGACTTTAGTTTTTATTTTTTTAAAATAGTATAAATACAAAAAACAGGCTTGGGCCTGTTTTTTAGTTGATATTTATTTTTGACTATTTCCCTTTTTCTTTGGTCGTTAAAATAATCGGGGTGCCGACAATTTTGAAATATTCCCGTAAGCGATTTTGAAAAAAGCGGAGTAAAGAAAAATGTAGGAGTTGGTCGTTGTTAACAGTTAACACAAAACGCGGTGGATTGGTGCCTGATTGTTCAATTTGATACACCATTAATTTGGCTGGTCGATTACCGCCACGTTTTAGGCGATGATGACCTTCCTTGGAAGGTAAATGTTGGCGCAAAGCGCTTTTTAAAAAGACGGCCAGTTCTTCTTCGGATAATTGACGATGGCGTTGTTCGTAAATTTCTTTTACCAGCTTAAAAATTTTTTTAACATTCAGACCAGTTTTGGCTGAGACAAACATAATTGGCGCCCAAGTTAAGTGAGAAAAGATTTTTTGGTAGTATTGATAAACTTTTTTAATCGTTTCTTCATTTTTGGTGGTGGCTAAATCCCACTTGTTGGCCAAAATAATTACACTAGATTGATGCTTGGCAATTTCTTCGGTTAAGTGTTTGTCTTGGGTAGATAAATCCGAAACCACGTCGGTGACTAATAAAACCACATCGGCTTTGGCCGCGGCGGCTAAACTTTTGTCCACGGAAGATTTTTCTAAACCGGCGGAAACTTTGGCTTTTTTGCGAATGCCGGCGGTATCAATCAAAGTATAATTTTGTCCTTCATAATTAAAATCTACATAATGGGCTTCGCGAGTAGTGTGAGGAATTTCCGAAACAATTACTCGCTCTTCGCCGAGTAGAGAATTTAATAAGGAAGATTTGCCCACATTAGGTTTGCCCAAAATTGCCAACTTAATGGAAGGCACAACTTCTGGTTCGGTTTGTAAGGTGGGTAGTTTGGCCACAATAACATCCAACAAATCACCTACGCCAGAACCATTACTGGCGGATACAAAATTTGGTTCACCTAAACCTAGGCCATAAATTTCTTTATTAAGTTGGCGTAAACGCAAGCTATCCGCTTTATTGATTACTAAGAGGATTGGTTTTTTGCTGGATTGAAATTGTTTAATAACCAATTTATCGCCGGGCAAAACTCCGGTTTTGGCATCGATTAAAAATAAAATTAAATCCGCTTGCTTTAAAGCTTTGCGGGCTTGTTTAATAATACCTAGTTCAATGGTGTTGGCTGGTTTGGCGATATCTAAGCCGCCGGTGTCAATCATTTGATAAGGGCGTCCTTGCCACCAACACAAGCCGTAGTTAACATCGCGAGTAGTTCCGGCCAGGTCTGAAACCATGGCCTGGTCTCTTTCTACTAGACGGTTAAAGAGAGTTGATTTGCCCACGTTGGCGCGTCCGACAATAGCGATATTTAACAAGGTTGATTTGCTCATAAAATTAATTAGTGAGTGAGGCAGTGTTAGCGCCTAGAATAATTAAAAAATCTATTTGGGGTAAGGAGGCATCTTTTGTTTGATCTTGTAGCCAGCCGGGCAAAGTGGTTTGGGGCGAAGTATTAAAATGTTGTTGTAAAATTTTGGCGGTGGCAGATTTTTGGCCAGCGGTTAAATCATAAATAATGGTTTGGTTGTAATCTTGGCTTAAGGCATTGCGAGTAAATAAAACAGTTAAGCCCTGGGCGCGTAATTGTTTAGCGATTTGACTGGCTAAACCGTTGGTTAACGTGCCATTTTCCACAATAATTTTGGCCTTTTCTTCGCTAACCGTTATATTTTCGGCCTGGTTAAAAATATTAGCCGTAATATCTTGGAGTTCTAAAAAATTTCCCCAACCAAGTTTAGGAATTAGCAAATAGGAACCGTTAACGGTTTGTTCAGTTAAGGGACTGCTCAAACTATTATCAAATACTTCGGTAATAATTTTTTGGTCAGTATTTTTTTTGACTAAACTGACCAGTCTTAAAATTTCCCAAAGTTTTAAATTGGTGCTGACATTTTGTTGGTAAGTAGAAACCAAAGCTTCTAACCGATAAGGGTTAATAAAAGTTCCTAAAGAAAAAATTTTAGTTTTTAGGGCTTCTAAAATTTTTTGTTGACGTCGGGCGCGGGCAAAATCCGAACCTTCTATCCCAGCCGCATGGCGCGACCTAGCATATTGCAAAGCGCGCTCGCCGTTTAAATGTTGCCAGCCTTTATCAAAATGTAAGTGACTATAACGTTGGGCGTCTGTTAAGGCTTCTTCTTGGCCGGCCACCGGGTATTGGTAATCGTCAAAAGTATTTTCCACGTAAACATCAACGCCGCCAAATTCATCAATTAATTTTTCAAAACCCGTAAAGTCTATTTTAATATAATAAGGAATTTCTTGTTGTAAGATATTACTAACAGCTTGAGCAGTTGCACTACCGCCACTATTTTTATTTTTTTCTTCCGCCAAAGCGTTTAAGCCGTTAATTTTTCGCCAAACGCCGTTGCCATAATTTGCTGCTAAATCTCGAGGAATGGAAATTAAAGCTAATTGTTTGGTTGAAGGTTTTAAAGAAGTTAGTAAAATAGTATCGGTTAGTTCGGTACCAGCATGATTTTTACCGCCAACCCCCAAAAGTAAAATGTTAACTCGATCAACTTCTTCGCCAGTAATTTTTCTTTCGGGGCTAGAAACTAACATTTTTAATTGTTGAATAAAAGTGGGTTTTTCTAAGTTGGCTTGTTTATTGGGATAATAAGGTAATAAATCTAAATAAAAAAATAAACCAAGTAAGCCAATTAGCGCAAGGGCCATAGCAATCAGGGATTTATTGGAGCGTTTGGGGCTTTCGGCCTCTGGTTGAAGAAAGTCAATCTTAATTTTGGTAATCATAAGTTATATTTTAACCCAAAAATCAGCTTTTGGCAATTGTCTTGCTTTTGATTGGTCTTTTATGGTGTAGTATAATTTGCAAAAAAATATAAATTCTATTATAATGATACCAGCTTTAGAAACTGGGGATAGTTTTATGGGTGAGGTTAATTAGGGGTTGTTTTTATAAACTAAGACCGGTTTTTCAAAATTAGGAGCAATTTAGTCAAATCCTAATGATTAGCTGAGTGGTTGGCTAGGGGTGGCTAGCTCAGTTGGTTAGAGCGTTGCATTCACATTGCAAAGGCCATAGGTTCGAGTCCTATGCCACCCACATTTTGTTTAAAACTAAGCTTAAGATTTAATCAATATTATTAAAATAAAATGTTTTCTTTAAAGCCAAAAGTTAAGGATCAACCAGAAATCGAGCAAATTTTGAATTTTCAACCAGAAGGCTGGTGGCAAAATGCCAGACGGTTTTTATGGGAGGTGTCTAAGGTAGTGGTTATCTCCGTGGCGATTATTTTGCCAATTAGATATTTTTTGATTCAACCTTACTATGTTAAGGGTGCCTCCATGGAGCCAAACTACTATGATCATGATTATTTGATTGTGGATGAAATTTCTTTTCGGTTTCGGGATCCGGCGCGTGGCGAAGTAATAGTTTTTCGTTATCCTTTAGATCCTCGGCAGTATTTTATTAAACGAGTAATCGGTTTGCCGGAAGAAACTGTTAAAATCGCCGGAGGTCGAGTGTATATTTATAATAAAGCCAATCCGCAAGGTTTTGAACTGGACGAACCTTATTTAAATGGGGCTAAAACTTTTACTGCGACGGGTAAAAATTATGAAAAAGTTTTAGGTTCAGAGGAACTATTTGTGATGGGAGATAATCGTCCTGCCAGTTTAGATTCTCGGGTCTTTGGTACTTTGCCGTTGAAGTATATAATTGGTAGAACTTGGGTGCGGGGTTGGCCATTTGATCGTTTGGCCATCTTTGCGGTGCCAGAATACAGTAATTAAATTTAAATTTTAATATCATGGGTAGACCGAAAAAAAATAAATTAAAGAAGTTTAAACCTAAAGAACCGGCCGCGGCCGTTAAGGCGGTGGAATCTTTTGGTACTTGGCAAACCTTAAAAGGTTTTAAAGATATTTTGCCAACCGATCAAAAGTTTTTTAAAGCGGTTAAAACGGCAGCGATCAACTTGGCCAATTTGTATGGTTTTAAAAGAATTGATTTACCAATTTTAGAAGAAACGGGCTTATTTGTTAGAGGGACGGGCAAAACTACGGATATTGTAGAAAAAGAAATGTTTTCTTTTGTTGATAAGAGTGGCGAAAATGTCGCCTTGCGCCCCGAAGTTACACCTTCGGTGGTGCGCGCTTATTTACAGCACGGCATGGTTAATTTGTCTCAACCGGTTAAATTATATTATGTGGGCCAAGCCTTTCGGCGGGAAAATCCCCAATCTGGTCGGTTACGACAATTTCAACAATTTGGCTTGGAAGTGGTCGGTGAAAAACATCCGGCCGTTGATGCGGAATTAATCTTTTTGGGTTTTACCATCTTAAAAAATTTAGGTTTAGAAACCGAAGTGGTTATTAATAGTTTGGGTTGTCCGGTTTGTCGGCCAAATTATCAAACTCGTTTGGTTAATTATTATAGTAGTAAAACTAGACAGTTGTGTCTTGATTGTAAAAAACGTCTAAGCAAAAATCCATTACGATTATTGGATTGTAAAGAAGAATCTTGTCAGTCGTTAAAAGCGGAAGCGCCACAAATTGTGGATCATTTATGTGAAGAATGTAAAAGTCATTTAATGAAAGTTTTGGAATATTTAGATAATTGGGAAGTGTCTTATAGTTTAAACCCGCAAATTGTTCGCGGTCTTGATTATTATACTAAAACCGTTTGGGAATATTGGCCTAAACAAGAAAAGGCGAGTAGCCAAAATGCTTTGGGAGCCGGTGGTCGTTACGATAATTTGGTAGAAACTTTAGGCGGCGTGCCAACGCCAGCGGCCGGTTTGGCTTTGGGCATAGAAAGGATAGTTTTGCAACTGAAAGAAAAGGGTCAAGAATTTAGCGAACCTTATGTGCCAGAAGTTTATGTCGCCCAATTAGGGGAACAAGCTAAATTGAAAGCGATGGTTTTATACGAAGAATTACGTCGTCAGGGTTTTAAGATCTCCGCTTCTTTTTATAAAGATAGTTTACGACAGCAATTAGAGGTGGCTAATAAATTAGGAGTTAAGATTAGTTTAATTTTAGGTCAACAAGAAATGGCGGATCAAACAATCTTAATTAGAGAAATGGAAAGTGGTACCCAAGAAGTTATTGATTTTAAAAAGACGGCTACGGAATTAAGAAAAAAACTGGATAAAATGGTGGGAGATCAAACTTATACTGCAAAGGAGGTGGCTTATGTCTGAAATTAAACGTAAACGAAACGAATCTTTTGAAAGCATGTTACGTCGCTTTAATAAGAAAGTAATTCATAGTGGTCGGCTGATTCAGGCCAAAAAAGTACGGTTTCATGAACGCCCAAAAAACAAACGAGCAAAACGCTCGGCGGCAGCTCGCCGTTCACAAATTGTTTCTAAAATGGAATATCTACGCAAAATTGGTAGATTACCAGAAGAAACCAGTTATCGCGGTAAAAAACGTTAAACTTTAATTCATAAATAATTAATTTGTGAGTTTAGTACAAACAATTAAACTAGAGTTAGTAGCAGCACAAAAAGCTAGGCTAGCGGTTAAAGTTGAAACTTTAAAAATGTTAAATGCAGCTTGGCAGAATAAACAAATCGCGGCGCGTAAAACTGCGGCCGATGCCACCAAGGAATTAACGGATACAGAGGCTTTAGCAGTGTTGCGAACGGAAATTAAAAAACGCCAGGAAGCGATTGAGGCTTATACGGCCGGTGGTCGGCCAGAATTGGCAACCAAAGAACAACAGGAATTAGAAATTTTACAGCAATATTTGCCACCACAATTAACTATTGAACAAGTTCAGCAGATAGTTTTAGATAAAATTAAACAAACCGGCGCCGCTGGGGCCAAAGATTTTGGTTTAGTGATGCCTCTGGTGATTGCGGAAGTAGCGGGGGCGGCTGAAGGTAGTTTAGTGAGTAAATTAGTTAAAGAGGCCTTGGGTTAAGGGGCCAACTAATTTAGCCTAATTATAATTTCCATGCAAAAAAAATTATGGCTAAAAATTAAACTAGTAACTCTCTTGGGGGTAATGTTATTTATTTTGCCGCAAATTGTTTTGGCGGCCCCGCAAGATCCCTTGGGTTTAAGCCGTTTGGCAATTTACACCGAAACCGACTTAATGACAATTATTTTAAATGTCATTAGGTGGTTTTTGAGTTTGCTAACTTTTATCGCCGTGTTAATGATTATTTATGGTGGTTTTTTATGGATGACTTCGCGTGGTAATCAAGACCAGATTGATAAGGCCAAGCAGGTTTTAAAAAATACCGTTATTGGTTTGATTTTAATTTTATCGTCTTTAATAATTGTTAGTTTTATTGTGGGTTGGTGGACTGGTGGTTGGCAAGAGCCAGCGCCGGTGACGCCACCGATAGTAGATTGTCCGGGTTGCGGCTGGTTGGGCGGAGGAATTATCCAAAGTCATTATCCGGCGCGTGATCAACAAGATGTGTCACGAGATACCAAAATTGCCGTGACTTTTAAGGAAAAAATGGATGTTAACTCAATTATTAATTGCCAACCAAAAACTGCTTGTGACCCAGATAGTCAGGGGATTTATAGAGGCACAGTCAAAAGCAATAGCGTGGCTATCACTCAATATTTAGATTTAAATAATCCAACTACCGCCACGACAGTTCTTCCGGAAAAAATTGACGCTTATACAGCGGACAGCAGAACTTTTATGTTTAGACCGCAAAATCCTTTAGGAGAACAAAATCAAAAAATTAAGGAAGAAGTTAAATTAACGGCCAACATTGAAAAAGCTAGTGGTGATTCAGCCTTTGTTTGTTCCGGTACTAATTGCCAAAATTATTATGTTTGGAATTTTTATACTAATGGACAACTAGATTTAGTGCCACCTCAGATAATTGAAATTTTACCGATTCCTGATGATTTACATGACGGGGTGGTTGCGATAATTAAAAACTCCAGTCGTGCGACTGGTAGTATTACGGTTAATAGTCAACCCAGAACGTTTTTAACGACTAGCGCCAGTGTAGCTAAAGTGGCAGCTAACAGTACTTGGCCAAATTTGAAAATAAACAACGCTCAAAATTATACTGGTAATTCGGTCGAGGTTTGTGTTTCAACTAATAATCCGGTAACCACCGTAGCAGTTGACTGGGGTTGTGGATCAACGGTGGCTGAAGATGTTTACGATAATAATAATGTTGCCATTCAAAATGACTCAATTAGTTTAGGGGCGGGTTTAAGTTTAACTCGCGCGGCAACTGAACCAGCTTTTGCCAACGGTCAATTATGGAAAGTCACTTTAGTCAAAGGTCAAGCGGCGGATACTTTAATGATAGCGGGTAAAACTTTTACTTTTGTGGCCGCTGGGGGTGTGGCTAAAAGTAATGAAATTAAACTTGATAGCAACACAGCTTTAACTGCAGTTAAAATTTCTCAGGCAATTACTAACGACGCGCTATTAAATTCTTTATTAAGTAGTGATGTTTCTGGTAACGTTATTAATTTATCAGCCAAACCTTTAGGGGCGGCCGGTAATAATTTTACTTTGCAAACTACTGCGGTTGGTCGTTTAGCTTTGCAACCAACCACCGGCCATTTGGCTGGGGGCCAAGATGAAGAGAGTGGCCCGACTGTTACTGATGTTGTTGATCAGCCCAAGAATACTATTATTCAGATTACTTTTTCTAAAGCCATTGACCCGATAAGTTTAGATCGTAATTTATTAGTGAAACAGATCGCTACTTATGTTAATGGGACGCCTAATAATAGTGTTCCACCGGCAGAAATTGCCGGAAAAATAACGGTTAGTAATCAATATCGTACCGTGGAATTTGTTAGTAGTACGGAATGTGGAGTTAATTCTTGCGGTCAGGCAGTTTATTGTTTGCCAGGAGACGCGCAAATAAAAGTTGATTTGGCGGCCGCCACCTTGCAAAGTTGCGCTAGTAGCGCTGATTGTGCCGGAGGTTATCAATGTAGTTTATATCCAACCGAAGCCAAAAAAGTTTGTCTAAAAGAGTCTAAGCCTTATCCGAAAGCAGCTACGGGTTTAGATGGCGTAGTGGATATGGCTAATAATTCTTTAGATGCTAATAAAAATGATTACGCCCAAGGCCCACAAAGCCAGAGCGGTTTAATCCCTTATAATTTTAATAATACTGCTTTATACAGCTCAACCCCGGTTACTACAGTAATGGGCGATGATGCAGTTTGGAGTTTTTGGACTAATAATCAAGTTGATCTAGTAGCCCCGCGGGTTGTTAAGGGAGTTTGTAGTGATGGTTTAACTTTATGTCCAAATGCTTTGGGAGAATATTGCGCCACTTGTCAGGCCTTGTCTAATCCTTATTACGACAAAGTAGTAGAAGCTAATCCTGGTTTAAACGATCAACTAACAAATTTATTTAGTAAATTAATGCGATTGGCTACTTTTAAGCCAGGTTATGGCTACACTTTAGAAAATGGTAAAAAGGTTTGTCAGAGTGGCGCTAAGTTAGGTAGTATTTGTCAAACTGCTACGGATTGTGGTGGCCAAGTTTGCAATAATCAAGATCCCTATCATTACTTGACAATTATTCCACGTTCCGTGCCAGCAGTGGGTTATTGGATTACCGGAATTAATTTAGATACTAATCAAGATACGGTTAAAGATTATAGTCAGGCCCAAATTAATCAAACCGGGTTTAAAGAATCCAGTAAATATAATTTAGAAATTGGCTCGGGCCTGCAAGATTTGCGACAAAATTGTTTTGCTCCTTGCGCTGGCCCAGGTTGTACAGCTTATAGTAATAATAGTATTGAAGGGTGGGTTGAGGGCTCAGAAAATTCTAGTAATAAAAAAGTTTATCCTTATTGTGTTTTACCATTATCCATAGTTCCTACCTCTATTGACTTGCCGATTGTAAGTCAGCCGCCACCAGTGATTATTCCAACGCCGATTCCTCCTGATCAAGGTGGCGGTGGTTAATAAAATTTAGTGTTTTGTTAAAGTGAATATTAGTGATAATTTTTAAAATGAAATTTTTTAAATCAAAATTTAGCCGCTTAATCTTAACCACAGTTTTTTTATTAGGTCTGTCTTTAGTGGTTGGGCAATTTGTTTTGGCCCAGAGTACTGGCTCAACTGGCGAAGCAATGTTGGCCAGTATTGCTTTGGCCAAAACCCCTTTGTCTACAATTGTGATTAACGCAGTTAATTGGTTTTTGAGTTTATTAACCCTAATCGCCGTAATTATTATTGTTTACGGTGGTTTTGTTTGGATGACGGCGCGAGGTAATACCGATCAAATTGATAAAGCTAAAAAGATTTTACGTAACGCCGCCATTGGTTTAGTTATTTGTCTGGCCTCTTGGGCGATCGTGGGTTTTGTTTTTGGTTTTTGGCAAGACACCTCGGAATCAACCTTTGAAAGTTGTACGCCACCGGCGACACAAAGTTGTAATACTAGTGATGGTTGTTTGGGTAATCGGCAATGTGTTCAGACTGAACCAGGTAAAGGCTATTGGGCGAGCTGTGTTAAATTAAGTGCCGAGTGCCCGGGTAATTACTTTGCGATTAGTGATATTTCCCCAGTTGATAAAAGCGTTGGAGTAATTAGAAATGTGGTAGTGAGAATTAAGTTCAATCGGATAATTGATGCAACTACAGTCACGGCTGGCAACATTCAAATTTTAGCTGAAGGGGCACCTGGCGAACCAGCGGCGGGAGTGGGTGGTAACTTTATTTTAAAACCAACTGATGAAAATCCTCAAACGGTAGAATTTAGACCCAGTGCTTATTGTAATGAGGGTAATACAGTACCGGGTTGTTTCGCGGCTAATACTACTTTTGAAATAGCAGTTTCTGGAATTAAAGGTAAAAGTGGCGAGACTTTAGATAAAGCATATCGGAGTGTTTTTACCACTGGAGAAAAATGGGATATTGGTGCGCCGGTTGTTAATATTATTTCTCCGCAAAATAATGCCAATGTTTATATTGATCAAAATAATGAGGTTAGAGTTTTAGCTACCGACGATAGTGGACTTTATAAAATTGAGCTTTATCAAGAAGATGCTAAGGGCGAGCAGTCTTTGATTAGTGAACAAGTCGGTAATAATAACTCACCTTTAGAAGCAACCTTTAGTTGGAACTTGAGTGGTTATAGCGCCCAACAAATTTATAAACTTTATGCCATTGCTTATGATCTTGATGATAATCAAAAAACCTCTACGGCCGTAGCAGTAATTACTCGTCCGGCTTGGTGTAATAATGGCTTATTAGATGATGGTAATAATAATACGACTAATCATGGTGAAACTGGAGTTGACTGCGGGGGAACTTCTGGTTGTGGAGCTTGTCTAGGGGCTAATTGCGATATCAACTCGCAAAATGGCAATCAATGCGATCCAGGTAATAACTTGTGCGCTTCTAATGTTTGTGACGTCAATTCTTGTTTGTGTGTTCAGCCACCAGTTATTGATTGGTTAAGTCCGTATAATGGTCAAGAAGGAACTTATGTTACTATTGGTGGTCGTTATTTTGGTAGTGATATTGGCAAAGTACAATTTATTGCCACTACTACCAATGGTACCATTTGGCTTGATGCTGATACTACCTTTCCTAACCAATGTCGTAATAATAATTGGCAGAATAATCAAATTATTGTTAGGGTGCCGGCTGGTTTACGAATTACTACCAATAATCCTAGAGCAGTTTGGTTAAAAATTATTAGATCCCAAGATCATTTTTCGGCCACCACTACGGCGCCTTGGTTTACGGTTGATCAAAGCAAACACCCAGGCATTTGTTTAGTTGATCCTAATTCTGGTGCGGTAAAAACTAATTTTGATATTTATGGAGAATTCACTGGCACTAATCGTAGTATTACTTTTGGTAAAGCTAGTGGTCAGCAATTAGTTGCTAAGCCGGTTTCTTTTAGTTCAGCTTCGGCTGGCAAGGGGCAAGTGCCGTCTGAATTAGCTCTGGGCACAAGTTATCTTTATGCTTTAATCGACAATGTTTATAGTAATGCTGCTAGTTATAAAGTAAAACCAACTTTAGCGGGCGAACCTGAGATTATTGAATTTAGCCCCATCAGTGGCGGGCCTGGTACTTATGTTACAATTTTTGGCAGTAATTTTAGTAATAGTCGTGATGGCGGCAAGGTCTTGTTTGGGGGAGTAGAAGCAAACTATACTTTTCCGGCGATTTGCCAGGATTCAGTTTGGCAAAACAATATGGTAATCGTTAAAGTGCCAACTGGGGCCACTACGGGGATTATTACTTTAATTCGTTCGGATCAAAAGCAGGCTACTACTGATGGTTTATCGCCTAAGGTTTTTGAAATAAATAATGTAGTTAAGCCTGGTATTTGCAAAATATTACCTAATCAAGCCGCGCCGGGGTACGGCAATATTACTATTGGGGAGCACCAAAATGAAATTTATATTTTTGGGGACAATTTTTCTACCAACAAAGGAGAGGTAATTTTTTACAATAATCAAAGCGTCACTCCGGCTAGTTTTACCTGGGGAAATCAAGTTATTACTAATGTCAAAGTGCCGCTAAAAGCAACTACCGGCAAGGTTAAGGTGAAAAATAGTAATGATCAAATAAGTAATGGTTATAATTTTACGGTAAATAGTTGTAATCAAAATAGTGAGTGTGATAATGGTCAAGAATGCTGTGCTGGCAGTTCTTATTATGCGGGTAGTTGTCGGGCTACGGGACAATGCGAAATTAGCGCCCAGGCTTGTTGGTATTCTTTTGATTTTTGGACCAAAGGAACAAATTTTGGCCCAAAAATCTTGTGTGATCAACAGGTTGCTTGTTTAGACGGCAAACACTTGCCTTCACCTACGCCTTGGTTAGGTTGGCAGGAGCAAGGTAAGGAGACTTATGATGCTTGTGTTAATGCAGTAGTTTCTTTAACCTTTACTGGTCGGGCGGATGCTGGTACGGTTAATTCTGGTACGGTTAAGGTTTATAAATGTAATGATGGCAAAACTTGTGTTAATACTACGGCTATTAATCCGGCTGCTGATTATCCTAAAGTTTTTGTTACCGAAGGAAATGATGAGCAAGTTGAGAAAAAAAATGTTAATGGTGAAAGCGCTTTTGAATTTTTACCAAGCGCCGATTTTACCGTCAATACTTGGTATAAAGTTATTGTTAGTGGTGAGATAACAGACGAGCAAGGGCATATTTTTAATCGTGGTAATGATTATTCTTGGCAATTTAAAACCACCACCAGTACTAATCCGGATTTTTGTCAGTTTGGTTGCGTAGAAACTCAACCCGATCCTTTTACTGCTTACGCTAAAGAACGACCGATTGATTATTTTGCTTTTAAACGGGCCACTAAAAATGTTTGTACAATTTTAAATGCTACGGTTGAAGATGCGGGAAATAAATGGTCACCTTGGGATGCAACTTGGGATGGTAGTGATACCAAAGAAGATAAAGTTAACTACACCGCCACTACACAGCACATTCAAAACAGTGTGTTAGCGCTTGATGAAACCAATCAAATTCCAGTGAAACTAGAGGCCGCCTTACCAGTTGATAAAAAAGATTCCGGAAATTTGTTTATTGATTTTTCTCATCCATTTATTATTGAACAGGAAAATTGTAATAATAATTCCCTGCAAAGTCCCTCGCCGTACAGTGGTAGTAAAAATGCCTGTACCAATGCCTTGGTCTACGCCAGGTTTAATACTTTAGTTAAGCCCAACACCTTACCGGCTAATAATGCTGAAAATCTAAGTGGCAATATTATTTTTCAAAAGCAAGATATTAATGGTTGGGCTACTGCCTCGGTAGTCCCCAAGACTTTTAGTTTGACTGAACCCGGCGGTGATTATACGGCTTTTAGTTTTGATCCGGCCAGTAATCCATCATGTGAATTTTATAATAGCAGTCCTGGTGATAAACAAGCTAATTGTCAGGCTGATTCTAACTGCGGTTGGGTGGCGAATACTTGTAAAGATAAGTGCGCGATTTATAACACTACTTATGACCAATGTTTGACGCAAATTAAAAGTTGTTCCTGGTCAACTGCCGACGGAAAATGTCACAACAGTTTAATGGAGCCGGGTACTTATCGAGTAATTATTCGTGGTGGTGATAACGGGGTTTTAAGTACGCGTGGCGGTAAAATGATTCAATTAAATCGTTGCTTTGATTTTGATAATTCTAGTGGCAGTTGTTATGCTGGTTCTAATTTAGCTATTTCGGGCAGTGGGTATGATGCAAATAGTTGTGTTAGTAGCAAAAATTGTAACGCCTATGTTTGGGAATTTACCACTAAATCAGCGTGTGATGTTAGCGCGGTTAGAGTAGACCCTAAAGCAACCACAGCTAACTTTGTTGGTCAACCAAAAACTTTTTATGGCAAAACAATTGCCGCAAATTGTAATCAATTGTCAAACAACCCGCTAGCCTGGGATTGGTCTTTGGCGGATAATAATTTTGGTAGTGATTCTTATGCTGTCGCTTCGGGAGCGACAAATTTAAATTCATTTATTGCTTTGGCTAAAAATCAAACCCCGGTTGGTAGTCCCGTTAAGGTTAACACGGTTTATGATAATAATGGTAAAGGACTTCCTGGGCAGAGTTTGTTAACAATTAAGTTTACCGGTTTGTGGATTTTGGAGAATTGGCCCAACTGTGACCTGGCTTGTATTAATGCGGTAGTTGGCGCCAGATTTAGTGAAAATATCAAAAAAACTTCCGTTAAAGTTAGTAATCCTTCTAATATTGATTCAGATAATGTTTTATTATACAAATGCGCGGACGCTAACTGTAACTTAAGTACAGTGGCCCCGGTCCCGACTATTTTAAACGAGCCAATAGGCGAACTGGGAACAATTTTACAAATTGAACCAGCTAATCAAGATTTGATTCCTGAGACTTTTTATCGAGTATTGATTAAAGGTGGTAGTCAAGGAATTAAATCCTTCAAAGATACCGAGTTAAAAGGTTTAAATTTTAGCACTGGCGGACTTGAAGAATGTGATGATAGTAATAATGATAATGGCGATGGTTGCAGTAATATTTGTCTGCGCGAGGGCAATAGTCGTAATTTATTAGCTAGTGGTAATAGTAGTTTTGAAGCTTGGACCGGTAACTTACCAAATAATTGGTTGGCTCGTAGAGGATCAACTGTCTCTGGAATTTCGGATGTCAAACGCGATGGTCGTTATGCCGTTAAAGTTGTTGCTAGTGGCACAGCCTTAAGTGGATTGGAACAGTTTATTAATATTAGCGATACGAGTTTAGCTGGTAAAACGGTAACTTTTGGTGTTTGGATTTATGATCAATCAAGATATTATAGCACCACCTTTGGTGGTTCTAATATCTTTACTCATTTAGGGAATAATCGTAGTCTGCCGCAAGCTGATGGTCAAGTAAAATTATTGAATAGCTCGCAGTGGCAATTAGTTCTAACTGTTCCCGTGCTTATTAAGGCTGATACGCAATTTCCTCTTCAATTAAATCCTAGAATTGAATTTGGCGAAGTTCACGCCGGTGACATAATTTATGTAGACCAAGCTTTTATTATCGCCAATTATGATGCTAATAACCCTGGAGATTATTGTGGTGATGGAAAAATAACAGGCTATGAAGAATGCGAAGCACCCGACGAAATTTATTGTAGTAATACCTGTTTAAATTTAGGCAGTACTAAGACTAATCAAACAGTCCAAGCAATTTGTGGTAATGGTAAAGTAGAAGTTGGTGAAGATTGTGATGATAGTAATATTGTTAGCGGCGATGGTTGCCGAGGTACGGAAGATCCTACTAAACCGGGCTGCGTTTGGGAAGGCGCTACTAACGCCGAAGTGCCCTATAAAGCTTTTTGTAATAATAATACGCTTGATTATGGTGAAGAATGTAGCCCAAATTTAGAACCTTGGAAAACAAATGGCGGTTGTGATGCTAACACTTGCTTATTAAATAAGGCCAATTATGATGATGTGTATAAAGATTGTAAAACATATGGTAAAGACGGTAACGGCAAAAATATTTGTGATATTATTTTAGCTACGGTTTGTAATAATAGCACTAGTTGCAGTGGCACGGCTTATCCTTATGGACCAAACCGGGGTAATAACAATCTAGCAATTTGTGGCAACGGCAAAATAGAATTTGGCGAAGATTGTGATGGTGGCAGTAGTTGTTTGAAGTGTCAAAATATTCCAGGGGCTTATGGTGGTAGTTGTGGCGACGGTCAATTAACCCAAAATAACTCTTATTCTTGGGTGTTTAAAACTAAAAAAGATTTAGCGGAAACGCCGGATAAAAATGAAGCCTTGTGTGATTTAGCCAAAGTTCAATGTATTCCTTTGGTTGGTCAGTATGGCTTTATTGGTGAAAAATTACAACACAGTTCTCGTGGTTGGGGTAAGCCCGATCAGTGTAGTCCGGTTGGTCAAGAAGTTTCACCGCGGGATTATCTTTGGCAGTGGACCAGCGATGATTACAGTAAGGCTAGTATTTTAAACATACCAAGTTCGGCCTATTTTCAAAATCAATCTCAAGGCGAGAAGGAAATTTCAACTGATCCCAAGGTTTATATTAAAAATACCGCCAACCCTAATACTAACAATATAGTTTCTTGCCAAGGTGATAATTGTTGTCAGGTTTCTTTAGCTTGCGGTCAGACTTATACGGCGGGAGTAGAAACCACTTGCCCGGGTTATGAAGGCAACTTTGGTTGTAGTCAAGGAATTTGCAAAATTAATAATTTAAATTATCAAACTTGCACTGAAAATAATGATTGTGCGGTGCTAGTTGGTTCCGACACTTGTTGCCATTTACGTCCGTATTTAGCTACCACCACCCCAAGTGGCGCTCATGCCGCTTGTCCTAATGGCATGATTACTGCCACCTTTTCGGAATTGATGGATAAAAATACGATCAATGTTAATAATGTGGAGTTGCGTAAATGCGGTTATGGTTTAGCGGATAATACTAGCGCAAACAAGAGTACTAGTTTGTTTGCCAAAATTACCAATTTTTTACGAAATATTTTAGCGCATATTTGGCCCTTTAACCATTTTGTTTCGGCCCAAAGTTATGGCTGTGTTAAATTAACTAATAATTTTACTACCTCTAGCGCCGGTGAGCTTACTAAATATGCTGCCGACTTTAAAGGAACGATTGAAATTTTTGCCACCTCGACGGCTAATAGTGCTACCAATTTGGTTGGCGGTTGGTCTAAATTAAATTTACCGCTAGCTTATCAAATAAATAATATTTTTGCTTCACCGCGTTTTAGTCAGGATAAAACCCTATATTTAGCCAGTAGCCAAGGTTTGTATCGTTCTAGTGATGCCGGTATTAATTGGGAAAAAACAGGAACGGGCTTACCGAGCACTTGGTCAGGTTTGGCTTGGTCTTTTTCTACCAATTTTGCCAGTGATCATCAAATTATTACGGCGGTGGGTTCGGCGCTGTATCTATCAGAAAATAATGGTAGTAATTTTAGTAAATTACCGTTTATTAATACCAATGATGTTAAACAAGTTTTATTCTCGCCAAATTTTAATACTGATAAGATAATTATAGTTAGTGATGTTTCTGGTAATATTTTTAAGTCCACTAATGGTGGTCAGAGTTGGCAAAAAATTAATAATTATAGTGGTAATACTTTTACGGCTATAGCGATTAATTTTGATCCAACTTATAGTGTGCAAAATAAAACAATTTGGGCGCTGGTGCGTACTGGTGGTAATAGCTATCAAATTTATAATTCTAGTGATATTGGAAATATTTGGGTACCTAACACAGATAGCATCGCTGGTATTGATCCGGCTGGTTGGGTTATAGCTGGAAATTATTCTGTTACGAATAAGATTTCTTATGTTTATGGCCGGAGCAATTTAACGCCTTTTGTCTATCAGGTAAATAATGGTAATTTGGTTAGCCCGCCGCTTAGTGGTTTACCCAATAATGGCCAGATTTTAAATGTTCAAGCCAAAGATAACAAATTGTATGTATTGGTCCAGAGTTCTGATGCCACCAAACCGAGCGGAGTTTATGTTCGTATAGGTACTAGTAAT
This sequence comes from Candidatus Buchananbacteria bacterium, assembly GCA_041665005.1. Taxonomy (GTDB): domain Bacteria; phylum Patescibacteriota; class Patescibacteriia; order 2-01-FULL-39-33; family JBAYJR01; genus JBAYJR01. The sequence continues at coordinate 102,062 of JBAYJR010000003.1, forward strand.
GCTTTTACTAGATTGGCTAGTGTGGTTTCTGTTAATGATGAATTTAACTTTTTAACTTTAGCTAATAATGGTTGGCTATTGGCTGGTCGTAAAGTAGTTGATCCTTTGGCGGAAAGTGGCAATTGGTTGAAAATTCCGGCTGATAGCAACTGGAATTTTAACAGTAATAACTTTCCTGGAGTAGTTTATAATGATCAGGGCTTAGGAGTTAGCGGTTTTGTTTTAAATAATTCTAATAGCTACGCTAGGGACAACTATAATGTGGAAACTACTTTTTATCGCTTTAGTGATGGTGGAGTTTTGGTGCATGCTGATGAAACAGCTAAAACTGGTCTAGCTTTTGTGGTTCGACCACGCCAAGGTGATGCTTATTGGCATTTACGTGATGAGGCCAGTGCTAATGGTTGGGAATCAATCAGCGGTCAACCGGTTCATCGCGGGGAAGTTTTATTAAATAATAATATCACGGCGGGCAATACAGTTAAAATAAAGGTGGTGATGCAAGATAAAAAATACTATGGCTATGTTAATGATCAGTTAATTTCTACTTATGATGACAGCACTTGGAATGAGTCTAGTAAATTTGCTCCAAGTCAGGGACTCGCCGGTGTATATCTTTATCAAAATAGTGCCGCTGGCCTAGAAGGTTTTGCTAACTTTAAAATTTTTCAACCGGGCACCATTACTAATACTTATTCTAGCCCAGCTTATACACTTAGTAGTTATGATTGGAAAGGCCAAACGGTAGTCAAAATTATTCCTAATACCGTTTTAGACTATAGTCAAAAATATGAAATAGCAGTTGGCGATGTAGCCGAAGCGCAAAAGCCAGTTAGCGCAGCGGGAATTCGTTTTGGTTCATTTACCGCTAGTCAGTTCACTACCAGTAATAAGGTTTGTAGTTTAGCTAAGGTAGAAGTTGAAGTAACTCCTGGTATGCAAGGAGCGGTTTATCAGCAACCAGCCGTTAGAAGTAATGATAGCTTTTTCTGCTCCGGTAATAATTGTCAATATGATGTTAGTAGTAGCCAGGCGGGTAATCAACATCAATATCGGGCTTTGGCTAAAGATAGCGCCGGCAACGAATTGATGGCTAATTATTCCTGGCTGGCGGGGGATCCTAATCAAGTGATTAAGATTTCTGGTTCTAGCCGCACCCAAAGTTTAATGGTGACGGCTAATAATACTAACGGCCAAGCAGACTTAAGAGTAGTAGCCGCGACCACGCAAGCACCTTATGAAAGTAAACAAACTAGTTTACCAATAACGGTGTTTATGTGTAATAATCCTTGGCCCAGCCCCGAAAGCTTTCCTTGGGTTGATCAAAATAGTAATTGCACCGTCAATAAAAATAATTGTAGTAATTATAATTTTGCAACCTATTATTGCCGTGATTTGGCTAGCGCCGGAACGGCTGATGATTTGCCGGCCTTAAGTTATTTATTAAGAGGCCGAGAAGTAAATGATAATAATGAGTTGGTGGCCAACGGTTATTTAAAGAGTTTTGAAGGCTTTACCACTAGTGCGCAAAGTTCTGAACAATCGTTTACGCCTACCGAGGCCACTACTAAAGGTGCGGATATTGATATTTATGGTTTGCTCAATACGAGTAATGGCGCACAAGGCTGCGGCACAGATGATGCTTGTTGGTGGAGTTTTGATAATCTTAATATCACCCAACCCGGCGTTTATCAGTTGCAAGCGGTTACCTCTAATGGCTTTACCGCTTCAATGTTGCCCCAGGATTTAAGTGCTAGAAATATTTATCATGATCTTAAAATAGAAGTTGATGGTAAAGAAGTAGGAACGATTAAAAATTTAGCGTCTTATCCGCAACAGCAAGCTGGTAATGTTGTTTTGGGGAGTTTAGCGGTAGGTAACCATACTCTTAAAGTGACCTGGCTTAATGATTATGAAGAGGCAGGTTGCGCGGTAGCCACCAGAAGTGATTGTAGTTCTAACGTTATTCTTCATAAATTATCCTTGGCTTTGCAAAATAGTCAAACCGATGTTATTGGTTGGCGCGTTTATAGTAATTCGGAACATTTATCGCCACAGCTTTGGTATAAAAAGTATGCCCCTAATCCCGCTGCCTCGGTTAGTACTTTGACGGTTGATGGTTATCAGGCGGTTAAGGGTGGTAATACGCTTTATGCTAATGTGGCAAACTTAACTGGTCGTTGCACTAACGATGGTTCTACTTTTGGTGTTTATTGTGGCACCACGAATGATTGTTTGCGTGCAGGGTTGTCTAGTAGTTATTATTGCAAATATAATACTAACAGCACTTATTCAAGTAGTCCGCTGTATCAAGAATTATTTACCAATATTTATTTGTTGACGGTTTCTCAAGGGGCTAGTAGCGCTACGCAAAATATTCATAATCAATTAATTAACAATTTACAGTTTAATAGTAATGTTAGCAATCAACAATCTTGCCAAGCTGAAAGTTTTGTTTTACAGGCCAGCCTAGAGCCTATAGATAAGGGGATAGTTAGGTCAGTGCAAAATCTGGTTAAGTTTAATAATAGATTATTCGCGACCGCCGCGATTACCCAAAAATCTGGAGGAGAGATTTATCGCTTAACTAATAATTTAACTAACAATACTTGGCAAAGCATCTATCAGGCATCAGATAGTAATAGTTTTATTAGTAAGGTAGCTGAATTTAAAGGAGCGTTATACGCGGGTTTAGGTAACACGCAAGCCCAGCTAGTAAAATCTGATAGCCAAGGGACTAATTGGTCAGTGGTCAAAACTTTTGGGGCTAATGATAAAACGGTTAATTTAGTAACAGCTTTTAATAGCGCATTGTATGTTAGCACTGATAGTTTGGTTGATGGGGCTAAACTTTATCGCTCAACTGACGGGACTACTTGGAATGATACTTCGGTTATTAGCGCGGGTTTTGGTGATAGCCAAAATATTAATTTAACTGCGGCTAGTATTTTTAAGGATCAGTTATATTTGGGCACTAGTAATGTTAATGGGGGACAAATTTGGCGCACCGCTGACGGTCAAGCTTGGCAACAAGTGGTTGGCAATACTGGAGTTTTAGCTGGAGGATTTGGTAATAAATTTAATGATCAGATTAATACTTTAGCGGTATATAAAGATTACCTTTATGCCGGCACGCACAATAATGGCCAAGCCGAATTATGGCGCACGGCCAATGGCACCACTTGGGAGAAAGTAAATGTTGTTAATTTGGCTACTAGTAATATTTATATTAATTCTTTGCAAGTGGTGGGTAATGATTTGTTCTTTGGTACTAATAATGGTAATAATTTGGCGGAAGTTTGGCGCACTCAGGATGGAACGGTTTGGGAAAAAATTGCGCCAAGTGCTGATTTAGCTCCGCAAGGTTTAGGTAGCAATGCGGCCGCCGCCAATGCTTTATTTGCTGATGAAAATAATTTATGGGTAGGCACTTATACTAAAAATCAAGATATTAACGCCGAGATTTGGCAGTTGCCGCTAGAAAGTTTAACGGTTAAAACTTGTAGCTCTAATTTAGATTGCGCTAGTAACATTTGTTTAGCAGATAAAAGCAAAATTAGACGCGATATGGCCAGAATGATGAATTTCGGAGACTTAACTAATTTACTATATAAGCAACAGCAATTCCCAGATATTAGTGGTGGTAGTTTTTTGCGTCATTATACTACCAGTGTTTGGGGCTCTTGGTCTAGCGAATTAAGTAATATTTTAAGTACTGCAGTTGCCAAAGATCCACTCAATAAGGTGGTTAGCTGTCCAACTGGTGTTTGTTTGGGTAATCATAATCTAGTTTGCAGTAAAGATCAGGATTGTTTAGCGGCTAGCGCTACTTGTGTTGGTGGTACCTGTCAGGGTAGTAGTGTTAGCTGTAATACTAATAGCGATTGTGCTCGTTGCGCTTTATATGATCAAAATACTTGTTTTAATAGTGGGATTTTAGATTTTCGTTGTACTGATTCATATTTGTATCTTTATCATTACACCAGTGGCCAACAGGCAGAGCTTTATGCCAGATTTGAATATCCTTCGGTGGTTTGGTTGGGTCAAGAAAATTTTGCGGTGTCTGGTGGTCAAGTAACCGACCCTTGCGTTGGCAGTGGCCAATGTTCTTGTTTTAATTATAAGAGTCAATTAAATAAATAAAAGCTTAATGATATGTTTGAAAACAAGCCAACCAACAACGAAGCCCCTAAGCCCCCAGTTAATTTGCCGGTGGAAGATATTTTTAGTGGACTTGATCAAGAGACCACCACCCCTCCAGTGGCTAAAATTTCTACACCAATAGTGCCGGCTAAAGAAGTTAATTTAGCAGAACGAAATAACTACTTACCAGTAGAAGTAACTACTTCACGACGTTGGTTTTGGTTGGGTTTAATTGGTTTGGTTGTAGTGATAATTGTGGTTGCTTTGATTTGGTTCTTTGTCAGTTATTTTTCAACACCGGCAGGCAAGGTGATTAATCAAACAAATCAAAATATTAATCAGGCAGCAGTGCCGGCCATAAATTCGCCAGACGGCAATTTGAATAGTAATTTAGTTATTCCTGCTGAAAATATAAATATTGCTGGTCCGGCCGTTGGTAATGCTTTTATTGATACGGATCGTGACGGTTTATCTGATGAAGAGGAGGCAATTTTGGGCACTGATTTAACCAAAATTGATACGGACGGCGATGGTTTAACTGATTATGAAGAAGTGAAAATTTATAAAACTAATCCCTTAAATCCCGACACTGATGGTGATAGTTTTTCTGACGGCGCAGAGGTAAAAAAGGGCTATGACCCGAAAGGTCCTGGTAAATTGTTTAACTTACCAACCAGTAGCCCCAATCAATAATTATGTTAGAAAATAAAAATTTGAATCAGGTTAACCCTATTAATCAAAATTCGCCGGCACCGGAAATTTTTGTGATGCCACAAAAATATTATGTAGCCCAACCAAAAAGTCATACCGCGGCAATTATTATTTCCTCGTTAGTTACTTTATTGTTAGTTATTATTATTTTGGCCGGGTATTGGTTTTGGCAAGACTATCAAAAATCGCAGTCAGCTTTTCTTAATCAGACGCCGGCGATTAAAGTTAACGTTAATCAAGCTAGAGCCGATGAATTAACGGCAAACAGTAATGTTAATTCCGATACAAAAGTTAATATAAATCTTGATACTAATCCCAATAATACTAATTTAAATGAGGAAGTAAATAGCAATCTTGACACCGAGCTTAATATTAACACGGTTGTGCCAGTAGTGGTCTCGGTGGTTTCTAGTAGCCAAGATTCTGATAATGATAACCTAACAGACGAAGAAGAA
>JBAYJR010000004.1:0-85920 GCA_041665005.1 Candidatus Buchananbacteria bacterium
CAGGAACAGCGGTGAGGACTACGACAGTCGAAGAAGCATAAGCTTCAAAACAGTCTAAGCCACAAGAGATTCCGGCGGGGTCAGAAGTCACGGTGCCAGTACCAGTGCCCAACTTGGTGATTGTTAAAGTATTAATTTCACTATCCGCATACACCGGGTTAGTAAAACCAAAAGCAAAAACACCAACTATTAAGCTAGCGGCTAAAATTAAAACCAGAGATGATTTTTTCAATAAAGGCATACAACTTAGCCCAAACCCTTGGACTAATAAGCTTAAAAATTAAACATCACAAAAATCGACCTTTTATCCTCCTTACTTAGGTTGTTTTTGATTTGTCCTCCTCTTAATTTGTTGACAGGGCCCCCTTTGTTCTGTCTCCTCCTTTTAAGCTGTACGCCTCCTTTTGCTTTATACTTGGTGGTATAAAGCAGACTTATTAAGATTCAATAAGTATTAAACCTTATTAAGTGTTATTACCTTACCATATAGCATATATTTTGTCAAGACCCCCTACTTTTGCCATGACAATTAGACTAACTTAAAAAAAACTAAACTTTTTTGCTAAAAAATCTAAAAATTTTACCAAAAAATAAATAACTTAAAATAATTATCAACTTTTTTTGCTAAAAAATAAACGGCTTAAATTAGCTAAAAAAATAATTTTATTACATTTTATATAAATTGGCTTATTAGAGAGAAAAAATATATTATTAAAATTATTTTTTTCCCTCTAGCTAAACATATTAACAAAGAAACAAAACTACCAACAGCCCGAGTTTATTACTAATATTGACAAACTACTTTAAATCAGGTAAGCTGTGAATAAGTCGATCTCTTTGCTCGTTTGACCAGCTTGAGCACTGGATTGAGTGAAGGATTAAGCTCTGGATCAAGCAATGACGCTTAACGGTCAAGATTCAGAGAACACCAACAGAAATAACCTGAGCCCAGTGATTCCTCTCGCTCAGGGAAAGCAATTACGGAATGGAAACTGTCTAAAAGGTGAAATGACTGCTCATCAAAGTAACCCAAGACAATTTTCGGCTCGCACTATTATCGGTTCGAGCCCTTTTTATTTTAATCTTTTCATTAGTAATCAACTAACACAACCAAATCAACAAAAGCCCCCAAGAAACTTGGGGGCTTTTAAACTATCGGAAAAAAGCTTATTTTAAGGTAACTTTTCCGCCAGCTGTTTCTAATTTCTTTTTGATTTCTTCAGCTTCGGCTTTACTGGCTCCTTCTTTAACCATTTGAGGAGCAGCGTCTACTAAGTCTTTAGCTTCTTTTAAACCCTTACTAGTGACTTCGCGGATAACCTTAATTACCCCGATCTTGTTGTCCCCAGCCGCGGTCAATTCAACATTGAAAGAAGTCTTTTCTTCAACTTCGGCTGCAGCCGCACCAGCAGCTGGCATTGCTCCCATCATCATTGGGGCAGCAGCAGTCACGCCAAATTTTTCTTCCAACACCTTGACTAGCTCCGCTAAATCAAGCACGCTTAACTTTTCAATTTGTTCCACCAAATCCTTAAATTTAGCAGGAACTTCGATTTTCTTTTCTTCTGACATAATATTAATTATTATTAGTTATTTAAATTAATTAACTTTTTAATTAAGTACCCTTTTGCTCTTTAATGGCATTTAAAACTTGCACTATATTGCGTAAATTGCCATGCAATACTCCCACTAAACCAGAGATAGGTGCTTTGATAGTACCAACCAATTTGGCTAATAACTCTGGTCGGCTTGGTAAATTAGCTAATTGCTTCAAGGCCAAAGCATCAATCTTTTCGCCTTCAAAGATACCGGCTAGTAGTTTTACTGTTTGGTGATCTTTAGAAAACCTGGTTAGTAACTTGGCTGGAGCAATCGAGTCTTCATAACCAAACACCGCGGCCACCTCGCCAGGCAAATCCTTAGCCGAAACCTTCTCTAAACCCTGTTCTTTTAAAGCCAAATCAATTAAAGTCTTTTTGGCTACAAAAAATTCCACCTTTTCTTGACGGCAAAGCTTGCGTAATTCCTCGGATTCTTTTACTTTTAAACCCTTGAAACTAACAAAAACTACTGCCTTAGCTTGTTGAATTTTATCGCCCAAGCCAGTCAAAATATCCTTTTTTTGCACTCTAGATTTAGGCATAAAAAATATTAAAATAGTAAATAAAAAAACTGTGGAAAACCCACAGACTTGAGATTTGGCTAAAATTCCTAAAAATTAGCTAATTTATATCTCGGTAGGTCTTACTTTTGCGCCTACTGTCTGTGATATGACCTAATTATAACACAAACAAAAAAAGAGTCAAGTATTTAGCTTGGCTCTAAAATTTACAACTAAAACAAAGAAAGCCTAAAATTACAAATATTGGAACCGAAATCGCTAAAATAACAATTAAAACTTGGACAGCTTCCCGTTTATCCCGAAAAGAAATTTTCATTATTAACTCCTCCTACTTGAATAATTTTTAACTAAGGGGCGATTTTGGCGGTAGTTCTCTAAGTAACTTCTTTTTATTTTCTCGATACTTTAGAACCATTACAAAAACTATAGCAAAAATAATTGAACCGGCTAATAAACCCAGCCAATTCCAACTAATTGGAAAAATAAAAGTATCTACAACTACTCTAACAAAAATAAAAGTAATCGCCGCCAACAAACCGAACCGCCAAATTGATAATTCTCCGCTGTTAGTCATATAGTTATTTTACTTTAGCATAAACACACTCATCCAGCAACCGACCTTGTTTCACAACATTCTTGCGCAAAATTCCTTCAAACTTATAGCCCGCCTTGACTAAAATTCTTTGCGAAGCTTTGTTAAAAGGAAAAACGCTTGCCTGAATACGACGTAAGCCTAATTCAATAAAACCATATTTGGTTATTTCTTTAACTGCTTTAGTCATAATCCCCCGACCCCAATACTGTCGCGCCAACCAATAACCTAATTCCGCCTTATGGCCATCTAGGTTATGAAAACTAATACAACCGACATCTTCATCGGAAATTTCTATCGCAAACATCAAGCCTGGTCCACTCTTAGCTTCACGCAATTCTTTTCTAAGCCAAGCTTTGGCCATTTTTAAAGTATACGGATAGGGAATAGTTAAGGTATTACGGGTGATAACTTTGTCATTAATATTACGAGCAATATCAGCGGCATCACTTAAACGCAACGGTCGTAAAATAAAATCTTTGGTTTGAATAATCATAATTTAAGGATAATACTTATGCTTATTTGCCAAATGCTCCTCATAAGTTTTACTATAAACTGCCTCGCCGGTCGGCGTCGTTAAAAAATACAAATAATCCGTAGTTTTAGGATAAATTGCCGCTTTAATAGCCGCTAAACCCGGGTTACAAATCGGTCCTGGCGGCAAGCCACGATGCTTATAAGTGTTATACAAACTATTAACACTTAAATCGGCGGCACTTGGCCGAGTGGTGCCTTTTTTTGTAATATAATTAATTGTGGCGTCTGATTGTAGGGCCATGCCAATTTTCAAACGTTTATAAAAAATTCCGGCCACCGTCGCGCGGTCAGTATTTTGTGCCACTTCTTTTTCTACAATACTGGCCAAAGTAATAATTTCAAAAATACTTTTTCCTTGCCGTTTAATTTCGGAGCGCAAATCTTGATTTAATTGCCGATCAAAATTATCTAAAATTCGTTGTAAAATTTCTACCGCCGAAGCGTCAGCAAAAAGACGATAAGTGTCAGGAAAAATATAACCCTCTAAACTAGCCTTGGCTGGCTTGTCAGCAAAAAAATCATAGTGCTTAATTACTTGTGAGCCTGGCTCTTTCATTATCTTTTCAAATTCTAAAGCCTGATTAGTTTTGTTTTTTAAATACCCAACCACCTGGCGATTAGTCCAACCCTCAATTAGCTGAACCGTAATCTCATTAGTTATAAAAGTCGTGCCCGTTAAATATTTAGCAATCTTAATAGTATTCCAATTTAAATCTAATTTAATTTCTCCCGGCTTAACCTTGGTGTCCAAACCATAAAACCACCAATAAGTTTCTAAAACTATGGCGCTACGAATTAGGCCTTGAGTTTTTAAACTTTTAGCCGTAGACCAACTCCCCTCGCCGGATTTAATAACAAATAATTTTTCTTGGCTAACTTTAGTAATTGGCATTTGTAAAGCATACCAAAAATAAAAGATCCCGGCTAAACTAAAAATAACTAAACTAATTACTAAATATTTTTTCATGTCCATATTATAACAAATAATTAGCAACCACTCAATCCCGATCCACTAAAATAGTTTTGACCGGGCAGGCTTTTTATGTTATAATTTAAATAATCACATGCCGAAAATTGCCAAAAAAATAGCCTACGCAATTTTTATTTTACTGCTAATTCTTGAAATTGGCGTTTCCGGCGTGCTTTTTTTGTATCCCCAAAGAGCTTTGGCTGCTCACGAAATTTCCGCCACCGAAATTTTACATTTAACCAACCTGGCCCGACAAGAACAAAACCTGCCTTCTTTAAAAGTTAACGCGCAATTAACTAGTGCTGCCTACAATAAAGCCGCAGATATTTTAAGCAAGGGTTATTTTTCCCATACTTCACCCGAGGGTAAGCGTTTTTCAGATTTTATAAAAGAAACCGGCTATAATTATTTTTTAGCCGGAGAAAATTTAGCCATTAATTTTATTGATAGCCAAGAGGTAGTAGCGGCTTGGAAAAAAAGCCCCACCCATTACGCAAATTTAGTAAATCCGGCTTACCAAGAAATTGGCCTAGCGGTAGTAGAAGGAATTTTTGACAAACAACCGACGATTGTCGTGGTACAAGAATTTGGCACCCAAACTACAGCCGGCACTAGCACTATTAATCCCCAGGCTTTAGTAACCAACATTGGCCAACCAGCGCCAACCGGTTACCTCCAAGATTTATTAAACCTAGCTAGTCAATATTTACTCTATCTGATGATTATAACCCTAATTTTGGTTTTAGCCCTAGAAACTAAATATTACCTGAAAAGAATATTACACCAAATATAACCAGCGCCAACAAAATCCGATACCAACCAAACGGCCGCAATGATTTAGTTTCTAAATAATTTAAAAAATATTTAATTACCAACACCCCACTAACGGTAGCAGCTAAAAAACCAACTACTAAAACCGGCCATTCCCCAACTAAACTGCCCGCCTGATAAAGTTCCAACATTTTTTTAAAACCGGCCCCAGCCACAACCGGCAAAGATAACAAAAAAGAAAATTTTGCCGCCTCCTGTTTATTTAAATTTTGGCTCAGACCTGCTATAATAGTAATACCCGAGCGCGAAACCCCGGGCACTAGCGCTAAAATTTGGGCCAAACCGATTACGACTGCCTGGCGCCAGGTTAATTGTTGCATAGTATTTTGACCCCGATAGATTTTTTCTACTACCAACAAAATTATACCAACAATCAGCAAAGCAAGCGCGAGCCACCCTAAATTACGAAAAGCCTTAGTTAAAAAGTCTTCAGCGAAAAAACCTACCAAACCGGCTGGCAAGCAAGCTAAAATAATCAACCAAGCTAATTTTTGATAACTATTATTAACTAAATCCCATTTCTTTAAACTACTAAACCAAGCTTTAACTAATTTTAAGATTTCTGGCCAGAAAAAAATTAATAGCGCCGCTAAAGTTCCTAAATGTAAAAAGGCATCAAACGCCAGAGAATCTAAAAAATCCAACCTCAGCCATTCATGAGCCAATAGCAAATGACCGGAAGAAGAAATTGGTAAAAATTCGGTCACGCCCTGAACCAAACCAAAAATTATCGCGTAAACAATCTGCATAAAAATTAAAAATAAATATTAAAAAAATTATGAATCTATTTACCCTAATTATCCCTCTTATCGTAGCATTGGTTACTCAAATAATCAAATTGGGTTTTGACGGCATTAAAGGCAATTTAAGTTGGCGGCACATTTTAAACGACTATGGCGGTATGCCTTCTTCACACACTGCCTTGGTTTGTTCTTTACTCACCATCGTGGCTTTTTATAACGGTTTGGCTTCCACTAACTTCTTAATCGCCTTTATCCTGGCTTTAATTGTTATTCGTGACGCCATGGGTTTACGTCGCTATATTGGTCAAAGTCACGAATTGCTAAATCTGTTGGTAAAAAAAATTCCGCTTTTGCGCAAACGTTTTCAATTTATGCCAATTGGTCATACTCCTTTACAAGTTTTGGTGGGCGCCATCACCGGTTTTGGTTTAACGATAATGCTCTTAGCTTTACAACAATATTATTTGGCGATAATTTAAGAAATTTTACTTAATAAAAAAACGGCTCAATCGCCATTTTTTTATTTTTGACAATTTTGACAAAAATGAGTGCCACGGCCGTTCTGAAAAATTTTAGTGATCGGCCGGCCACAATTTTTACATTTTTCTTTACCCCGACCATACACTTTTAAATAAGGCACAAAACCACCGGGCTGGCCGTCGAGCTTTACATAAGTATCCGCCGAGGTACCGCCTTTGCTAATGGCTAATTTTAATATTTTATTAATACACTGATATAATTTTTTTATTTCCGCCGGTTTAATCTTACCGACCGGTCGGCTAGGCAAAATTTTGGCACACCAACAACTTTCATCAGCATAAATATTACCGATGCCAGAAATTTTTACCTGGTCCAAAAGTAATTGTTTAATTTTAGCCTTGGGATAGTTAGCCAACACTTTAGTAAAATTTGCTAAAGTAAAATTAGGCTGTAGCGGTTCAATTCCATATTTTTCCGCTAAAATTTTAGTTAGTTGCGCTTGACTAACTAAATGAGCGTAACCAAACTTACGGATGTCATTAAAAAAAATCCGGCTACCATCTTTGAAGGTAAAAATAAGATGTGTAAATTTATTGGGTAAATTACTAACAGCTACTGGCTTATCACCTTTTAACTCTAACTTAACTGCCAATTGAGGATTAATGGGATGGCCGCCAGAAATAGTCCGGCCAGCTTTATTACGATAAACTAACTGTCCGGTCATTTTTAAGTGCGTTAATAAAAACTGGCCACCCGACAACCGCCAAATTAATAATTTACCTCGCCGCTCTACGGCTAAAACTTTTTGTCCCTGCAAAGCCGCTTTTAATTTATTAGCGGACAAGTTTAACATCCGAGGCGCATTAGCCCAAACCTCAGTAATTACTTTATTACTAATTACTTGCTGTAATTCGCGACGAATTGTTTCTACCTCTGGTAACTCTGGCATATTATTATATAACTATACCCTAACTTATTTACTATTTTTTTTATTTAAAATATCCACCACCGTGCCGTTAGGATACTGCTGTTCATTTTCTACCATCACCAAAATTTGATCCGCCACCACGGCTGGCGACATTAACTGCGCGGCCTTAACCTCGGGATAAATTTGCCGATGCGTTTCGGTATTAATCCCGCTTGGGCAAACCGCCATCACCCTAACTTTTTCCAAGGCCACTTCTTTGGCCAAAGAATCCGTAAAGCCCAAGACGCCATATTTAGTGGTGGCATAAGCAGAATACATTGCCCGGCCAATTTTTCCCACCACTGAAGAAATGTTGATAATTATCCCCTGCCGTTTAAGTAAATGTGGCAAAGCGTGTTTAGAAAACAAATACACCCCTTTTAAATTAACGGCCATCACCGTGTCCCAATCCTGTTCGCTGGTGTCCGCGATTTTTTTTCTAACCACCACTCCGGCGTTATTAATTAAAATATCAATTTGCCCCCACTTGGCCAAAACTTTTTTAATTAATTCATCAACTTGCTGACTTTTGGTCACATCGCAAATTAAACTAATCGCCTGACCGCCATTTTTTATAATATCGGTGGCCACTAAATTTAATTTTTCGCCATTTCTGGCCGTTAGCACCACTTTAGCGCCTTGCCCCGCCAACACCTTAGCAATCACCGACCCAATCCCCCGACTAGCCCCGGTAATAATTACTACCTTATCTTTTAAAGTTGTCATGTTTTTGTTTAAAAAATAAAAACTAAAGTCAAAAATCAAAAAACAAAAATATACCAAAAGTCATCATCAAGTACACCAAAAGTCATCATCAAATACACACTGAGAAACGGGCGGCATCAATAACCAGAGTTTGTTTTCGAGTTCTCGGAGGGTGTCTTGCTCTAACTTAGTTTTAATTTCTCTGACCAAAGCCAAATCCTCTGGTTTATTAGGACTTAGACTTTGGGCTTTGGTTAATTCCAAGTCAAACTCTTTTTTAAGTGCTTTGAGGGATTCTAATCTAGTAGTGAGTTTGGGGCAAAATTGAGACATAATAATTATTAAACCTAATTACTAACTTAAGCTTTTAATTTATTTTTTAAATTCTCAGGCAGTTTTTCCCAGGCATAATTTAAAGTAATCCTGGCAAAATCCTGTTTATATTCTAGCAAAAAATTAACCACTTGTCGCTGATGCTGTTTAGCCGCTTCGCGCAACAGCCAACCGACACCCTTGCAAACCAAATCGTCGCGATCAAACCGTAAAGCTTTGGCAATAAACAACACCTCCGCTAAAAAGCTTCCTCGTTTAGCCGGATTAATCAACGAAGTAGCGGCGGCCCGGCGTAGCCAACGATTTTTTGACTTTACCCAGGGTAATATTTTTTTAACCAAAGCAGGATTATTACCAATTACTCCGCCAATAAAATGGGCGGTCAATAAATCATTATGCGCCCAATTACTAACATGTCTCATCCAGCCTGTATAAACCCCAAACATTTTAGCGTGATAAATTTCTGGTTTAAACTTATCTAAAATTTGAAAACCGGCGTATACTTCTTCCATGATCTGTCCGGCAAATAATTTTTCCGTCACCGCGATTGCTTGCTTTAAATTAATTGCCTGGCCTTGCTCTTTGGCTAGTTTAAAAACTGCTTCACCCAATTGGCGACCTTGCGGCACGGTCAGGCCATAGGTTTTAATTGGCTCAGTAAAAAATCGCCGCAACTCCCCTGCCTTTTTAGGGTTCGCTTGTTGTTTGGCCTGCTGTTTAATATATTTTACAATTTGTGGGGTGGTCATATTACACTAAAAATATTTTTATAATATTTATTTACCGCCAATTCTTGGCTTTGAGAATTTTCAACATCATTGCCCCAAGTTGTTGGATTGGCCTTAATATAATTTCTAATTTTATCTAAAGATTTTTCGCCTCTAATTATGTGTTCGTAATAATTGCGTTGCCAAAGAGGTTTTTTGTTTTCTTTCAAATATTTATTAGCCATAAACGATTTAAACCTTTGAATAATTATCGGCAACGACACACGAGATTTTGTAGGGGCAATCCCCCGTGATTGCCCTAAACCTGGGCAGACACAGGGGTCTGCCCCTACAATTAAAATAATGCCGTGAAAATGGTTTGGCATTACCACAAACTCATCCAACATGGCGCCTAGATAAAATTGCGGTATAGCCAACCAAGACTCTTTAATCATTTTCCCAACCTCATTTAAAACCAGCTCACCATTTTTTATTTCGCCAAACAAATTTTTTCTTCCCTGGGTACAAATTGTTACAAAATAGGAATTATTTTGGGAATAATCATAACCTGGCAACCTAATTGACTTTCTGTGGCGATTTTCCATAAAAATCCCCTCCCCATCTAGCCTTTTATATTATTTTTATTTTCTTTTTAACAAAGCTAATTTGATTTGCATTTCCAAAAATTCACCAAAACTCAAACCCGCCACTTGGGCTTCTTTGGGGCTTAAGCTGGCTTCAGTCAAACCGGGAATAGTATTAATTTCTAAAAAATACAATTCATTCTTGGCCGTCAAAATAAAATCTGACCGCGTTAAACCGTCACAACCCAAAATCTCGTGCACTTTTTTGGCCGTATCACCAACTCTCTTAGAAATTTTTCTGCCAATCCTGGCCGGGCAAATTTCTTGGGTAGCTTTAGAAAAATATTTAGCCTGATAATCAAAAAAATTATTCTTAGTTTTAATTTCCACAATCGGCAAAGCCAAAATATCCGTCTGACCGGTGTTGCCAATTACTGCACAAGATAATTCTCTACCTTTAATGTACTGCTCAATTAATACCGTACTGTCGTGCTTAAAAGCTTCCTTAATAGCCCCGGCTAAACCAGAAATATTTTTTACAATACTAATACCGATACTAGAACCGGATTCATTAGGCTTAACCACGCAAGGAAAACCAAAAGTGACTTTAATTTCTTTGGCAATCTCTTTAATGTCTTTTGGTTTAATACTCAAAGCTAAAAATCGCGGAGCCTGAATTTTATATGAATGTACTAATTCTAAAGCTTTTAGCTTGTTCATCCCTAAGGCGCTAGCCAACACTCCCGAACCAGTGTAAGGAATATTTAACATTTCCAACAAAGCCTGAATTTTGCCATCTTCGCCAAATCGACCATGCAAGGCAATAAAAACTACTGTTATATTTTTTAAATCACTCTTAACTACTCCCTGTTGTTTGTCAAAAATCGTTAAGGCGCTACCATTATTTGATGATAATTTGGCCTGTTTGTTTTTTAACAACCAAGCACCATTTTTGGCAATTTCAATCATTGCTACTTCATACTTATCTTTGGGCAAAGCGGCCAATACTTGCTGGCCAGATTTTAAAGAAATTTCCCGTTCATTGGACCTGCCGCCACATAACACCGCAACTTTTATTTTCTTAGCCATAAAATTAAAATTTATAAAACATTTAAATAAATTTAAGATTTTATTACTTTATTTTTGACCAATCTCCATTAATAATTACCGGCTGAAAAACCTTTAACTCATCACTATAAATCATGTTAGGAATTTCGTTGGCAAAATATAGCTTTTTATTTAGCACGTGCGCAAAGCCCGCTTCCAAAAAAGAATTGCCGCCAACATAATTTTTTATATCCCCTTTGTCATAATTGGCCACGACTACAGCGTCAGCCTCTTTGATGGCCAAATAATAATCTCTAATTAAATCATGTTCTATTTTATTTTTTGTAGATTCATGGTGATCTTCGGCAGACAGCTTTCCCAAAGCATATTGTTCGGTGTTTCTAGGAATTACCGCTTGATGCCCTTTTTGTTGAAGCAAATCTCTTATTTCTACCATTTGTTTGGCTGTGGACATACTACCACAAATTATAATTTTCATATTTTTAACAACTACTAAACTTTAAATTTTATTGCTTTTTAAAATTATTTTTGCTACTATTATATCACCTGTAGAGAGCGTACTGATCCAACTCTCTTGTTCTCTGGAATGGATCCCGCAAGAACGTTAATTGGTCAAGTAGTGGCGAACGAACGACCTAATAAAAAAATTAGCTAACTCTTGCGGATTTTTTTATTTTTTAAAACCATTGATTTAGTCGCTACTTCAATAACATAGCCGTCTGGATCTCTAAAATCTACAGTATACGAGCTTCTGTTCTTATATCGGAACCCTGCCGGCCCACGAATAATACCACAATTATTCTTAACTAAAAACTTCCCGATTTTATCAACTACATGACGCGAACTGGCTAAAAAACAAATATGCCGCGGCCCCACTGTTTTTTGCGCCTTTACTGGCTGCTCAATAAAATAAATTTTAGTTTCGCCATTACTAAAAGCATTCCGATCAATAAATTTCCAGCCAATAATACTAAAAACACCCTTATAAAATTTTAGTGAGCGTTTAAGGTTAGAAGACCAAAATTCTATGTGTTTTATTGTCACTTTATTTTTCATAAATTTTATTAAAAACCATTTTTAACGTTTGTGGCAAATTTTTATTCTTGGGATATTTTTTAATCCCCACTCCCACGAAACCACACTTTTCATAAGCTTTAATCGCGCGGAAATTATTTGGCCGCACTTCCAAATAAATTTTACTAATACCTAATCTTACTACTTTACTCAACAATAATTTTATAGCCTTAGTGCCATAGCCCTGGCCCCAATATTTCTTTTCTCCAATTACAATCTGAGTTTCGTACCAACCCAAGCGACTTCTAACTAAAGCTAGATGGCCAATAACTTTTGCGCCAAGTGTAATCATATAATGAAAATCTTTTGGGCTGTGTAAAATTTGCCAAAAAGACTTATCAACCACCGGATCACTAATTCGTCTTAATTGCCCGCTAGTTAATTTGATTAACTCCTGATCCCGCCACCATTTGGCAAAATATTTTTTATCTGCGGGTTTTGGTTTTCTTAATCTAAGCATGTAACCTTTGATATTTTATTAAAAAGATAATTACTCAGCCTTATACTCATAAGACAATCGATTGTATTCATCCGTCTGGTATTCACAAACTCCCTCTTCATGCCATAATACAAATTTATCAATTCCCGCGTCTAAAGCTAAGCGACTGCAAACCGTACAAAAAGGCTGACCGGATTTTTTAATTTTTCCGTCTTCATCAACTCTAGTAAAATATAATTTTGCACCGCTTAACTTTTCTGGATTATTTTTTAAGGCATTCATAATCGCTCGCCATTCAGCGTGCATGCAACAAGTCTTGTCATATTTTGGTTTACCAAAACCAGGCTCTAGGTTACACCTTCGATTTTCTTCTTTATCCAATGGTGGTGCGTTATAACCCTGACCGATTATTTCTCCATCTTTTACAATAATCGTGCCACATTTTGCTTTTAGACATAAGGCTCGCTTGGCAACTTCAACCGCTTTGCCCATCCAATCCACAGCCTCTTTTTCTAATTGATCCTTTAAACACTGCATATTTTTACTATTTACAATAATTACCCTTGACAAATTATGTTATTTATGCTATCTTAATTAAAAATCAAAAAGGAGGAAAACCGCATGAGAGTCAAAATATATATTTGCGAAATACAAAGTGATAAAGGACAAGAAAAAAATGCGAAGTCTATTGATAATTTACAAAGCGATGTCTTTAGATTTTCGTCGGAACATGAAGTAACATCTATTCAGTGGATGCAAAGTTCAGTGTCTCTTGGCCTTAATTGCATAAACACTCATATAACCGCAGTAATCAGTTACGCCTAGTATGTCAAACTATCAGCCCGATCCAAAACATGGAGAGGGCTTTTTTATTTTCTACGACACTATTTATATTCTAATAACCGTCCGCGGGAATTACTTAAATCTTTGCCATTCAGTCCTTTTGCCATTTCGTTTATTTTCAACCATTGTTAACTCATCATATATCCCATCAAGAAGTTGATAATTTTTTGCTTCTTCTAAATCAACCCAGGCGAACTGATCATTTTCTTCCACCTGAAGTTTAACTTCTCCTGAAATATAATCTGCCATACAAGAGATTACTAAGGACGGACTACCATCGGAATGAACCGTTGCTAAACTTGTTATATATTCAATATTATCTATCTCAATTCCCACTTCTTCTTTTATCTCCCTTCGCAAGGTTCTTTCAAGAACGTTATACCAATAGAATTCCGTATCTTTCGGTAATTTTAAATAATCATTTGTTTCCATTTTCCCACCTGGCACAGTCCACATTCCAGGAAATCGTTTCTTTGTCGGCGATCGCCTGGTAACCAAATATTTTCCATCTTTCACAATAATGGCAGTAATTGCGACTTCATGAAGGTATTGGTTGTTTGTTTCCATAATAATATTTTATAATTTTCTATTTTCCATGACACTGTTTATATTTTCTTCTCGTGTCCACAGAAAAAATAATGATCAAAGTATTTTTCAAGAGTTATCTTCGCTGTTTGGCCGGTCGTATCAATAAAATTATCTTTGCCTATTATATCCGCTATTGCTCCAAATTCGGCGCGAACAGTTGATATGCGATCAATTCCCGCAGTCCAGCATTCTCGTTCTTTATCTCTTTTTACTATTTCTTCTTTGCTTGGAAATAAAACTTTAATTTCTAATTTACTTCCGAATTCTTTCTTGAACATTTCTAAAAATTCCAAATAATTACCAAAAATAATATAATCTAGGACAATATTATTTTTACCGTTGTTAAATATCTTTTTAACTTCGGTAAAAATCTTCTGGTGTGCCAGTTTTAGCTTTTCAGAGTTTTCTAGGAACCATTGGCCTCCGTTGGGAAAAAATTCTGTATCCAAATTATCTCCATCTATCTTAATAAAGCCATAGCTCTGAACCAATAAATCAGCAATCGTAGTTTTGCCTGAACCTCCGGGACCAGTTAAAATTAATATCTTCTTCTCGCTATTTTTCATAGTTGCGTCATTTTCTATTTCCCATGACACTGTTTATATTTTTTACCTGATCCACACGGGCAAGAATCGTTGCGGCCCACCTTTTGATTGTTGTAGTGATTTTTGTCCTCTATTTTTTGGCCAGCTTCTTGACGAGAATTTACTTCTTGAGCAAACGGCGATCCAGTACTAGTCGCCTCTTTGGCTGGAGCAGAAAATTGTAAATTTTTTGATTGTGTATTAACCGACAAGGCCTGCGACTGCGCTAAAGCCACTTTATAAATGGCATAAACTACTTGTTTTTGAATGGCCCCCAATAATTCATTAAACATTTGGTAGCCTTCGCGCTTATATTCAATTAACGGATCACGTTGACCATAGCCGCGCAAGTTAATGCCAGCCCGTAAATGATCAATAGTTTCTAAATGATCAATCCATAAATTATCAATCGCTTGCAAATAAATTTGCTTGGCATAACGATTCATTAATTGACCGTTTAACGCCTGGCCAAAGTCTGATTGATTAATTGCCTGCTCTAGTTGATTATAATGTTGGGTAGCCAGCTTAACTAAATACCAAGTCAATTGCTCGCGGGCTGATAAATTTTCCAATTCATTACCGCCTAAATCCTGAATTTGGTTTAACTTTAAACGAACCGTGGCGGAAACGGCAAAAATAGTATTAACCACTTCATAAATTTCTTCCAAGTTCCAATTCTGTTCCTGCTCATCAGCCGTATGAAAGGCCACCACCTGAAAAATTTCTTTTTCAATCAAGGCCAAAATATCCTCTTTTAAATTTTCTTTAACTAAAATTTCCTTACGTTTTTTATAAATAATCTCCCGTTGTTTATTCATGACATCATCATATTCCACCAAATGTTTGCGAATATCAAAATTATTTCCTTCTACCTTTTTTTGCGCCTGTTCAATCGCCCGCGAAACCATTCCGGTTTCAATCGGCATATCTTCAGGCACACCTAAAGTAGTCATTAAACCTTTCAGACGCTCAGAGCCAAAAATCCGCAACAGATCATCTTCTAGTGAAAGATAGAATTGAGAAACCCCAGAATCTCCCTGACGACCAGCCCGACCGCGTAACTGATTATCAATCCGCCGAGATTCGTGACGTTCCGTGCCCAAGACACACAACCCCCCAGCCGCCACCACTGCCTCGTGTTCTTTCTGCCATAAAGCCAAGTCCGCTTCCTCGTTTGGCATCGCCCCGCCCAAAATAATATCTACCCCACGACCCGCCATGTTAGTGGCCACCGTTACCGCCCCACGCTTACCGGCGTCGGCAATAATTTGCGCTTCCTTTTCATGTTGTTTAGCATTTAACACCTGACAAGACAAACCCTCACGTTCTAATAATTGCGATAAAATTTCATTTTTTTCAATGGAAATAGTACCAACCAAAACCGGTTGACCTTGTTCGTGGCGCGCTTTAATTTCTTGCACCAACGCCAAAAATTTACCATTTTCAGTTTTGTAAATCCGATCCGCTAAATCTTGTCTGACCATTGGCTGATTAGTAGGAATTGGCACCACTTCCAACTTATAAATTTTATGAAATTCTTCCGCTTCCGTCGCGGCCGTACCCGTCATACCGGCCAACTTTTGATATAATCTAAAAAAGTTTTGAAACGAAATTGTTGCCAAAGTTTTACTTTCTTTTTGCACCGTTACTCCCTCTTTGGCCTCCAAAGCCTGATGCAACCCTTCGGAATAACGCCGGCCTGGCATTAAGCGCCCGGTAAATTCATCAACGATAATAATTTCATCATCTTTGACTACATAATCTTTATCCCGACGAAACAAAGCCATCGCCCGCAAAGCCACGGTAGCATAAAAATATAGTTGCTGATTATTGGCCAGATTGCCGGAACTTAAAGCCTGCTCTACATTTTTTAAACCCTCTTCGGTAAAAGTAGCAGCCTTCATTTTTTCATCAATATTATAATCAACGCTTTCTTTAAGGCGAGTAACCACTTGTGATAGTCGTTTATACATTTCCCCCGATTCCTCATCAGGCGCGGAAATAATTAACGGGGTGCGCGCTTCATCAATTAAAATTGAATCTACTTCATCCACAATGGCGTAGTTTAATTCCCGTTGAGCCATCTGGTTTAACTCCGCCACCATGTTATCGCGTAAATAATCAAAACCAAATTCATTATTCGTCCCGTAGGTAATGTCCGCCAAATACGCTTCCCTTCTAGATACTAAACGAAAATGTTTTAAACGATCATCCACTCCCGACAAATTAGCGGTTGGATCATAAATAAACGCTTGTTCATGGACAATGACACTAGTGGTTAAACCTAAAGCGGCAAAAACCGGACCCATCCAACCGGCTCCTACCCGAGCCAAATAATCATTAACCGTTACTAAGTGTGCACCCTTACCAGTTAAGGCGTTTAAATAAAGGGGTAATGTAGCCACTAAAGTTTTACCTTCACCGGTACGCATTTCGGCGATTTGCCCACGATGTAAAGCCACCCCACCCATTAACTGCACATCAAAATGACGTTGGTTGATTACGCGGAACGAAGCCTCCCTGACCGTAGCAAAAGCTTCGGGCAACAAATCATCCAAGGTTTCGCCCTTGGCTAATCGTTCCTTAAATTTTAAAGTTTGCTGGCTTAATTCCTGATCGGATAATTTTTTTATTTGCCCTTCCAAGGAATTGACTTGTTCCGCTACTTGTCGTAATTCCTTCAATACTCGTTGGTTAGGATCGCCAAAAACTTTGGTAAAAATAGACATGTTTTTTTAGGTTAAAATTCCCCTTAAGCTTAGCAAAAAATTGCCTAAATGGCAATAAGTAATCCTTGACAAATAGCCAATAATCTGCTAGGGTGGCTTTAGGTAGAAATTACCAAATATAATAAACGGAGGATGTTTCTATGCATGGAACCATAGGACCAGTTGTATATTATCAGAAACCGTCAAGGTTGCGACAAATTTCGGGTCGCATCTTAACGACCATTCTTTTCCTAATAGCGTTGCCATTAGGTGTTGGGGTACTTTCGGCTGTTATCGCTATGTGCTGTCAATCAATACCTTTACTTGGCCTACCTCTGATAATTATATCAATCATTGCCTATGTGGCGATGATTGTACATGCGATCAAAATGGTTTGGAGTGGTGAATATGAAATTCACAACTACTGACCACTGGTCATCAACAAGCCTCGTCTCTAAATTAGATGAGGCTTTTATTTTTTCTTTAAAAAATTGCCTAAATGGCAATACATAAATTCTTGACAAAATAACTTAAAAATACTAAACTCTTATTAACAAAATCAAACCTTAGGAGGCAAGAAAGATGAGTACTCGAGTAAACGGCAAGGACTTTGATCAACTATTAAAAGAATGCCAGGATTTACCTGAAAATGATCCTCGGCGTCAACAGCTATACAAAGACATGCTGACTTGTGCTGAGGAGACCCAGCTTGAGATGTTATATAATCTCATTCCATCAACAGACCCCTTCAGAAAAGAAGTGGCTAAAATGGCCCATGATTTAGATCAGTGGTAAAAAATTACAAAAAACCTCTCAAACTTGAGAGGTTTTATTTATTCGCAAAAAAGTTTATTTAAGCCGTTGTTTGCCAACCCTACCCTTATCCTTAGAAATCTGTTTGTCTTTATTTTTTATCAATTCTAACTTAATTTCATTTTGCATCCGATCAACCGCTTCAGTTAAACTAGAACCAAAGGCTTCCGCCCGCAAAACCTGCTTCGGTGGCAAATCAACATTAACTTCGGCCCGAAATATCTCTCCTTTTTTATGATGGTTAGTGGTTTTTTCTAATTCAACCCGCACGGTAATCGCTTTGGTTAATAATTTATTCAAGGAAAAAATTTTTTTATCAACGTAATCTCGCTCAGCTTCGGCTAAGACAATTCTGGTGCCTTTAATAACAAGCTGCATAAAATTATTAAGTTATTAATAAATTCTACTTATCTTTAGTTTAACATCCTAACCATAATACTACAACTCCCAACCGCCCAATCTTTCAACCAATTAAAACCCCACCTGCTCAATCTCCTCTTGCAACTGAATACCAAAACGATCACGCACTTGCTGCTTTACTAGAGAAACTAAAGTAATAACTTGCTCCGCGGTGGCCCCGCCCAAATTTAAAATATAATTAGCGTGTTCCGGCCAAACCTGCGCCTGGCCCACGGTTTTACCCTTTAAGCCACATTCCTGAATCAATAAACCAGCCGGCAACTTACCACCCTTGAGATATTTATCTAATTCGGGAATCAGCAATACCAATTTAGCCTTTGTCGTTTCATCAACAATAATATTTTTAAAGACACAGCCAGCATTAGGACTAGGCGGATAACCTTTTTTACGCAAACTAATTGTTTGTTTAGTGGCTTGAACAATTTCTGCTTGCTGACTAGCCTTTAAAAAGAATTCTGCAGCTAAAACCACCAATTCATTGTTCCCTTTAAAAATACTACTACGATAAGCAAACTGACAATCTTTATTTTTAAAAGTTTTTTCTTTGCCTTGACGTAAATATTTGACTGTTCTAACTAGCTCTGCTAACTCGTGGCCAAAGGCGCCGGCATTACCGCGCACCGCACCACCAACTGTCCCAGGAATACCGGTGGCCCATTCTAAACCGGTTAAACTGCCACCTGCCGCTTCCCCCACCAAACGCGCCAACGGCAAACCCGCCTCGGCATAAATTACTGCGCCAACTTTTTCTCGGGTTATTTTAACTTTATTATTTAACAATTTAATAACTAAACCTCTAAAACCTTGATCAGATACCAATAAATTGGAACCACCGCCCAAAATTAAATACGGCACTTTTAAATCTACGGCCAATTTAATTGCTTTAACGGCCTCTTCGTTATTATCAGCCGTTAAAAAGAATTGGGCCGGACCGCCAATCTTCCAAGTGGTCTGCTCAGCCAAATTTACTTCCAATTTTAATTGTTCACCAAAAGCTTGCTGTAATTTTTCTAAAACCTTAGTCATAATTATAATTTTTTTAACAGTTCGTCGGCTAAACCGTTAAACGCCCCCACGGCCATTACTACCACTACATCACCTCGTTTAAGGTTAGCCAATAAATAAGCCAGGCCCGCTTGACGATTTTGCGCTAAGCTAACAAAGGGATGGTATTTAGTAATCTCTAATAAAACCTTTTGACCGTCAATTAATTTACTTAATTTTTTTAAATTTTTTTCTCGCGCCGGATAAATTTCTGACAGCAACACCTTGTCTGCATTACCAAAACTTTGCGCTAAAGCCGACAAAGTATTATAAGTCCGCGTATAAGTATGCGGTTCAAAAACCGCCCAAATTCTTTTTAAGGGAAACTGTAATCTAACTGCGGCCAACGCGGCTTTAACCTTAGCCGGATTGTGGGCATAATCGTCAATCACCACAATACCTCTTTTACGTCCTTTTATCTCTAACCTTCTAGTAATACCGGCAAACTTTTTTAAAGCCAAAGAAATTTTTAAATAGTCATAACCTAATTCTTTAGCCAAAATAATGGCCGGCAAAGCATTAAAAATATTATGCAAACCAACTTGCGGCAAGGTAAAGGTTGCTAATTTTTTATTTTTTGCAAATAAACTAAAAAAATTACAATTACTTTTGATGCCAATTTGGCGCGGATGAAAATGGTTGTCCTTTTTAAAGCCATAATAAATTACCCTAGCTTTGGCTAAGCGGCAAATTGAACGCAAGTTATCATCATCGCCATTAGCCAAAATTAATCCTGAACTAGGCACCTGCTTAACTAATTTTTTTACTGCTGCAATCAACTGCGCTAAATTTTTATAAACATCAAAATGATCAACTTCCAAATTATGAAAAATCAAAATTTGCGGGTGATAATAACTAAATTTTGGGGCGTTATCCCAATAAGCCGCCTTATACTCATCGCCTTCCATGACAAAATATTTACCGGCATCCAGTTTAGCATTAGTCTTAAAATTTTTCATCTCTCCACCCACCCAAATATTGGGCTGTAATTTTAACTGATGCATCACCCAGCCAACCATCGCCGCGGTAGTAGTCTTACCGTGTGCCCCAGCCACCACAATATTTGAATAGCCCTTGGTTAGCTCACCGATTACTTGCGGAAAAGAAGCAATTTTAATTTTTTTACGCAACGCCAATTTTACCTCAACATTGCCTTGTTCGGATTCACCACCGCCGACTACCACCAAAACTGCTTGGTTATTTTTAATAAATTTTTGTAAATTAGCCGGCCGATAACCCACCGCATAAAAAATTTTAGCTTGTTTTAAAATCTCACTGGTTGGCGGATAAATCTGATGCGCATCTGAACCCGCCACTAAAAAACCTTTATTTTTAGCAATAATTGCCGTGGCCGACATCCCTACCCCACCAATCCCGATAAAATATATACTTTTAAATTCGGCTAAATTTAATTTTTTTAATAACATAAGTGCGATTAATTTTTTCCTAAACTAACAATTATTTTAGCAATTTTTTGACCGGCTAACGGCGAAATCATTTTTTTAATATTGCGAGAATAATTTTGTAAGGCCGCCGGATCTCTTAATAATTCTTTAACTAACTTAACCAACAACTGATCCGTTAAAAATTGTTGCATTATCACCAGCGCCGCATTGTGTTTTTGGTAATACAAAGCATTGTCTTCTTGATGACTATCGGCAATCGGAATTAAAATAGTCGGTTTACCCAGCACCGATAACTCCGTCATAGTGCCAAGCCCTGCCCGTGACACCACCACATCAGCGGCCGCCAACGCCTCGGGCATTTCGGTGCTTAAAAATTCAAAATTATGATACTGAGAATGCTCTATTCCTTCAATTGTTTTACCGCGACCGGAAGAATGAATAATTTGACAAAATTGTAACAACTCAGGCAAGGCCTTAACTAACACCTCATTAATAAACTGCGCGCCAGTCCCACCACCTAACACCAATAAAGTTGGTAAATCTGGCGACAATTGAAAAAAATCCAAGCCACGCTGTTTGGTACAATTCAAGATTTCTTGACGGGCTGGATTACCTAAACATTCCGTTTTGGCGGCCGGATAATACTTTAAAGAATCAGGAAAGGTAACCGTAATTTTATCCGCCAACGGGGCGCAAATTTTATTAGCTAAACCGGGCCGTAAATCTTGCTGATGAATTAAAATTTTTTTTCGCAATAAAAACGCCGCTATCACCACCGGCACCGAAACAAAGCTGCCAGCCGAAACTACCACCGTTGCCCTAAATTGCCAAATAATTTTTAAGGCTTGACCCAGGCCAACCAAAATTAAAAAAGGATCAACTAAATTATGCCAATCTAAATAACGTCGCAATTTACCGGACCAAATTGCCTTAAACTCAATTTGATATTTTTCAACTACCGCCTTTTCTGGCCCCGTCTTCGTCCCAATAAACAAAAATTCGGTAGCCAAATCAAGATTTTTTATTTCTTCATATAAAGCTAATAATGGACTAACCGAACCCATCGTACCGCCACCAGTTAAAATAATCTTCATATAAAATTAAAATAATAATTAACGAACATTGGTCTGCCGAGAAATATTAACTAAAATTCCCATCGCTGACAAGCCGGCTAACAAGGCGCTGCCGCCATAACTAATAAATGGCAGGGGCACGCCAGTTAAAGGCATTAAGCCAAGCATAGCGCTAATATTTAGAAAAGCTTGGCCGATTATCCAACTAATAATTCCCACCGCTAATAATTCACCAAATTTATCCGGCGCCCGCCTAGCCACTTTAATGGCCCGAGCAAATAATACCAAGAAAGCTATAATTAAACCAGCGGAAAATAAAAAACCCATCTCTTCACCAATTACCGCAAAAATAGAATCTCCCGTTACTTCCGGTAAATACTGAAACTTTTGGCGTGAATAACCTAAACCCCGACCCAACAGACCACCTGAACCAATGCCAATCATCGCCTGACGCAACTGGTAGCCTTGATCCTGACTCTCCACCGTGGCAGGATTTAAAAAAGTTTGTAGTCTTTGTTTAGCATGACTAGAGGTCAACAATAAGCCCCCAACCAACACTAAGCCAACCGTCGCCAACACTGCCAAATGTCGATAACGAGCACCAGCCACAAAATATAAAGTAGCGCCCATTAACAAAAAAATTGACATAGTGCCAAAATCTGGCTGTAAAGCCACTAAACCTAGTACCACTAACAAAATAACAACCACCGGCAACACCCCCAGCCATAAATTCTTTACGGCCTCGCCTTTTTGGGCCAAAAAAGCGCTAAAAAACAAAGCAAAAACTACCTTAGCCAACTCGGATGGCTGGACCGGTATGCCAAAAAGTTGCACCCAGCTTAAGGCACCTTTGTTTAAAGAAGTGCCCAAACCTGGAATAAAAACTGACAATAATAAGGCCAGCAAAGCCACTGCCACCCAGGTTTTAGCTTTAAGCCAAAAATGATAATCTAGGCGTGATAAAATAAAAAATAAAATTAGACCCGGTAAAAAGCCAACCAATAATTGATGCTTAATAAAATAAAAAGAATCACCAAATTTTTGATACCCCACCGCCGAACCAGCCGAAGCCAGCATAAACAAACCGACAAAAACAATAAAAAATAACGAGCCGAGCAACCAATAATCCGGCCGATGCAAATAATTGCTGGCGGATAAATTTTGCGTTAAAAAACGCGAAGATGATCTGGTGCGACGTCTAATCATAATTATTTTAATTTCTTAATATTTTTTAAAAACTGCTGACCGCGATCAAATTCATTTTTAAACAAGCCAAAAGAGGCACAGGCTGGTGATAATAAAATTACCCCTCCCCGCTTAGCCTTTAGCCAAGCCAGCTTAACCGCCTCGGACATGCTGCTCACTTCAGCTAAACTGGAATAATTTTTTAAGTCAGCTTTAATTTTTTCCGTGCCCGCACCGGGCAATAATACTAAATATTTAACCCGGCGCTTAATTTCTTTAGTTAATCCAGAAAATTCTAGTTTTTTATCAGCCCCCCCAGCAATTAAAATTATTTGCTGGGCAGTTTTGGTTAAGGCCTGCAAAGCAGCTAAGGTGGCATCTGGCGTCGTCGCCGTAGTGTCATTATAAAAATTTATACCGCGTAAACCTTTTACTAATTCCAACCGATTAGCTAGGCCCACAAATTTTAAACTTTGCTTGCGAACAATTTTTAAGGGCACTCCAAAAGCCAAAGCGGCCGTAGTGGCAATTAAAACATTTTTAACGTTGTGCTCACCTAAAACTTTTAATTGCTTAACGCGACAAATTTTTTGCTCTTGACCGAACCGTCTAAAATATAAAACTTGATTTTTAATAAACCCACCATTTTGTTCGGCAAAATATTTTTGACTAACCCAAAACCTTTGGGCTAAACAACGAATACCCATCGCTTTGGTAAATTTATTATCCAAATCAAACACTGCAATATCTGATGGTTGTTGATAGCGCCAAAGATGTTCCTTGGCCGCGGCATATTCTTTAAGATTTTTATAAGTGTTTAAATGATCCGGCAAAATATTAGTAACGATTGCTAATTGCGGAGATTTTTTAAGATCAGCCAAGCTTTCTGCCATCCAAGAAGAAATTTCTAAAACTACCGGCGTGGTTGGTTTTAAATTTTTTAAGTGCAATAATGGCGATTGCCCTAAATTACCCCCCAGTAAACTTTGCGGCTCCCAGGCTTTGATAATTTGGTAAAGTAAAGTAGCGGTAGTGCTTTTACCACGGGTGCCGGTCACGCCTAAAATTGGCCCGGCATAAAGTTTAATAAATAAACTAATATCGGTATAAATCGGAATTTTATTGGCCCGCGCCAACTTTAAAAAATTTGAACTAGCTGGCACTCCCGGGTTGCGAATAATTATTTTAGCCGCGGCAAAATCTTTGGCCCGATGCTTGCCTAAAACAAAAGTTAATTTAGCCAAAGGATGTTGCTTAGCAAATTTTTGTAATTCCTTAACTGGTTTAGCAAGTTGTTTACTGGTTTTTAAATCGGTTATCAAAACTTTAGCTTGTTGCTCAATAAAAAATTTGGCCGCGGAAATACCGCTACCTTGTTCGTATAGGCCTAAGCCCATAATTACTACTTTTTGGCCAAAAAAATTGTTGGATTTTTCTACCATATAACTTGTCTAGTATAACAAAAATCCGCGGTTTTTTCAAACCGCGGAATAAAGTAAAAAAAATAAAATCAAAGACCAAAGATCAAAGAATACTCACCAAAAAACGGCCAGCCTTGCTGGAATTGGGATTGCCCGGAGCGCCCTGAATCAAGTCGACCTGCGCAAAGTTACGATAGAAATAGACATACGGCACGCAGCCAAGTTTTTTTAAACAACTGCTAAGCAGATAACAAGCCTTGCTCGAACCTTGATAACCATCAATCACTTGGTTGGTTTGGGTTAAGTGGCTTAAGGCATAAATTAACCATGATTCTGGGGTTAGACCTTGTTCACCTTTATACTGAGGGTCGGTTTGGAGTTGTTTAAGATAGTTATTGGGTGATTGGTTAGCTTCTGGTTGCTGGCGATGAGCGATGATTTTACCTTGGCCTTCGGGTGGAAGGTCGGGTAGGTCTTCAAGTAACAGGACTTGCCAGGCTTGGGTGGGTAAAAGTTCTTGTTTGGTTTTACCTTGGTGATCAGTTTTGGAATATTCTTGGGGGAAATATGCTAAATCTCCTGTGGCTTCAGCTTCTACCAATCCAGCATCATCAAAAATAAACTTTGTGCCAATCTCTTTATTAAGCCCTAAGGGTTGATTTTGGGTATCTCGGAGCTCACCTCGCTGATGATGTTCTATTAGAGCCCTGTCATAAGCCTCTATTAGAGAACCTATTGGTAAACCAAAAGGAACAAGGATTAGTTTAACAAAGCCTTGTTTAATTTTAGTTTCAAAAAACTTACGTTTTTCTAGCATTATTTCTTCAATCTGTTCTAGGGTGGGTATGGGGTATTCTTGCTTATCAATTGCTTCAATACCTAATTTGCCAGTGGAGAGGGTTTTTAGGAGGTTGTTTTTACGGAGAATGTCTACTTGGGCTTCATACTGGGCTTTAAGGTTTTCTGGGGTTAGTTCGGGGGTGTTGAGCCAGAGTTGGTCTTGGAGTTCTTGGAGGGTTTGTTCTAATTTAGTTTTAGCTTCTCTGATAAAGATAAGATCGTCTGACTTTCCTGTTTGCGGTAAACCGGCTAATTCTTGATTGAATGTTTGTTTTAGTTGTTTAAGAGACTCTAGTTCAAGGGTAAGTCTTTGACAGGATTGAGGCATAAAATATTTTTAAAAAATATTATACTTAAATCTGTTTATTTATTTCTAAATACTTAACAAAAGTTTTAAAATCAACCGGAAGATCTTGGGCTAATCTATCTAAAGGACTTTTGTCTGCAAAAAGACCCTTTCTGCTTGCTATTTTTTCAAATATTTCATTTCTAAAGCCCCAAGCCTGAGGAGAATCTAAACCAGCTAAACTTCTAACCAAGCCAAAAAATATATCAGTATTTATGGTTGAATTTTCAGTAGTGGCTAAGATTAGATTTCTTAAATTCCACGCCTCTGGGGAGTCTAATCCCGCCAAACTTTTGGCAAGCTCTTTATTATAATTTGTATTTAATAAATTCCTTCGCCACTCCCAAGCTTGCTCAGAATCCAAGCCGGTTAAACTTTCAATAGTATTAATTATATTTGCTCCTCCTACTGTTAAACCCAACTTTTTTCTAAACTCCCAAGCTCTGGCAGAGTCTAAACCGGCCAAACTGGACATAAGTTTGTTACTACGACTAATCTTATTTTGTTTTGTCGTAGCTTTTAAAATATCTCCCCTAAACTCCCAGGCGGCCGGAGAATCCAAACCTTTTACACTCTCAATTATACGATCCAAATCTACTTGCTGGTCAAATAATTCTGCTCTAAATTCCCAGGCGGCCGGAGAATCCAAACCGACCAAGCTAAGGACTAACTCGGGTATATTTTCCTTTTGCTTTAACAATTTTTTTCGCCACTCCCAAGCCTGAGGAGAATCTAAACCATCTAAACTACGAGCAATATAACCATTAGTTAATTCGTCCGACAACTTTTCTCGCCACTCCCAAGCTCTGGCAGAATCCAAGCCAGTCAAGCTAGTTGCTATAAAGCCTTTTCTTCCTACCTGGGCTAAAAGATTTTCTCGCCATTCCCAAGCTTTAGGAGAATCCAAACCAGTTAAACTGATTTCCAAACAACCTTCGGCTACTTTTTGTGCTAATAACCTTTCTCTTAATTTCCAAGCCGAATCGGAATCAAAATATTTTAATCCCAAGGCAATAAAATTTTGATCAAAATTTTCGGCTAAAAGTTGCTCGTAATATTCAAGACAATGTTGTTCAAATTCGGCATAAATAAATTCCGGCATTGACCGCTCAATTTTTTTTAAAGCAAATTTAAAATCTTCTTTAATTTTCCTAAGCAAAGCTAAGTCCTCGGACTTTTTGGAGTCTAGATCTTTAATTTTAGTTAATTCCAAATCAAACTGTTGTTTAAGCGTTTTAAGGGATTCTAGTTTGGTAGTAAGTTCTGGGCAAAGTTGGGGCATAAATATTTTATTTAAGAAATACTTACTGCAAACCGGCCGGTACCGTCAGAACCGGAATCGTCCGGATCATACTGAACCAAGTAGACCCGAGCACGGCCACGGCCGAAGCCGGCGAACGGCACGCTGCCAAATTCTTTAAAACAACTACTAAGTAAATAACAAGCCTTACCCGAACCCTGATAATTATCAATCACTTGGCTAGTTTGTTCTAAATGACTTAGGGCATAAACTAGCCAGGATTCCGGGGTTAAACCTTGTTCACCTTTATATTGAGGGTCAGTTTGGAGTTGTTTAAGATAGCTATTGGGTGATTGGTTAGCTTCTGGTTGCTGACGTTTAGCTATGATTTTACCTTGACCTTCAGCTGGAAGGTCGGGTGAGTCTTCAAGTAGTAGGACTTGCCAGGCTTGGGTGGGTAGAAGTTCCTGTTTGGTTTTACCTTGATGAGTAGTTTTGGAGTATTCTTGGGGAAAATATACCAAGTCTCCTTTTTCATCAGCCTTTGCGTATTCAACCAAGTCATTAATAGGTTCTCCCTTAAGCTCTAAGGGTTTATTTTGGGTGTCCAAAAGTTTGCCTTGCTGGTGGTGTTCGGTTAGGGCATCGCCATAGGCCTCTTTCAGAGAGCTAATTGGTAAGCCAAAGGGAACAAGAACTAGCTTGACAAAACCTTGATTGATTTTGGTTTTAAAGAATTCTGGTTTTTCTAGAATTGTTTCTTTAATCTGTTCTAGGGTGGGTATGGGATATTCCTGCTTATCAATTGCTTCAATGCCTAGTTCACCAGTGGTGAGGGTTTTTAGGAGGTTGTTTTTACGGAGGAGGTCTACTTGGGCTTCGTACTGAGTTTTAAGGCTTTCTTGAGCTAGTTCAAGAGTTTCTATCCATATTTTGTTTTGAAAGTCTTGGAGGGTTTGGTTTAGTTTGGATTTTATATTTCTGATGAAAATAAGATCGTCTGACTTTTTGGAATCGAGATTTTTAATTTTAGTAAATTCCAAATCAAACTGTTGTTTAAGCGTTTTAAGGGATTCTAGTTTGGTAGTAAGTTCGGGGCATTGAGAATTCATAAAGATAGCAATTAACAACAAAAACTATTAAATCAGTTAACCAACTATATTTTATCCAACAAAAATATAATCAAGCCAATCGCCGCCATTACTCCGGAGATTACCCAAAACCGCATCACAATTTTTGTTTCCGGCCAACCAATCGCCTCCAAGTGATGGTGGATTGGTGCGGATAAAAAAACTTTTCGCTTAAATACCTTTTTAGAAAAGACTTGGATGATTACTGATAAAGATTCAATTACAAACAATAAACCAATAATTGGCAACAACAAAACTTGATTAGTTAACATCGCCACAATTCCTAAAACCACCCCCAAAGACATTGCCCCAGTATCTCCCAAAAAGAATCTAGCGGGATTAATATTAAACCACAAGAAGGCTAATAGCGCTCCCGAAATCACCCCGCACAAAGTTGCTAAATCATATTTACCTTGAGCAAAAGCAATAATACCATAAGAAGCAAAAGCGGCCATTAAGGTGCCACCGGCCAAACCATCCAAACCATCAATTTCATTGACCGAAAAAGCGGTGGCCACAATTACAAAAATAAACATTGGAAGATACCACCAGCCAATTTCATAATTACCCATAAATGGCACATGAATAAAATTCCAACCCAATTTATAATAAAACCAATAAGCTCCTACGGTCGCAATTAAAGTGTAAGTTAACAAACGGGCCTTAACGCTTAAACCGCCACCCTTAGGGCCCCAGCGCCAAACATTTAATAAATCATCAACTAATCCAACTACCGCCGCGGCCACCAAAGCACCCAAAGGCAACCAGGTTTGACTACGACTTAAAAAATTTAAATCCGACCAAAAACCGTCAAAATATTGACTGAGGTAATAAACTGCCAAGGCTAAAACTAAAGTAGTCACCCACACCAACAAGCCACCCATCGTCGGCGTGCCGGATTTTTTTTGATGAATGGCCGACATAATCGGCGCGGCTTCGGAAGCGCGAATTTGCTTGCCTAGTTTATATTTATACAAAAAGTGAGTCAACAGCGGCGTCCACATTACTGCCAACACAAAAGACAAAGTAGTTAAGAAAAAAGTTTTAGCAATTAACAAATTTAAACTCATATATTGATTGAATAAATTAAACTAACCGCAATTAAAAAAATTATTTGAACAATCGTAGTTATTTGAATTAAAACTAAACTTAATAACTTTTCTTTAGTGTATAAAAATAAGGCTAAGCCAAAATTTAAAACTACCAAAAAACCCGCTAAGGCCGGATAAACCAGCAACCAGGTCCAAGGGCCTAAAAAATCTACGCCAAAATAGATATTGTAATGCAAGACTAAAGAATGAGAAACTGGTTGAGCCAATAACAACACCAAAAACCACAGCACCGGATAAAGCACTAAACACAACCAAAAATTTACCAGCACAAACAAGTCACGTCTGGCCGGATGATTAGCTAAATATTCTTTAGCGCGAGTGTAAAACATAAAAATATTTTACCAAAAAACCCAGGCTTTGTCCAATTAATTCAAACACTGACCTAGGTTAATAATCCCCTAAATAAAGCAGGGACAAAATTATTTGTCCCTGAAAAAAACTTGTTAAAAATTAAATTTTCTAATCCGCTCAAGCAGTAATTCTAACTGCTTAATTAAATAATCATAATCTGGCTGACTTAAAGCTTCAGGCTTAACAATAACTCGAGCTAAGCCCGCGCTCACTTTATTGGTCTCAAACTCCCAACAGTTCCTAACTACCTGACTGACAAACAAGGCCAACATACCCTCATCATCCTTATTTACCTCGTTGGTAGTTTCTTGGTTATGCTCATCGGCAAAAACCAAAAGATTACGCGTTTTAACAAACCAATGATTTTTTTCCTGCGCGACAGTTTTGTTGCCAAATTCATGACGAGCTAAATCATGTAACCGAACAATGGTGTTATTCAGGATGTGCTCTAAGTCAGATTTATGTTGCAAAACTGGCAGTTGAACAATCCCAGCGGAGTTCTCGCCACTCATAATAATCCCTCCTTTAGTTTAGATTATTAATGTTTTAACAAAGAACGATGAAACAGTCAAGTTTTTAATTAATTGATAAATTGTTTTACTCCTAATAATTATGTTATAATATACTAAGTTTTAATCTCTCAAACTCCATGCTTAACCAACATCATTTATCCAAAATAATTGTCCAAGCCAAAATCGTGACTGAGGACAAATTAAAAGAGCTGGAAACTGAAGCCCAAAAAAGGCAACAAAGCCTGGAAGATTATATAATTTCCCAAAAAATGATTAGCGAGGAAGCCCTTTACGAAACCGCAGCCAAGTATTACCAAGTTCCTTTCATTAATTTAAAAAATCAAGTAATCCGTAAAGATATTCTTTTTTTAGTGCCGGATATAGTCGCACAAAATCAACAAATCGTTGCCTTTGAGGCGGATAATAAAAACATCAGCCTGGCCACTTTAGATCCAGTTAACCTAGAAATTTTTGAGTTTATCAAGAAAAAAGCCAATTTGGAACCGAAAATATACCTAACCACCCCGGAAAGTATCAAAGAAGTAATCAAGCAGTATCACAAAGGTTTACAGGCAGAATTTAAAGATTTAGCTAAAGAAGAGGAAGTAGCTACCCTTAGTGAAAAAGGGGCTAAAGATTTAAAACAACTCGCCGAAGATTTACCGGTAGTACGCATTGTTGATACTTTATTAGAATACGCTATTTTAGAAGGTGCTTCGGATATCCACATTGAACCCGCCGAAAAAGAAATTAATGTCCGCTACCGAGTTGACGGTATTTTACGCAACGTTATGACTTTGCCTAAAACCGTCCAGTCGGGAGTAATCGCTAGAATTAAAATTTTGTCTAACCTAAAAATTGATGAACATCGCCTGCCTCAAGACGGCCGTTTTAAAGTCCAAACCAATGAATATAAAATTTCCTTCCGGGTTTCCATTATTCCCACCTTTGAAGGCGAAAAAGTGGTCTTGCGTTTACTAAATGAGCAAGCCAGAATTTTAACCTTAGAACAACTGGGCTTGCAAACAAAATCTTTAGAGGTAGTTAAAAGAAATATTACTAAGCCCCATGGCATTATTTTAGTCACCGGACCCACCGGCTCCGGCAAAACCACTACCTTATATACCGTTTTAAATTTACTAAACACTCCTCAGGTTAATATCTCTACTGTAGAAGACCCTATTGAATACCGTATGAACGGCGTTAACCAAAGCCAGGTTAACCCCCGCATTGGCTACACCTTTGCTTTAGGCTTACGCGCCTTGATGCGTCAAGACCCTAATATCATTATGGTTGGAGAAATTCGTGATACCGAAACCGCTGATATCGCCATTAACGCCGCCATGACCGGACATTTAGTCCTAAGTACTTTTCACACCAACGACGCCGCCACCGCCCTGCCCCGCTTACTAGACATGGGCATACCTTCTTTTTTAATCGCCTCCACTATTAATATTATTGTAGCGCAACGTTTGGTACGCAAAGTTTGTCAAAATTGTTTAGAAAGTTATAACTTAGATAAAAAATCCGCCACCGAAATTACTCAAGAATTCGATATCCCCTCCTTAATAAAAATGTTAGAAAAAGAAAAACTGGCTAGTAGTAAACAAACCTTAGAAACCATGCTTTTTTATCGTGGCAAGGGCTGTAAACAATGTAACAACGAAGGTTTTAAGGGGCGCCTGGGTATTTACGAAGTCCTAGAAATTACTCCCGAAATTTCTGATTTAATTTTAAAACGAGGCAGTTCAGACGAAATTAGAAATAAAGCCATTGAGCAGGGCATGCTTACTTTATTACATGATGGTTTTATTAAAGCCAAAACTGGCTTAACCACCATTGAAGAAGTTTTACGTGTTAGTAAAGAATAAACTAATTTACCTTTTATGAACTTAGAAAAAGCTTGGCAAAATTGGCAAAAAATTCCAGCGATGCAAAAAATTTTTATGGTCCAAAATTTGGCCGTCATGATTAAGGTCGGCATTTCTTTGTCAGAAGCTCTAAAAACTTTAGCCCTGCAAAGTACTTCTAAAAAATTAGCTAATATTTTGGTTGATCTACAACAAAAAGTAGAAAAAGGCAACGAACTAGGCAAATCTTTAGAAATCTATCAAAAAGATTTTGGCGAACTTTTTGTTAATATGGTTAAAGCTGGCGAAGCTTCCGGTAAACTGGAAGATGTTTTAAACCAACTTTATATTCAAATGAAAAAAGATCATGAAATTTCTAGCAAAATAAAAGGAGCGATGATCTATCCCATTATTGTTGTCACCACCATGTTGGTAGTTGGTGTTTTAATGATGATTTATGTTATTCCTAGCTTAACTGTAGTCTTTAAAGAGGTGGATGTAGAACTGCCTTTGGCTACTCGCATTTTAATTAACACCTCTGATTTTATGGCCGCCAATACTTTGTGGCTAGGCTTAGCCGGTTTGGTTTTAGTAGTTGCAATCATTAAATTCTTTAGTACCGAAACTGGTAAATTTTGGCTATCAAAATTTACCGTCTATGCGCCAATTATTTCCCCCGTGGCCAAAAAAATAAACTTAGCAAGATTTTCTCGTACTTTAAGCTCTTTATTAAAAACCGACATAGCCATTATTCAAACTTTGCAAATTACTAGCCAAGTTATCACTAATCGTTTATACCGCCAAGCTTTATTAGAGGCAGCCGAAAAAGTAAAAAAAGGGGTCCGATTAGCAGAAATTTTTAATGACTACCCCCGACTATTCCCCCCCTTGATTATTCAAATGATTACGGTGGGCGAAGAAACCGGGGCAATTGATGATATTTTAGATAAAATTGCTAATTATTACGAAGAAGATGTTACTCAAACCATGAACACCCTACCTTCAATTATTGAGCCAGTTTTAATGGTAGTTTTGGGCGTCGCAGTCGCCGGCATGGCCGTAGCGGTAATTATGCCAATGTATACTCTAACCGAAACAATGTAATGCTAAATCAAAGCTTTCGTCACGGTTTTTCGCTAATTGAAATGGTGGTTTTAATTTCCATTATCGGCGTAGTGACCATGATAACTATGCCCCTAATTCAAAACTACCAACCAACCTTAAGGCTAAACACTGCTTCCCGAAATTTAGCCACTGATTTGCGTTACGCCCAGCAACGCACAGTTACCGAGCAAACCAACTACCAAATTGCTTTTGATTTACCTAATCGCACTTATCAGGTTATCAAGAAAGCCACTGGCCAAATAATAAAAACCGTTACTATTAGCAACGACTTAAATTGGTCCATTAATCAACCGGGCTTTACTAATGATCGCGTGGAATTTGTAATAACCGGAGCCGCCTTACAAGCCGGCCAATTAGTAATTACTAATCGTCAAAATCGTTTTTTAACTATTGAAATAAAACCTTCTGGTTATGTTAAAATTTCCCAAACCAACTAGACCCGGCTTTACTTTAATCGAAGTGGCAATTTCTATTTTTTTAGTTTCTGCCATTGCCACTACTATTTTAAGTATGTTCCCGTTTATTCTAAGAATTGGCAAAAATTCCGAAATGAATTCTTTAGCCACTGCTCTAGCTCAGGGAAAAATTGAAGAGCTATCAACCGGTGACTACGACAGCTTAACAACCGGCACTTTGGAAAATCATGTTCGTGTATCCACCAATCCTGAAAGTTTTTTTTACAACTACTGGCGCACTACTACCATTAATTACCTTGACACCAACTTAATAACTTCGGCTAGCGACCAAGGTTTAAAAAAAGTGGCCGTTACTATTTATTGGAAAATTGCAATTTCTTTACCGATCGAAAAAAGTCTAACTATTCAATCAATAATTGCCAAAAAATGAAGCTAGCTTACAAAAACCTAGGATTTACTTTAGCCGAAACCATCGTCGCGATTGGTCTTTTAGCCTTATTAGTTTTACTGGTACTTTCTGTTTTTATGTTAGCCCAGAAAGCTTATTGGCAAAATGATAACCGCGCGGAATTAATCCAAAATGGTCGCGTAATTTTAGATCGCTTAGAAAGAGAACTAAGACAAGCCAGCGATATTGTAACCGAAATCCCTCCAGACGATAGCAACTCGCTCTTAATACCCCATGAAATTATCTTCCAAGATGGTCATGACTCTACCACTATTCATTATTTGCGTTATTACCTAAATGGCCAAAATTTAAAAAGACAAATAATTGCTTATTACTTCAGCGAAAGTCCTAACACCTATGTCAAACATGACTCCGTGGATATCTATAGCAACCCGCCCCAGAAACTAATCCTAGAAGACAACATTGTGGGTGAATACCTAGACAATATTAGTTTCTATGGTAATGACATTATTTATATTTTTTTACAACTGAGCAACAAAAATAAACAAATTAATTTACTAACTGGATTTTATGCGAGAAATTTATAAAAAAATAGACTCCAAGGGTTTTGCTTTAATTGCTTCCATGGTAGTAATGACGGCCTTAATTCTGTTAGGAGTTTACGCTTTAAATTTTACTATCGGCGAACATGGTATTTCACAAAGCCAAAGCCAGGCCACTAAAACTTACTACTTTGCCGAGGCCGGAATTAATGAAATGATTCATAAAGTCAAAAGTGATTACAATACTACTCAAGCTTTTTTAAACGGCTCACTTAATTCTAGCTTTACCATCAACCGAAGTGATGTCTTGGCTGATCCCAAAGCTTCTTACTTAGTAACTATTATTAGCACTGGCCCCGCTACCGCACAAATTATCGCTACTTCCACCTACCAAATCGGCAACACTGTCGCCCGCCGCGTTATTAAAGCAGATATTAATAAGGCTACTAACAGCACCGAAACCTGGCCCAGTGGTTTGGTAGCTGGTGGACTCGATGGTTATATTAAATTTACCGGCAACAACGGCAACTATACTGAAACCGGCGGAAAAATTCATGCTAACGGCTTTATCCAAGTTACCGGCAACAACACTACCGTTAAAATTAACAACGGCTCACTTTCTGCCAAACAATCAATCACCGTTGCTGGCAATAATAGCAGTATTGCAACTCCCCCGCCCTCCTACCAATCAACTCCCACCTCTACTACTATAAACCTACCACAAATTGATTTTAACTCGGCCGCTACTACCTCCTGGTACAACCGGGCCAACACTAAAATGACTTGTACCGAATTTCGTAATTTATTTGGCAATAACCAAACCATCAATTTAACCGGCGTTACTTATGTTTCCAACTGCACCGGCTTAACTATTAGCGGCAATAACAATACTTTGAACATTAAGGGTATTTTAGTAATCTATGGCGGTATTACTTTTGGTGGTAATAATTTAATTTTTAAAATTTCTCCTGAAACCGATCATCCGGAAAACGGCGCCGGAATTTTAGTTAGTGGTAACCTGACGATTAACGGCAATAATTTGAGCGCTAATGTTAACGGCTTAATATACACCGCTGGTAATTTAAACATTGGCGGCAATAATCCAATTTTAGCTTTCAAAGGTGGGATTGTTTGTAACTCAGCCGACTTTGGTCATAACAATTCTACTTTAAATTTAATTTACG
Organism: Candidatus Buchananbacteria bacterium; assembly: GCA_041665005.1. Lineage (GTDB taxonomy): Bacteria > Patescibacteriota > Patescibacteriia > 2-01-FULL-39-33 > JBAYJR01 > JBAYJR01. The sequence continues at coordinate 35,295 of JBAYJR010000004.1, forward strand.
ATGAATCAGTAATCTTACCGCCTTTAGCGCCCGCCCTAAATACTGATTCACCAATCATCAGAATTAACCATTGGGAAGAACAATATTAACTATGTCTTTTTTAAACCCTTCGCCTCAAGCTTTTGGTTTAGACATTAACGATTTTTCCTTAAAATTAGTTAAGTTGGTTAAGCTTGGCAAAAAAATTGAACTAAAGTCCTACAACCTAATAACAATTCCCCCGGGAGTAGTTAGTAATGGCGAAATTAAAGATCCACTAGTTTTTATTACTAGCCTACAAAAACTAATCAAAACCCGACACGGTGGTGGTTCCTTAGGCCGCGAAGTAATAACTGTTTTGCCAGAAACTAAAACTTTTCTTAAAAATATCATCATTGATAAACCAGACAACAATGAAGACTTGGAACCAAAAATTATTAAAGAAATAGAAAAAAATCTGCCTTACAATTTATTAGAGGTTTATTTAGACTGGCAAATTTTTAACCAACCCAACGAAAACAAAACGAATATTTTAGTGGGCGCCGCCCCCCAAAAAGTAGTTAACGAATATTTAGCCGTCTTACAACAAGCCGGACTAGCTCCTTTAGCCTTAGAAATTGAAGCCGTAGCTCTTGGTCGATCTTTAATAAACCCTAAACAAGATTTAACTGACACCGCCTCAATTATTATTGATCTGGGAGCCACCCGTAGTGGTTTAGTAATTTATAATCAAGGCATCCCCCAAACTACCATCAGTCTACCCATTGCTGGCAATCAAATTACCCAAAAAATTATCGATACCCTACAACTCAATTGGGAACAAGCCGAAAAGGCTAAAATAATTTGCGGTTTAAACAAAGCTAAATGCAGCGGCGCTTTAAATGAAATTTTGGATCAAACTTTTACTGATTTAGCCGAAAAAATAAACCAAGCCGTAGAATTTTATTATGACCACTTTACTAACCCTAATAAAATTAAAGAAATTTTAATTTGTGGTGGTGGTGCTAATTTTTCTGAAATTGATGAGGTATTAACCCAAAAAACCGGTATTACCACTAAAATTGGTAACCCTTGGATTAATTTAGCCAATAACCAAAAAACTCCCCTACCCAACGACCAGGCTCTAATTTTTACCTCGGCGATTGGCTTAGCCTTAAGAGGTTTAGATTCAGAAAATATATGATGATTACTTTAAATATTATTTCTCCTCAACAAAAAGAAGATTTAAAACTAAAAAAGCTTTACCATGAAGCCCGAAATTTAATTACTATTATTTTATTGTTTACTATTATCGCCGCGATTATGGTTTTAGTCGCCCGTTACATTTTACAAAAAGAATTTTATGAGCTAGTCAAGCAAAACACCCTAGTTTCGCAGAGTAACCAAAAAATTAACCGTCAAATCAGAACTCTAAACCAACAAGTAACAACTGTGGATAAAATACAAACTCAATACAAAGACTATCATGCTTTTTTGGGAAATTTTTTTCAACTCGTACCATCAGGAATACAGCTTTACTACTTTAAAATTAACTCCGAACAAATAACAGAGCTTAAGGGCCGAGCCACTACTCGTGACGCCTTGCTGACTTTTAAGCAAGCTTTGGAGAAAAATCCCGGCCTCAGCAACATCAACTTACCCGTCAGTAACCTTTTAGATCAAACTAATCTTAATTTTTCTTTAACTTGCAAAATAACTACTTGGCTAAAATAATATGACTTGGATGAAAAAAAAGGTTTTTTTAACTCTCGGCGGCTTAATTATCTTTTTGCTGATAATTTTTGAATTTTTTATTGTCCAGGCCGTTACTGATATAAAACAGATTAATCAAGAAGTTTATCGTCAGCGCCAAGAATTGGAAGAAAAATTTTTAGCCGGCCAAAACTTACGCAAGACCACTGAGGATTTAAAAAAATTAGAGGAAAAAATACCCGAACTAAATTTTATTTTTGTTGAAGAAAATAAAGAATTAGAGTTTATTACCGCCTTAGAAAAAATTGCCAAAAATAATTCTTTAACCCAAAAAATAGAACTGGATAATAACGCCGAAATTATCTCGGCCAACATCAAAGCCTTGCCTTTACGTCTCTATTTATCTGGTAGCTTTAATAAATTTACAAACTATCTAACCGACTTGCAAAAATTAAATTACTATATTAACTTTGACACCCTAACTGTCAACAACGCCCAAGGCACCAACAAAAGCCAAGAACTATCCGGAGAAACCTTAGAGTTTTTTATTGGGGGAAAAATCTTTTGGCGCAAACTTAATATTTAATTGCAAATCCCTATGAACGAACAACTAAGAAAAATTAAACAACTAATTGCGCAAGCACCACTTTACAAAATAATTCGCTTTGGCTATTTATTTACTATTATTTTAATTATTACCTGCTTAGTCGGTTTATTTTATTTTTTGTACAATAATTTTTATGAGACTTTATCACAAACCAAAAAAATTGAACTACTCCGAAAACAGGTTCCCTTAGAAGCAGTAAATACTAAACTATTTCAAATCGTAGAACAGCGCTTACAACAAAAAACTAACAATACCACTACCACTGAAATCAGCAACCCCTTTACTAAACCAGCTGAAATCGCCACTTCTACCAAAAAAATTAAATAACCTTTTCTTTAGCTAATAAAAAAAGCGTGGCGTAAGCCACGATTTTTTTATTCTACAAAATTAAACTGCCACAACTTCTTTAACTTCCGGTAATTCTTCCTTGATCCGACTTTCCACTAAAGATTTTAAAGTAATCTGTGCCATTGGACAATGTGCGCAAGCACCAATTAATCTAACTTCCAGACGACCCTTGGCCTGATCAAAATTAACCAATTCAATGTCGCCACCATCCTGTTGAATCTGCGGACGAATTTTGGCCAACACTTTTGTTATTTTAGCTTGCATAATATCAAAAATTATTTTTTAAGTTTTTTTTAAAAAAAGGGGGGTTATTTTTAGCCTTAACCCCACTTTACCAAAATCTAATCTTGCCAATCACCCAACTTATTGTTTCATTACAATTTTCAGCTAAATGATAAATCGGATGAAATCCGTACTTAATTAATTTCCTACCAAAATCATAAGAAATTAACTTTTGGTACAATCGGGTCTTAGTTAAATTATTTCCTTGTTTAACTAAAAAAGCCGGAAAAAATCTAATTAGGACCATAAAGCCTAAAAGATAGATGAGTTTGGACAAAACAAACCCACCTACTGAAAAAATTAATAACTTAGTCAAGTTACGCCCTCCTTTGATTTTTTACTAGTCTACCTTAAAAACTTAAAAAAATCAAGTCTATTTCAATAAACCAGAAACCACAATTATTACCGCTTGGCCATTGGAGACCTGGCCTTGATTCCAGTCATGAATTGCCTCAATTAATCTTTGATACAAATACTGATAGCCCGAGCCATTTTTGGTACCCGGATCATTAGTAATAAAACTTTTATCATTATAACCACGAATTACTAACATATGATACAGTGGCCCGGGATTACGAAAATTAGGATTACCTAATTCCCGACCGGCTACTGGTATAATAATCGGATTACCCTTAAGCAACTCGCCTTTAATCAACTCCGGAGTGACTGTCTTGACAGCTCTAGCATTAATTGAGAAATAATCCGCTAAAATTTTTACTACTTCTGAGGCCGTTAAATCAATGGCGTAACCTTGTTTTTGCTCCCAAGCTACTAGCTTTAAGATTTCTTCGTTCATTATCGCAGCCGAAAGCGTTTCCTGTTTAAAATACTTAGCCACCATAATCATTGAGGCCTCTTCGCAGGCCTCATTATAGAGTGGCCGCCAATCTCCCAACGGTGCCTGGGAGGCAAAAGGAACCGACAACAAATGGCTTACAGGTATCTTAGAATTATCACTATCTAAAACCACCATCTCAGAATTTAGCTTTGGCGCGTTTTTGTTCGCTAACTCTTGATTAATAACCGGCGCAACGATGCCTATTTGAGTAGGTTTGGTTGCCAACTTAGCCTGGTTAGTACAGCCAAATAGAAACAAGGGAATAATTAAAATTTTTAAGATTTTAGTCATTTTAATAAAGTTAAGGCTAAATTCTTGACTTATTTTAGCAAATAGTTTATAATATGGGAAGTTAAAAAATAATCAAGTTAATTCCGCCAAAACGGAATTACTTCTTTTGTTAAAAATTATATGGCTCATAAAAAAGCAGGTGCTTCTACTTCACTTGGTCGCGATTCACAAAGTAAACGACTAGGCGTTAAATTATACGGCGCTGAATACGCTAAAGCTGGCAGTATTATTGTCCGTCAACGAGGCAGTAAAATTCGTCCCGGTAAAAATACATTACTTGGTAGCGACGATACTATTTTCTCTACCATAACCGGTAAGGTCAAATTTACCACCAAGACTAAAATTAATTTTGACGGTTCTCGAAAAAAGCGACCGGTTGTTTCTGTTGAACCCTTAACTTAATTTAAAAAATACTACTAGACCAAAAACCCGAGTTTGCTCGGGTTTTTGTTTTAAAATATTTACTAAAAATTATTCAGTCACGATAACTGTTACCTCGCTTTCTAAATTGTGCGGTAATTTAATTAGTACCCGATAGTCCCCCACTTCTTTAATTGGCTCCATAATAAATACTTGCTCTTTTTTTATAACACAACCTTGCTTCTTTAATAAACTAGCAATTTGTCCCGGTAAAATTTTGGCATACAAAGTACCGACTTCGTTAGTTTTACCCTTAATTACTACTTCGACGGTTTGTAATTTTTCGGCCAACTCTTGGGTTTGCTGTAAATCCGCTTCGGCCCGGAGACTTTTTTGTGCCTGTTGCTTTTTTAATTCTAATTCCAAGCCCGGCGTGGCTAAAGCAGCTAAATTTTTTGGCAACAAAAAATTACGCGCATAACCATCAGAAACTTCTTTGGTGGCGCCTTTAACACCTAAGGCTGGCACATCTTTTAATAAAACTACCCGCATATTAAAAAATATAATTACAATAAATTAACTAACCTTAAAAACTTCTACCCCTTCTTTTACTAATTGATCTATTTTTAATCCCGCACTTTCACCGGCCTGCACTTCCGTTACTGGTGCATGATCTACTTGCATTGAACTTATAACTTGTGAAAAATCTATTCCGTGACCAACCAAATGAATAGTATCACCAACTTTAATAGAACCCGTGGTTACTTCCAGCACAGCAATGCCGATTTTACTAAAAAAGTGAGTAATTTTACCAATTTTTTCTTCCATAATTCACCCCCTTTCTTAGGGTAATTATTTTAATAATTCTAAAGCCTTAGTTAATTGTGGGTCATTACCATTTTTAATATCGCTATCTAACAATTTTACCTCCAAATTTGGCTTTATGCCAACTTCATCAATCGTCCGACCCAAAGGAGTCAACCATTTAGCAATGGTCAATTTAACCGAAGAACCATCGGGTAGTTTATTCAAATCTTGAACCGAACCCTTACCAAAAGTTTTTTCACCAACCAAAGTAGCTAATTTATAATCCTGTAAAGCACCGGCCACTATCTCAGAAGCCGAGGCACTACCACCATCAACCAGTACTACTGTTTTTGTTTTGCCTAACCGGGGTTCTATTGCCGAATTATAAATTTCTTGGCGCTGATCAGAAAATTTTTCAATCACCGCTGGCTTGCCATCCAGCCATTCCCCTGCTACATCGATAGCTACATCTAAAAATCCACCGGGATTACCTCGTAAATCCAAAATTAAACCACGCGGTTTTTCTAATAAAATATCGGCCACCGCCTGGCTAAATCTTTCTTTGGTGTCTTCATTAAAATGAGAAATTTTAATGTATGCTATTTTGTCTGCCTTAATTTCCCAACTAACACTAACAATTTTAATAGTGTCTCGCATAATTGAAAATTCCAATGGTTTATCCTGACCCTCTCTAATTATGACTAACTTAACTGTAGTACCACGTTTACCCCGAATTATGTTAACTGCCTGGTCCACCGCCATACTAGTTGTATCGATATTATTAATCCCAGCAATTACGTCACCAGACTTTAAACCAGCCTTAGCCGCCGGAGTTTCCGGCAAAGATGAAATTACTGTTAAACGATTTTGGCGAATGCCAATTTCTGCACCAATCCCCTCAAAACTACCACTCAAATCTTCCGTAAATTTTTTAGAAATTTCTGGTGGTAAAAAAACCGAATAAGGATCCGCTAACGAGGCCACAATACCAGACAAGGCCCCATAAAACAATTGCGTGTCAGGAATATCTTTTTTATAATAATTTTGCTTAATCAAAGTAACTACTTTATTAAACAAAGAAAAATCTACATCTTTACTTAAATAGTCAGGACGTTGAACGGGAGTATTTAATACTTGACCATTAATCATCTCGCTGCCATTTAAATTGACCGAGGTTTCGACTTTATGACCAAAATAAAAACCAATCACAAAAGTTAACAACAGCAAAACTGCCGAAATATATAGACTTAAATACTTACTCCAAACAAAGCCCTTCATTCTCTCTAATAATTTAATCATAATTAGTTAAATAATTGTTTCAATTTAATACTAATATTTTAACAAATTTAACAAAAATAGGCAAAATATTAAAGAAAAGTAAAACCTTATTTATTTTTTAATAACCATTTTTTTATTAAATTTTAACCTTGTCAATACCAAGTTATAATGCTAGAATACTCAAAGAAAACATGTCCATCACAAGCAATTTAGAGGCCCGCTGTGTATAGGCAGGACAAAAACCAAAAGATAACATTTTTTATAAGAAGCAAAACAACAACTTAAAAAATAATCAAAAAAAATTATTAAATTTTCTACGGAGTATGGAAAAATATCAAATTATTGGTGGTAATCAATTAACTGGCGAAATACCAGTAGCTGGAGCCAAAAATGCGGCTTTAAAAATTTTAGCCGCCAGTTTATTATCCACCAAACCCTTGACAATTACCAATTTACCAGTTATTGAAGATATCAATCGCATGAAAGATTTATTGCTAGATTTGGGTGCAAAGATTTCGAATACTACCACTAGTACCATCATTGACACATCAACAGTAGCTAAAACTTCCCCCACCCCAGAGCTAGTACGTAAACTCCGTTCTTCGGTAATGCTAGCTGGCCCATTATTGGCTAGATTTGGCGAGGTAACCCTAGTTCATCCCGGTGGTTGTATTATCGGCAAACGACCGATTGACCTGTTCTTGGAGGGTTTTAAGGCCTTAGGCGCTGAAGTAGTTGAACAAGCCGACGGCTACCAATTAAAGGCTAAAAAACTAACTGGTGCAAAAATTATTTTACCAAAAGTCAGCGTTACCGTAACCGAAGCTATAATGATGACTGCCACCTTGGCCAACGGTACAACTAGAATAATTAATGCGGCAATGGAGCCAGAGATCCCGGCCTTGGCTGATTATCTAAACAACCAAGGAGCCAAAATTTCTGGAGCCGGCACTTCTGAAATTATCATTGAAGGCGTACAAGAATTATCCGCCGGCGAATTTACTTTAATCCCCGACCGTATTGAAACCGGTACCTTTGTTATCCTGGGTGCCCTGACTAATAGTGAAATTACCGTTACTAATTGCCAACCGGCTCACTTGGAAATTTTATGGTCGATCTTACAAAAAATTGGCGTGCCCTTAGAAATTGGAACAAATCAGATAACCACCAAACCTTGGAAAAAATTACAAGCCAACGATTTAATTACTCATGAATATCCGGGTTTTCCTACGGATCTGCAAGCACCGATGACGGTATTGCTAACCCAGGCCCAAGGCCCTAGCTTAATTCATGAAACAATTTTCGAAGGTCGGCTATTTTACACAGACATTTTAAACCAAATGGGTGCTAATATTATTATGTGCGACCCACATCGGGTAGTGGTTAATGGCCCAACTAAATTATTCGGCCGCCATTTAACTAGCCCTGATTTACGCGCAGGCATGGCCTTAGTCTTGGCCGCCTTAATTGCTGAAGGTAATTCGGAGATTGAAAATATTTATCAAATTGATCGCGGTTATTCTAATATCGTTTCGCGTTTAGGAAAACTGGGGGCAAAAATTAACAAGATTACTGAGTAAAGTTTATGACCCTTTTACAAAAGAGATTTATCTACAGTGGCTTCTTTCTATTATTTGCTATTTCAACTCCTCTATTAATTTTTTACACCGCCGGCTATAGCTACAATACCAAACGCGGTGCTTTACAGAATACTGGTTTAATTATGGTTGAAGCAAAACCAAAAAGCTTAAATATATTATTAAATAATATCCTGGTTGCACAACAAACGCCAGCCCGTATCAAAGATTTAACGCCAGGAAAGTATTTGCTGACCTTAGCTAAAGACAACTATTACCCCTGGGAAAAAAATATAACCATCACTGCTGATCAAGCTAATTTTATCCAAAATATTACTTTAATTAAAAAAAACATACCCCAACAATTATTTGAAGCTGAAGAATCAAATATTAAACCTTTATTTAACGCTAATAAAATCCTTTATTTGGCCAAGGCCAAGACTGCTCCAGAACTAATAATTTATGACCTGACAAATAATCAAACACAAAAAATTTATACCTTTAAAACAGGTGAAAAAATAGAACTACTAGCAGTGGCGCCTAGCGAAAATAAGATACTACTTAAAAATTCTCTCAATAATTACTCCATTTTTAATTTAAGTACAAACGAAATCTTTAACTTAACCACCTTAATTGGCAAAACTTCAACCATTAAGTGGCATTTGTCTGATGACAATATTGTTTATTTTACTAACTCCCAAGGCTTGTGGCAAGCCGATTTATTTAATGGTAAAAAAATCTTAGTTGAATCAGTAACCAACTTATCGGATTTTTGGCTAACGGAAAAACAAAAAATTACAATCTTTAAAGTAAATGACCGAAACTTATTTAAATACCAAGATTTGCTAACCAACTGGCAGCAAGTTGGCACCATAAAAAATAATCTAAAAATTTGGGGGGTATGGCAAAATAAAATTATTTTCAAAGACCCAATAAATCAAGAAGTTTTAGTTGCTGATATTTTTTCTACCGAAAAACAACAAAGACTAATGGCTAAAAATTTAATTTGGTGGGACGACCACACCTTACTAACATACACTGACTGGGAGATAAGCTTTTACAGCTTAACCGAGGAAAAATCCTATTTGATTAATCGCTATGGCGAAAAAATTCAGGCTCTGACTACATTAGATCAAAACCGCCGACTGGTTTTAGTTTTAAACAACAACCTACAACTCATGGAATTAGCTGACACCGAAAGACTAAATAATTTAGACTTACTAAAAACCGAGAAAATTAGTAATCTCTCGGTTGACTTGACCGGCAAAAACTTGTTTTTCTCAGCCCAAATTGGCCAACAAAGTGGTTATTACTTATTAAATTTACTTGACTAGCGCCTGTTTAATTTTTTCTTGATACTGAGCTATTTCTTCTGGTTGATAGACCTTACTTGGCCAATTAGTCAGACCATCATTTTTTTTACGCGGAATCAAATGAAAATGTAAATGCTCAATTACCTGCCCAGCAACTGCACCATTATTTACTCCTAAGTTAAAGCCCTCAGCCTGGCTGCCAGCTACCACAGCAGGAGCAATTTTTTTAATAACCGCCAAAACCGCTGCTAAATCAGTTTCCTCGGCTGCAGGTAAATCAAGATAATGCTTTTTAGGAATAACTATTGTGTGACCTTTGGTGGTGGGATTGATATCTAAAAAAGCTAAAACCGAGTCATCTTCATAAATTTTATAGCTGGAAACTTCGCCGGCCACAATTCTACAAAAAACACAATTTGACATAAATTTAGGGATTTATTTTATATAAGTAGCCCAGCTGAGCGAAAGAGCCTACCAACTTAGCCGTCAACTGAGAATTTTTAGTTAAATAATCTATCTCGGTTTGATTAGAGCTATAAAAATAAACCGGTACGGCCTTGGCCAGTAAACTGATGTTGGCCAAAAATCTTGGCTCCTGCCAATAAAAAATTACTTTACGAGTGGGGAAAAATATTTTATCACTATAGCTACTTATAATAATAGAATTTTCCTCAGTCAACAACCTAACTTTTTGGTTAATTTGTTGATAACCGCCAATGGTTTGCTTAATCGCCGCTAAACTTTCAGGGCCAATTTTCACCACCGTTTGATAAGCACAAAAAAAACAACCAATTAATAAAACAATTAAAATAATATTCTGCCAAATAACTTTTTTAAACAGCAAGGCTAGCCAATCTATAAAATAGGCAGCCCAAGGTAACAAACTAAGATAAAAAGGCAAAAAATAGCGAACCTGGGAAGAACCGATTGAAACTTGCTGCATAACATTGTCATAAAAAAACCAACTACCATAAAACAACCAAATTAAAACGCTAACCATTAAACTGCCCACCAAATACTGCTGCTGACTTTTGGTTAATCTTTTTTGGCGGTGGTAAACAACTGCCAAGACTAATCCGGCCAAAACTAAACTGGCTGGCAACCAAAAAATCTTTAGCCAATAACCATAAAAATTATACAGAATATTTTTTAAAACTAAGCCGTGTGGTAAAATAATTTTTTGCAGCAAAGACCAAATTCCGCCACCCGCCGCTATTTTGCTTAGACCCTCTGGTACATAACCGGTAACAAATGGGCTATTAAACAACTGCTGTTGGCCAATTAGCACTGGCACAAAGCAAAAAAAGACTAGCAATCCCGCTAAGGCAAACTTAACCAAATTATTAGTTTTAGTTCGCCAAAGCAGCAAACCAATCAGCAAAACCCCTACCCAAAATATTTCTGAAGTTCTTAAAATTAAGGCTAGACCAAAAGTAAAATTTGCCAATAAAAAATAAACCACTTGTTCTTTCAAAAAATATTTCTGAAAAAAATATAAACCGATAATTATTAAATCTATAAATAAAATATTATTAAACAAAGCTCGGGCGTTATAATACCAAAAGGCCGGAAAAATAATCAACAAAAAAGTGGCCACCAAAGCCACTCTTTCTCTAAAAATATTTTTTAACAGCAAATAAAAGCAAACAATAGCCAAGCCGGAAACGATTGGCGTAACTACCGGAATAGCCCAAGCACCAAAGATTTGTCCAATCAAGCCTAATAACAAAATAAAACCCAACCAACTACCGGGCACAATACTTTTATTAACTACCGTCGTACTACGCGGATGAACTAAATTTAATTCCCCCGAAAGATAATTCAAAGGCTCTAGTTTGGCTAAACTCTGACCTTGCGCTAAGCGACTGCTAAAAAAATAATTAGCCGTTTCATCCGGAGTGTTAAAAATAAAAATATCACTGCCAAACTGCGCCGGTCGCAAAAACCAATAAAAAGAGGCATAAGCAACGCTGGCCAGTATAGCCAAAATTATCACCCAAAAAATATTTTTTTTAAGTAAATCCAACATTATTTAAGTTTAAATAATTGATTAGCGTTTTGCCAGGTTTGCGCAACTACCTGAGCTAATTCTAACTCTTTTAACTCCGCAACCTTTTTGGCCACAAATTCTACATGCAACGGCTCGTTACGCTGGCCGCGAAAAGGCTCAGGCGCTAAATATGGCGCGTCAGTTTCAATTAACATCTTCTCGGCTGAAATATTTTTAATTACCGCTTGCAGCTTGTCAGTTTTAGAAAAAGTAATCACCCCGGTAAATCCTAAGCTTAAATTCAAGTTTAAAAAAATTTCTGCCAAGGACCAATCCGCGGTAAAACAATGCACTACTCCCCTAATCTCACCAAACCCCTTAACCAAGCTAATTAGATCTTGATACGCCTTGCTCGGATTATCTTTAGCACCTCTGACGTGGATAATTACTGGCAAATCAAAATCTTTGGCTAATTGTAAGTGCTGCAAAAAAACCTCACTTTGAATTTTTTTCGCCGATTCTAGATCCGATTGTAAATGAAAATAATCTAGACCAGTTTCACCAATCGCTACTATTTTTTCGTTTGGCAACATCTTTTTAAATTCTTTAATAACTTCCGCCGCGCTTAATTTGGCTTTTTCTTCGACAATTGCTTCTTCATGATCAACTTCAGAATCAGTAACATGAATTGGGTGTAACCCTAAAGAAGCATACAGACCAGGATATTTCTGCGCCAACTCCAAAGCCATACGAGAAGTTGGTAACTGTGAACCGACATTAACTACTCGCATACCAGCCGCCAAGGTCCGCAAAATAACCGCTTCGCGATCAGCGGCGAAACCCTGAAAATTTAAATGAGCATGACTATCAAACAGCATAATTTAAAATTTAAAAAGCAAAATGTAAAATTATAAATTAAAAATTATAACTTATTATCTACTCCGATTTTTATATTAAAGCCTGTAAACGACGCACTGCTTCTGGCACTAACCACAACACCACGTTAGTTAACGAAACTACCCAAGCGGCCACTGGTGAGGCTACAATTTCGCTACTTAGCCACTCATTAACCGGGTAACGGGCACTAATAAAAATTAACAAACCACAAATTAAGGCTCCTTCTACTAGTCCCAAGACTGCGCCAATCAAGCGATTAAAAGTTTTTAAAAACGGCACAAAAGAAATTAAATCATACGCTTTGTTTAACAAGGCAAAAATTATTGCCACTACCCGATCAATGATAATAAAAATTAAAACAAAAGCTACTATCAAGGCCCAATTATCCGCCCCCATAAAAAATGGACTAAGCCAACCAGCCACCACCTCATACCATTGGCCAGCGGCAAAAACCCCCAAGGCTAGGCCAACAATCCCACCAAAAGTTTGAATGGCCCCGACGGCATAACCAAAACCCACAAAGAAAAAAACAATCACCATTAGAGCTACGTCTAAAATTGTAAATGTCATAAATTTAAACTTAATTTTAAAATTATTTGATCTTTTTAATTTAGCCGGGGAAATAAATTGCTAATTTTTTCAATTTTATCCACCGTTAAACCTTGAATAATTTTTTCGGCTGTTTGTGGTAAAAATGGTTGCAGCTGATACGCCGCAGTTAGAATCTGGCTGGTATAACTACTGAGAGCCTCTGCTAATTCCTGTTGCTTCCCCTCTTTAGCCAGCGCCCAAGGCTTATCGGTATTAATTTGGCCATCCACCGCGCTCAAATTGCGCCAAATTTTAGCCAACGCTTCGTTGAATTGATAATTGTCTAACTCAGTCTTAATTTCACCTAGCGCCTGACCGCCATCAACTCTCAACTCAAGCTTAATATTATTACTAGCGATCAAGTTAGTCACCCGCGAAACTAAATTACCCAAGCCATTAGCCAGGTCTGCGTTGTAACGTAAACTAAATTTTTCTTGCGTAAAATCACCATCTTCAAATGGTGGTATTTCACTTAATAAGTAATAACGCACTGCGTCCGTACCAAATTTTTCTACCAAAGTAAAAGGATTAACTACATTACCTAAGGATTTACTCATTTTTTGGCCACCAGACGTAATAAAACCATGAATTAAAACACGACTGGAATTTGGCAAATCCGCCGACATTAACATCGCTTGCCACATGGCCGTTTGATGACGTAAATTATCCTTACCGGCCGTTTGAACACCGGGCCAAAATTCCTTAAACTTTTTTTCATCGTCTGGCCAACCTAAACACGAAATATAATTAATCAAAGCATCAAACCAAACATACATTACCTGTTCTTCGTCACCAGGTACTGGGATACCCCAAGGCATTTTATTTTTTAGGCGGGAGATAGAAAAATCTTGTAAACCATTTTTAACAAAATTAGTAATTTCAGTTTGCCGATGTTTGGGCCAAACAAAATCCGGCTGCTTGGCATAAAAATCTAGCAACGGCTGTTGATATTTAGAAAATTTAAAAAAATAATTTTCTTCCTCAATAATCTGTATGGCCAAATTTGGATGAATTGGACATTCGCCTTCTACTAACTCAGAATCAGTTTTTTCCATTTCGCAGCCCACACAATATTTAGCTAAATAATTTTTTTTGTAAATATCACCCTTTTTATCGCAAAGTTGCCAAAATTCTTGCGCGGCCAAAATATGCGCGGGATCAGTGGTACGAATAAAATTATTGTATGACAAGTTTAAATTTGCTTTTAGCGCATCAAACTTGGCCGCGTATTCGTCGCAATAAGCTTGCGGTTCTTTCCCCTCTTCCAGCGCTTTCTGATAAATTTTTAACCCGTGTTCATCGGTGCCGGTGTTAAAAAATACTTCCGCGCCAAAAAAACGTTGCGCCCGGGCAATAACATCGGCTTGCACGATTTCTAAAGCAAAACCAATGTGTGGTTCCGCATTAACATATGGCAAGGTGGTGGTAAGATAAAACTTAGACATAACAAAGGTAAAATTTAAATATCAAAATGTAAAATTTAATTTTCAATTATAATTACAAATTCCCCTTTTTCATTCTTTTTGTCGCTGAGTATCGTTTGTTTAACTTCCGCAACTGTTCCGCGATAGATAGTTTCAAACATTTTAGTTAACTCGCGGCCGATAATAACTGGGCGTTCCGGAATTAATTTGGCTAAAGCTTCTAAACATTTAACCACGCGATGACTAGATTCGTAAAAAATGACCGGAACCTCACTAGCCACAATTTTTTTATACATCGTTTCACGACCCTTTTTATGCGGCAAAAATCCCAAAAATAAAAAATTATCTAAAGAAATACCGGCTACACTAATTAAGGTGGCTAACGCCGTAACTCCAGGAATGGGCACAATTTGTACTTCTGGCGCCTTTTGTAAGACCTGACTGACCAAATAGCCACCCGGATCACACAGCCCGGGCGTGCCCGCGTCGGATACTACCGCAATATTTTTACCACTCTGCAACTGCTCTACTAAATAATCAATTTTTTGTACTTTAGAATGCTGATGATAAGAAATAGTCGGCTTGGAAATTTGATAATAAGCCAACAATTTTTTAGTCTGGCGCGTGTCTTCGCAGGCAATCAAATCCACCTCTTGCAACGTCTTAACCGCGCGAAAAGTAATGTCGGCTAAATTGCCGATGGGCGTTGCAATAAGATAAAGATTGGCCATAAAACTGTTTATATTTTAACACTTTTTAACAATTCTGACAAATAAAAGACCTCTTGACATTATTAATAAAAACCTATAAGCTACGGCTATAAAAGGAGGTGGCAAAAATGCCCGAAAAAAATGTAATATGTAAAATTATAGCTACTGCGCAGTTAAAAAAATTTTTTCCTGAACTAACCTGCGTCAGCGATTATGTGTGCATCCCACTATTTGATGCAGTTTACGAAAAGTTTTGCAACGAAATCAACAAAACAGACAATCCCTACGACGTCACTGACATTTGTTATGATGACGGAAGTCAAAAGTACTCCATGCATGGATCCTCACACAGTTACACGTTAGTAATTAAAGGGAAGATCGTCAAACTCACGGTACGTGAAAAAAACCTTGACAACTATCGTGAAGATAGCGACTTTATCTGGCAAAAGGATTTGGTTGAATTTGCTGGAAGAGAATCTCTAACCCAAAATTTATGCAATCAATTTATTGATTTCATAAAGCAACAGAGGTTGGAAGAGCTACGAGAAGCGGCAAGCAAAAAATTACAAGAAAAAAAGACCCACCACCTAGCTCCAGAACTTCAATCATATTTCGATCTAGTATAAGAGACTATTTCTCAACAAGGAATTAACACAATTCCTTGTTTTTTTATCTAGTAATTTTTCTGCTTTTTGGTAAATTGAAACGCCAATATTATTCACAGAAAGCCTGGGGGTTTGGGGGAACCAATTGAACCCCAGGGATTACTTATAAAAATAAACAAATTATCAGCTAGTAGCGTGCCAGCCCTAGGCTGGTCCGCCTTGGGCGGAAATTTGTGCCCCCAAAACTTTTGCCTGCCCCGCATGGCGGTGGGTCCTTTTGGTTACAAAAGGACAAGAATATTAAGGATGACATTCTACTGAAATTTAATCACTTTGAGAGTAAAAGTGACAACACAAATTAATCTGGATTCTGGGCCAAGCCCGGAATGACAAAAATAAATACTATTTCACCATCCCCTGACTTCTCTTTAACCGATGAAAACTGATCGCAAAACGATGAGCTTCGTCGCGAAGGCGTTGCACTAATTTTAAGGCTGGTGATTTTTTATTTAATTTAACCGGATATTGCGAACCAAAAGTATAAAGTTCTTCTTCTCGCTTAGCTAGCGCCACCACCGGCAAAGCCAAACCTAAATCACGCATGACTTGCAAGGCTGCGGATAATTGCGGCCGGCCACCATCTACCATCAGTAAATCTGGCAAAGGTTTTTTTTCGGCCAACAACCGGCTGTAACGACGATAAATTATTTCTTTCATCATGGCAAAATCATTTTGCCCGGTCACCGTTTGAATAATAAAGTGCCGATAATTATTTTTATCCGGCCGGCCGGCCTTAAAATTAACCATCGAACCAACGGCGTTAGTTCCTTGAATTTGCGAAATATCAAAACATTCAATCACTTCTGGCAAACGCGGCAATTGCAAAGCATTTTGTAATTCTAGTAAAGCCGGCTCCCCTAATTGCGCGGAAATTAAAATATTCTTTTTTACTAATTCCAACAAGGCCAACTTATCCCCCTTTTCCGGCACAATTATTTTTACTTTTTTCTGCGCCAACTGACTTAAATACTCGGCAATCAATTCTTGTTCAATCAACATTTGTGGCACAATTACTTCACTAGGAATTTCTTGTTGAAAATAATATTGCTTAATAAATTCACTAAATTTTTCTAAAGCCAACTCTTTGGTGGCAGTTAAACGATACTCCCGGCGGCCGGAAACTAGCCCATGAAGCACGTTAAACAATTGAATTACTAATTCCGGGCCAATGACTTGATAATTAATAACATCCTGATTGTAACCTTTAGGTAAAGAGACACGCTGTTTTTCTGCTAAATTGGTCAGCGTCAAAATTTGGTCGCGACGAATTTTAGCACTTTCATAATTTTGTTGCTGAGAAAAAATTTTCATCTCACGCCGAAGTTCTCTAATTAATTCCGGAGTTTGTCCTTTTAATAAACTTTCGGCCTTTTTAACATTAGTCTGGTAATCAACGGCACTAATCTGGCCAATACAAGGCGCCGAGCATTGCTTAATATGATAAAGTAAACAGGCAATTTTAGGTAAACGTTTACAAACACGCAACTTAAATAAGGTATTAGCCAAATAAATTGCCTGACGCCGAGTTTCACCCGAGACGAAAGGTCCAAAAACTTTTTCCGTGGTTTTAAATTCGCGCACACTAACTAGACGCGGAAATTTATCCTCAGTAATTTTAATATAGGCATAACGCTGTCCTTCTTTTAATAAAATATTATAAGGTGGCTGATGATCGCGAATTAACTTGGCTTCCATAATCAACGCTTCCACTTCGGTATTAGTCAAGAAAAAATCAAAATCCGCCACTAACCTGACCAAAGCTCGCGTTTTGGGATCGTGATCTTTTTTTTGCCAGTACGAAGACACGCGCTTGCGTAAATTCTTAGCCTTACCAACATAAACAATCTTACCTTTTTTGTTTTTAAAAAGGTAACAACCGGGGCCATTGGGAATAATTTTTAATTTATTGCTCAACATACTTACTTACTATATTTTTTAGCGCCAATCACGGACTTTAAATATTTACCGGTCGCACTCCATTTAGCACATTTAACAATTTTTTCCGGCGTACCTTCGGCGATTACCCGCCCCCCCTTATCACCGCCACCTGGACCCAAATCAATCAGCCAATCGGCAGTTTTGATAACATCCAAATTATGTTCAATTACCAAAACAGTGTTTCCTTTTTCTACCAAGCGTTGTAATACTTCTAATAATTTAGCTACATCGGCAAAATGTAACCCCGTAGTAGGTTCATCTAAAATATACAAAGTGTTGCCCGTAGCGCGACGAGATAATTCGGTCGCCAATTTAATTCTTTGGGCTTCACCGCCAGACAAAGTAGTTGCCGCTTGACCCAGCTCAATATAACCTAAACCGACTTCCAACAACAAATTGAGTTTATTGGCCAAGCTAGGAATATTAACAAAAAATCGAGCCGCCTCTTCAACATTCATCCGCAAGACTTCCGCAATATTTTTTCCTTTGTAGGTAACGGCTAAAGTTTCTTGATTATATCTTTTGCCTTTACATTTTTCGCATTCCACATAAACATCCGGCAAAAAATGCATCTCAATTTTAATCAAACCATCCCCTTGGCAATGTTCACACCGACCACCCGCCACATTAAAGCTAAAACGGCCTACTTTATAACCCCTAATTTTTGCCTCTTTAGTGCTGGCAAACAAATCTCTGACTTCGGTAAAAAAACCAACATAAGTCGCGGGATTAGACCGCGGGGTGCGACCAATCGGCGACTGATCAATAATTACCACTTTATCCAAATTGCCAAATCCTTTAATTAATTTGTGGGCGCCCGGTTTTTCAGTTGCGGCATTTAACTTTTGCGCCAAAGCTTTATACAAAACATCATCTACTAGCGTGCTTTTGCCACTACCAGACACCCCCGTAATACAAGTAAAAGTGCGCAAAGGAATCCGCACGTCAATTTCTTTCAAATTATTCTGCTTGGCACCCATAATTTCTAACCAATCAAAAGCCTTACGTCTGACTTCTGGTACCGCAATTTTTTGTTTACCACTTAAATACTGACCGGTAATCGAAAGTTTATTCTTCATCAATTGCTGGGCCGTGCCTTGAGCCACCACTTGCCCGCCGTGTACTCCCGCTCCCGGACCCAAATCCACTACATAATCAGCCGCCATAATAGTTTCCGCATCATGTTCTACCACAATTACCGTATTGCCCAAATCACGTAAACGTTTTAAAGCCTCAATTAGTTTTTCATTGTCTCGTTGGTGCAAGCCAATTGATGGCTCGTCCAAAATATACATCACTCCCCGCAGTTCTGAGCCAATTTGAGTTGCTAAACGAATACGCTGTGCTTCCCCACCGGACAAAGTTCCGGCTTGACGACTTAAAGTTAAATAATCTAAACCGACATTCAACAAAAACTGTAACCGTGACAGTAATTCTTTCAACACCAACTTGGCAATTAATTTTTCCTTGGCTGTTAATTCTAAATTGGCAAAAAACTTTAATAATTGATCAATTGATAAATTAGTTATTTCATAAATACTCTGTTCACCAATAGTCACCGCCAAAGCCTCCGGTTTTAATCTTTTTCCCTGACAAGCTGGGCAAGGATTATTGGACATATATTTATGCATGTCTTCTTTGCGCCATTCCGATTCAGTTTGATGATATAAACGTTTTAAGGTTAATAAAACACCTTCAAATTTACCCTGAAAAGAATAACTACTATGATCACCTTCCATTTTAACTGGAATAGCGTCAGTTGAACCATAAAGTACCGCCTGCACAAAAGTTTTAGGCAAATCTTTAAAAGCCAACCAAGGATCAACTTTATAATGTTTAGCCAAGCTTTGTAAATACTGACCGCGCCAACCATCAACCTGGTTACGCCAAGGAGCAATCGCCCCTTCCATTAAAGATTTATTTTTATCCGGAACAACCAAATCAACATCAAATTCCATTAAAGCCCCTAAACCATGACAGGTAGGGCAAGCGCCAAATGGCGAATTAAAACTAAACAACCGTGGTTGGATTTCGGCAATTGAGATATTACAATGGGTGCAGGCATTATGCTGAGAAAAAGTTTTAACCTTACTTTTTTTACCAGTCCCAAATTTAACCATCAACAAGCCTTCGGCTAACTGCGCCGCTTGTTCAACCGAACCAGTTAGCCGAGCCATAAAATCTTCACTTTTGGCTTTAATGCTCAAGCGATCAACAATTACTAAAATATCGTGGTTATATTTTTTATCTAACTTAATTTTTTCCCAATCCGTTAACTCATATTCCCGACCATCAACCTCAACCGCCACAAAACCTTGCTCTAGCCAAGTTTGAAATTGTTGTTCATAACTCCCCTTGCGACCACGCACCACCGGCGCTAAAATAATTATTTTAGTACCGATTGGTTCAGTTAATAAATTTTCCACAATACTTTCCAAGCTTTGTTGCTTAATTACCCGGCCACAATTGGGACAGTGTGGTATACCAATCCGCGCGTAAAGCAAACGTAAATAATCATAAACTTCCGTCACAGTACCAACCGTAGAACGGGGATTTTTGGAAACAGTTTTTTGTTCAATAGAAATTGCCGGCGATAAGCCATGAATGCTGTCTAAATCCGGTTTATGCATTAACCCCAAAAATTGTCTAGCATAAGCCGACAAACTCTCAACGTATCGTCGTTGACCTTCAGCATAAATAGTATCAAAGGCCAAGGTTGATTTACCCGAACCAGACAAACCGGTAAATACCACCAATTTATCCAACGGTAAATCTATATCAATATTTTTTAAATTGTGCTCGCGGGCTCCTCTAATGCTCAAATATTCCTTTTTTTCTGTCATATAATATATAATTAATGATCAAATTTTTCTTTAAACTTAGCGATTTTTTCTCTTAACTCAATCGCTTTTTCAAAATCCAAATTTTCGGCCGCCACCAACATTTGGCCCTCTAAATCAACTAGCACTTTTTCTAATTCCAGTTCTTTTCCTTTAAATTCTGGCAAGACCGCTGCTTCTTCCGCTTTAATCGCCTTAATAATACTTTGCGGGGTAATTTTATGTTTTGAATTATAAGCAAGTTGTCGCTCTCGACGCCGATCAGTTTCCCAAATTGCCTCTTTAATACTTTCAGTTTTTTTGTCGGCATACATAATTACTCTAGAATCAATATTACGCGCCGCCCGGCCAATCGTTTGAATCAAGCTACGGGCATTGCGCAAAAAACCTTCTTTATCCGCATCTAAAATGGCCACTAAAGCTACTTCCGGCAGATCTAAACCTTCTCGCAATAAATTAATACCCACCAAAATATCAAATTTGCCTAAGCGTAAATTTTTAATAATTTTACTCCGCTCTAAAGTTTCTATTTCGCTATGCAAATATTCCGCCCGATGACCATGTTGACGTAAATAGCTTTGTAGTTCTTCGGCCATTTTTTTAGTTAAGGTGGTAATTAACACCCGATAACCTTTAGCCACTGTTTGCTTAATCTCTTTGGCTAAATCCTCAACTTGCCCGGCGGTTGGTCGAATAATTATTGGTGGCTCAACAATGCCGGTCGGCCGAACAATTTGTTCAACCACCTGCTGGGAATTTTGCAATTCATAATCTCCGGGTGTGGCTGAAACATAAATTACCTGCTTTAAATATTTTTCGAATTCAGCAAACTTTAGTGGACGATTATCATAAGCGCTAGGCAACCGCCAACCGTAATCAATTAGATTTTTTTTACGTGAATGGTCGCCTTCATACATACCCCGCACCTGTGGCGTAGAAGCATGACTTTCATCAATAAACAAAGTCCAACCAGTTGGTCCAGCAGCATAATTAAAAAAATCTAACAAGGTATAGGGTGGGGTGCCGGGCTTACGACCATCAAAGTGACGCGAATAGTTTTCAATCCCCTTGCAGTAGCCCAACTGCTCAATCATTTCTAAATCATATTTAACCCGTTGACTTAAACGATAGGCCTCTAGCGTGCCTAATTCTGGTAAACGTTGTGCTAACTCGGCCCGAATACTTTTTAAAGCATTAAAAATTTTGTCTGGCGGCACCACGAATGGTTTGGCTGGAAAAATTCTAACCTCGGTTAAACTATTAGTCTTTTTTCCGGTTAATTTATGAACATCGCTGATCGCCACCAAATGCTCATCTGCAAACTGTAAACGCACCATATTACTGTTGGCCGAACCTTGAATTAAATCAACCACGCCGCCCCGCACCCGAAAACGTCCTGGCCGTAATTCTAAATCATTACGCTGATACTGAATATCAATTAATCGACTAATAACTTCGCGCTGAGTAATTTTGGTGCGGTTATTTTTAGCTAAAGACAAAGCAAAAGATTCTTGTTTAAAATCTTCCGGTTGGCCAAAACCATAAATGCAAGAAACTGAGGCAATTACAATTACATCTTTTCTGGACATTAAAGCAGCGGCAGTTTCTAAACGCAACCGTTCAATTTCTTCATTAATCATGGCATCCTTTTCAATAAAAGTATCAGTTTGCGGCAAATAACTTTCGGGCTGATAATAATCATAATAAGAAATGAAAAAACAAACTTGGTTTTCGGGAAAAAAACTTTTGAACTCATTATACAATTGCGCGGCTAAAGTTTTATTATGCGACAAAATTAAGGTTGGCTGGCCAATTTTTTCAATTACTTTAGCCATAGTAAAAGTCTTGCCTGAGCCGGTTACGCCCAACAAAGTTTGTTGTGAATATTTTTGATAGCCCGTAATCAATTTTTTGATGGCTTGCGGTTGATCACCGCGCGGCTGATAATTTGCCACTAACTTAAACTTGTCCATATATACTGCAGACTTTGTTATTGAGTGTTTATTAATAGCACAAAATGACCCCGCTAAGCACTTTTTGGCCTATTTGGGGCTTATAATTAAACTTTGTCTATTATATCGCAAAAACTAGTCATTGACAACTCTTGACAACTTAACAAAATAGTGATAAAAATCTTTCACAGCTGGCACCTTACAACGCAACAAAAATTTAAGAAGGAGGAAACCATGGCTACCAGAAAAGCAATCTGCAAATACTGCCAACATCCAAATTATTTTGACATCGGAAACTTTGATACAAGTAGTCGGCCGGGCGGTTTTGAAAATAAACTCCACCGGCATTGTGCAGTCTGTAAAGCCGAATATCATTTATTAAGCAACAGTCAAAATCCGTATTGGCACCAAACTTGTGCCACTGTTAAATATTTAAGGGAGCGTCAACGACAGACAGCAATTTTAATTGCCAGACTCTCCCCTGCTTTACAGAAAGAACTGCAACAATTAAAGCAAGAACTAAAAAAACTTAGTAAAGAAAAAATAGCTAGTTTTAATTTACCACTTGTAGAACTGGCTAAATTGAATGAAAGAATAAGGGAACTGAAATCGCAAATAACAACAATTATTGACTCGGCCAAAGTAATCAAGGTTAATGCCAACCAAATTACGCCTACCCCCGAAAAAATTAAGGCCAAAAAATTAATAATAGTTTGCGACGTGGACGGGGTGATGCGGGATATTATTAATCCCCTTGTTGACTACTGCAACTCAAGATGGCATCTAAACTATGATCGCAAAAACTTTGTGGGCTATGATAGTATTTTTGATCATCCCAAAATGCCCGTTGATGCCAAAAAAACTATTTTTTCGGATATCAACTTTTGGCAGGGCCGAACACCTTATCTGGGTGTGGAAGTTTATCTGCCAAAGATTATTGCCAATGGCATAATCACTTACGCCTGCACTCATCAAGACCAGGCCGTTGAACATTTAGTACCAAAATGGTTTAAGCAATTTAATCTGCCAATTACCGAAGATAAAATTATCTTCGCTAAACCGGAAGAAAAAATTGCGGTTTGCCAAAGACTAAATACTGATTGGCTGGTTGAAGATAATCCTCAAACTGTTTTACAGGCTGCTCAGGCCGGCCTAAAAGTAATAGCGGTTATCAGGCCCTATAACCGCGAAATCTTAAAATTTAAAAGTGAGTTTATCTTTCCCGTTAAAAACTGGAAAGAAATCTATAACCTCATTGAACAAAAACGACCAACTGTTTAAACAGTTGGTCTTTAATTTGCTCTAATTATTTCGCAATTAGCAGTTACTTCCACCAAATGCTCGGCGGTAGACCCGTAAGCTGAGCACTGATTTGCTAACTTTTCATCAACCGCCTGTCGCGGATCGTGAGCGATGTCACACACCCAACCAGGCTTGATACTATTAGCCAAACAGGGTCCTTGGCTTAAATCAATTTCTTGTTCTAACTTTTTTTGACACAACTTAACGCACAAATTTTTAGCTTGACTTTTGACTAAAAAAATTTGGTTGGCGGTTTGTAGAATATCAGTTCTAAAATAGATAAACAATAAAACAAAAACAACCACCAATAAGCCGGCGATTGTGAATTTATTAAACATAACTTTAACAATTATTTTTTACGCCGAATAACTTTTTTGGCTTGCGCAATTATTTGTCTGGTATTAATCTGATACTTATCCAATAACTCTTGAGCCTCTCCTGATTCACCAAATTTATCTAGCATCGCCACCGCTTCTATCGGCACCGGAAACTTTTGCGCCAACAATTCTGCGACCGCGCCAAATAAACCACCATTGATTTGATGTTCTTCAACTACGACCACGGCTCCAGTTTTCTGAGCCGCCTTAATGATGGCCAGTTGGTCTAAAGGTTTAATAGTGTGATTATTAACCACCAAACTGTTTATTTTTTTCTGAGCCAAAGCCTGCGCGGCCAATAAGGCTGAATAAACTACTGGTCCACCAGCAATAATGGTAACTTGCGGGTTTTGACCAGTCCAAAAAATTTCCGCCCGGCCAACCTTAAAAGGTGTTTTAGTAGTAGTAAAAACCGGCGTAGCCTGGCGCGTTAAACGGAGATAAACCGGCCCCTTAATTTTAGCCGTCGCTAATACTGCCTGTTTTGTTTCTTCGTAATCGCTCGGAGCAATAACCGTTAAATTAGGCAACACCCGCATTAAAGCTAAATCTTCCAACGCTTGATGAGTGGCGCCATCCGGACCAACCGAAAGACCACTATGGCCACCAATAATTTTAACATTAGCCTTGTTGTAAGCGATACCAACCCGAATTTGTTCCCAATTACGGCCCGGAGAAAAAACCGCATACGAAGAAATAAAAGGTATCTTGCCCGCTAACGCCAAACCCGCAGCCAGACCGGCCAAATTTTGTTCGGCTACCCCCACTTCAAAAAAACGTTCAGGAAATTTCTGAGCAAAAGCTTCACAACGAGTTGATTCAGTTACATCCGCGCACAACACTACTACTTGCTTATTTTTTTGACCTAATTCCACCAAAGCTTCACCAAACCCATCGCGCGTGGCTTTAGTAATAATTGACTTAGTAAAAATATTTTTAGCTAAACTTTTTTCTAACATATTATAAAAATTTACCGGCTAATTGTTTACCCAATATTTGCAACTCAGCTAAAGCTTTCTTGGCCTCAACTTCGTTTGGCGCTTTACCGTGCCATTGATAATTATTTTCCATAAAACTAACCCCTTTACCCGGAATAGTTTTGGCCAAAATTACCGTTGGCTGTTTAAGATTAACTTTGGCTTGCTGACCAGCCTCAATAATTTTTCCTAAATTGTTGCCGTCAATTTCTATTACCTGCCAACCAAAAGCTCGCCATTTATCCGCTAACGGCTCTAAGGGCATTACCTGTTCAGTTGGGCCGCCAATTTGAATATTATTACGATCAACAATAGCTGTTAGATGCGTTAATTTATGTTTGGCGGCAAACATTATCGCTTCCCAACTTTGGCCCTCATCTAACTCACCGTCGCTCATTAAACAATAAACCCAATAATCTTGTTTATCCAGCTGTCGCGCTAACGCTAGACCAATCGCCTGCGACAAGCCCTGACCCAAAGGACCACCAGAAGTTTCAATACCCGGCAAGCCGTGATTAAAAGTAGAATGTCCTTGCAGTCGCGAGCCTAATTTTCTTAAGGTGACTAATTCTTTCTTAGAAAAAAAACCACGTTCAGCTAAGGTGGCGTAAAGTACTGGGCAAATATGAGCATTAGATAAAACCAAGCGATCACGTTCCGACCAATGTGGCTTTTTCGGATCAACTTTTAAAAGATTAAAATACAAAGCCGTAAAAACATCAGCCATCCCCAAAGACCCAGCGCTATGACCAGACTTGGCGGCTAACAACATTTTGATGACTTCTTGTCTAATATTATTAGCCGTTACGGCTAAGTTTTGATAATTAATTTGCTCTGACATTTGACAATTTAATAAATTAAGAGTTAACTTAGTTAAAAGGAGGGTATTATATGAAACGAGTTTTAGTAATTGCCAATGACTTAGATGTTTTGGCTACTTTAAACCTATTACTAGAAAGTAATAAGTATAAGACGGTGTGTACTCAAGACCCGGATCAAGGTTTATCTTTGTTGAAATACTGCCAAGACATATCCAGGACTAAATTTGATGCAATAGTAGTTAATACTGAGAATAACTATGACGACTATCTAGAGAAATTTCTGGTTTCAGCTGATTCGGCCAAAGTAATTGCCCTGGACTGCGATTACATCAAAAAAAGACCGAAGGAATTAATTATTATTAATTCCATATTAAATTATACCGAAGAACTACTAAACCAATTGCAACAACTCACCCCTTCTCAATAAAGGGGTGATTTTATTTTGCCAGCTGTAATGAACTTAACCTTGATTGATTGTCCAAATAATTACCAATCGCTAAAATATCCACCCCGGCTTTTACTATTTTTGAAGTAATTTCAAGCTTAACTCCCCCATCAACTTCTATTATAGCACGAGGAAATAACTGACGTAACTGCATAATCCGAGCTAATTGTTTAGGATCAAATTTTTGCCCACCGCGGCCCGGCGCTACCGACATTACCAAAATTAAGGGTTTAGTTTGTTGTTTTAAATAAGGAATGATCTTGATTAAATTAGTCTGCGGATTAATTGCCAAACAAAACTCTCGCTTATTTTTTTGCAACAATTCTTGTAAAGCTAAAAATTTTGCCTGATTTAAAGTTTCAACGTGAATAATAAATTTTAAAACCTGTTTAACTGCTAGCCATTGTTGCACATAAACCATCGGATTTTTTACCATTAAGTGCACCTCCCATTTAAACCCGGCAATGTTTTTGACCGCCTGGGGTTTAAGCCAAGTAACCGGCTTAGTAAACTTACCGTCAACAATATCTAATTGTGCTGTAGCTAGCCTTAATTTTTTTAAAACCACTAACCGATCTAAAAAATCTTTTTGGCTCCTGGCTAAAATTGTTGGCACAATTTTTACCATATTTATTTTTCTAAGTCAGCAATTTGCGCTAAACGACGACGATGCCTAGCCTCACCAGAAAATTTAGTTTGTAACCACTGTAAAACTAATTTAATGGCTAATTGTTGATCAAATTGACGCGCCCGTAAACTGGCAATATTAGCATTGTTATGTAAACGCGACATTTTGGCGGTATAAGCATCATAAATTGGCGTCGCCCGTGCTCCTTTAACTTTATTAGCCGCAATCTCCATACCTTCGCCACTGCCACAAATTAAAACACCGCGATTATTTTTATTTTTAACTACCGATTTAGCCACCGCCGCGGCCACTAAGGGATAATCTACGGATTGAGTAGTATTAGTACCTAAATCAACAAATTTAAGTTTTTTTTGCTCCAAAACTTTTTTTAATTTGGCTTTCAATTGGTAACCGGCATGATCCGCACCTAAATAAATCATATTATTTGATGGTATAAATTTTTAATTTTTTAATGGCCGCTAAAGCCATATTAATCCGTTCTTGATTGGCGGCATACATAGTAAAGATTCGGTCGCCTTTTTTAATTTTTTGACCCAATCGCACATTTAAATAAAGTCCCGCCAACTTATCCAACGGTGTTCCTAAAATTCTAGCAATTTCGGAAATCCGCTTATTATCAACTATTCTTACTTTACCCGTTTTATCAGCATTGACATAAGATTTAACTGCCGACAAAGTAATCTTTTCCGAATCAATTTGACCATTGCCGCCCTGAGCAGTAATAATCTCTTGCATCTTTTTCCAAGCTTGGCCGGATTTCAAAGCCGCGGTAGCCATTTTGATTCCCTGACCCTTTTTGGCCTTACCACATAATTCTAACAACTTACCGGATAGAAAAATTGATTTTTTTTCTAAGTCCAGTGGCCGATTTTCTTTTTGTTGTAATACCCGCAAAACATCGCGGGCTTCTAACGCCGGACCCACTCCCCGCCCAATCGGTTCTAAGGCAGCGGTAAACACCACTTCACATTTAATATCAAACTTTTTGGCTAAAAACAAAAATTTTTCTCTAATCATCTTGGCTACCTTTAAATTTGGCACCTTAGCTGTTGGTCCAACCGGCACATCAATAATTAAATATTTAATATCGCAGGCCACTTTTTTAGCCATAATTGACACTAACATTTTACTGTAAGGTTCTAATGACAACGGATAAGATACTTGAATAATTTTATCATCAGCGGGTGCTAAATTTAAACCACCACCCCAAACAATACAGCTATGATGTTCTTGCACGATACTTTTAATCCGACTGGTTTTTAAGGCGACTGGCGCTAAAACCTCCATCGTATCTGCGGTCCCCGCTGGTGAAGTAATGGCTCGCGAAGAAGTTTTGGGAATCGTTAAACCTAAACTGGCAATAATTGGAATCGTCACCATCGTAGTGCGATTACCCGGCAAACCGCCAATTGAATGTTTATCTACCACCACGCCCCTAAATTTTAAAGTTTCTCCGGTTTTCGCGGTGGCTTTAGTTAAATAAAAAAGTTCTTCATTAGAATAATCATGAACAAATCCCGACGCCACAAAATAGGCAATTTCGGTCATGGACAGACGATTATTAACAATATCTTTAATAATATTTTCAATTTCTTCGTAAGATAAAGAATGCCCTAATAACTTTTTTTTAATTGCTTCAATGGATGGTGGGCGCGAAACAAAATGCATTTCTACTAATTCACTGGCCTCGACCGGATAATTTTTCCAAACTTCTTTATAAAAACCAATTTGCCCCCGCTTGACTTCTTCGCGCGATAAATTAGCTGAAGCCACCACATTTTGGCCGCGCCAATTTATCTTAATGCGATCGCCCGCCTTAATACCCAAGTGCCAGGCTTCGTCAGTATTTAAAACCACCACCAAGTGTTCTTGCCCGACTGTAATATCTAATTTTTTTGCTTTAAGAAAAAAAGCCATAAATATTATTTATTTTTTAACTTAGAATTTTTAAAATATTTAACCGCTAAAGTTTTACCGGCTTGATTTAAAATTAATTGATAAACATCACCTGTTTCTAAGGGCCAATGATGCAACTGGTTCAGATCCTTTTTCTGCCAAGCCAGCAAACCATAACGAATGGTGTCGGCATGAGAAACTACCACAATATTCTGACCGACGTGTTTTTTGGCTACCAATTTAATAAATTTAACTACCCGTTTAGCTACTTGGATAGCCTTTTCCCCAGTAATTTGCTTGGCCGGATTTTTAAGGTGAATCTGCCAATTAATTGGGTCTTGTTTAATTATTTGTTTAATATACAAACCGGCCCAAGGATGATTCCATTCATTTAACAAATTATTTTTTACCGCTTTGGCTAAACAATAATCCCCAATAATTTTAGCAGTTTGAGCGGTACGTAACAACGGACTGGTATAAATTTTACTAATCTCTTTGAACGTTAACCAACGCCCTACTCTTTTAATTTGTTTAACGCCGGTTTGACTTAAAGGATAACCAGGCAGACGACCGTATAAAAAATCGCTACGACCAATCACGTCGCCATGGCGAACCAGATAAACATTAGTTTTTTTAAGCAGGCTTTTCATATTACCAGGCAGTCGTTTTACCCAAAACCAATTCGGTAGCCGACATGGCCGCCTTAGCTCCTTCCCCAGCCGCAATTACTGTTTGTTTATAAGGTGTGTCGGTAATATCACCGGCGGCAAAAATTCCTGGCACCGAAGTAGCATTCTTTTCATTAATTTTTATTTCTCCCTTATCGTTTAATTCAACAATTCCTTGCAACCACTCCGTCGCCGGGACATAACCAATTTCCACAAACACCCCGTTAACGGCCAAAGTTTTGGTCTGCTGTTCGTGTTCCACAACAATTCCTTGAACTATTCGATCGCCGATAATTTCCTGTACCTTGGCGCCAGTTAAAACCTGAATATTTGGACTATTCAAAACCTGTTCCTGACGAACTCTTTCTCCCCGCAAATCCGGTAAGGCTTCAATTAAATACACCTGGGGACAATAAGCCGCTAACTGCAAAGCGGCGGCTAAACCAGAATTACCTCCCCCGACTACCGCCACCGGTTTATTCTTAAATAACGGGCCATCGCAAGTAGCACAATAGGTAACTCCTTTGCCATAAAATTCTTTTTCTCCCACCGCATTTAATTGTCGGGAATTTTTACCAGCCGCAATAATAACTGTTTTAGCTAAAAAATTAGTTTGGTCAGCTAAAGTTAGTTGATAACCTTCGGCCAGCGCTGAAATTTTTACCGCTTCTACGGCAATCTTTATTTCTACGCTAGACAAAGCCTTAACCTGTTCTAGCATTTTTTGACTTAAAATAAGTCCAGAAACTTCTAAAAAGCCTGGAAAGTTTTGAATGCAATGCGACAAAGCTGTTTGTCCGCCAATATTTTTGATTAACAACAAAGTTTTTAATTGTTGCCGACCACAATAAATTGCCGCCGTTAAACCGGCTGGCCCACCGCCTAAAATTATCACTTCGTACATAGAATTTAGTTAATATTTTCACTCTTATTATAGAGGATTTTGACAATTTTGGCAAAGAAAAAAGACGGGTTTTAAATTACCCGTCTATAACTATTCCTATGGCTGTTCAACTAAGGCCCCGGTGAATTCACCGAAAGCCACTAGCTGACCATTACAACGAACCTCCCCCTTAAACTTATAAATATTACCCCGGCTCTTCAGTAGCCAGACCTTTGTCTCCAAAAATCTAGTTCTGACCGGAAGCAACCAACGCATTTTTTCAGCACTGGCCAAAGCCGGCATTATAGCCTTACCATGGCTAGTCTGACTAATCCTTAGTGACAACACCGCGCCAGCCTGGGCCATAGCCTCAGCCATTAAATACCCAGGGAATACCTTAAAGTGATCCGAAAACAGCTTTTCCGACAACCCAACCTGACAAATAATATAAGGTTTGCCATTGTCAGAATCATCTTCGGTAAAAATTTCTGCCGACTGCAACAGGGCCAAATCGCCACGATGCGGTATCAGGTTATAAATCATCTCCTGATTACCAAAAAAAATGTAGGCCATAGTCTTCCTCCTTTTAAATAGTTGCTTAATTTATAGCAAAGATTAAGCTTTTTGTCAATCCACCAAAGTAACTAAACTTACTGGCGAAGCAAAAAACACCCAACCAAAAAACCGCCCAAAATTTGGACGGTTTTTTTAGTGCTAAAAACTATAAAATAGCTTCTTTGGTAGCTTTAGCCACGCGGAACTTAACTACAGTCTTGGCGGGAATTTTAATTTGTTCACCCGTCGCTGGGTTGCGACCCATTCTGGCATCGCGATGCTTTTTGACCAGCTTACCTAAACCGGGAACCGTAAATTCGCCAGCGCTTTTAACTTGCGCATAAGCGACTTCAGTCATTGCTTCTAAAACGGCGGCCACATCTTTCTTGGCTTGACCAGTCTTTGAGGCAATGGCTTCCAAAATTTGAGCTTTGGTTAAACCTTTAGCCATAGGCTTATGTAAATTAATTATTAATCTTGCTTTTGAGGCACCTTCATTATAGCAGATTCCTTAACAAACATTAAGAAAGTGTCAATACCGACCGAACCAAAATCAACTTTAATGATTTGTTACAACTGAAAAATAGCAATCACCAACTTAAAAAATATCTCTAAAAAATAAAATTGCTAGGTTAATATTATCTAATTTCTTGGCTAAATTAAGCCTTTTTGTTCCTAAAAAACTTACAAAGCCAACTCTTTTACTTTCTCCCAAGTAGCTTCATTTATAACTATAATTTTTTGCTGACCAATTAAATATAAATAATCATTAAGATATACTGCTCGGGAAATCGCCTCCCCGCTAATAGCTTTAGTTAGTTGCAACTGATCTTTAGCATAAGAGAAAATATAGCCACCCTGACCACCCGGCAAGAAAAATACCTCTTTTTTTTCATCCTGCAAAAAAGCATGATGATTATTAATCGCCTCAGAATAGTATTCATTTAACAAATATTTACTAACTTCCTGTGGCGCCTGCGGGTTGCTAACATCAAACAACGACAATTTTACTTGCGAACCTTCCTGACCCACCCCTAAAATTTTATGTTCCGCCAAAGGATGTAGGTAGCCGGAGTAACCTGGAATTTTTAACTCCCCGGACAAACGAGGTGCTTTAGGATTACTTAAATCCAAAACATAAAATGGATCAGTTTGTCTAAAAGTAACCACATAGCCTTGACCAGCAATAAAACGCACAGCATAAATTCTTTCACTTAACCCTAAATCTTTAACAGCACCTAAAATACCCAAACTGCCATCCAAGACATAAACATCATTAGTGGATTTAACGCTGCCAACATTAACCGGAAAACCCCACCAGCCATTATTACCAATTGCCGTAGCAACCCGTAAATTACCTTGATACTCATCTAAAGAAAATTGATTGAGCGGATAACCCGGCACCACCCCAGTGGCCATAACGGTAAATTTAGCTAAACTAATTTTCATAATGCCGGTTGATTCGGTCTGCCGTAAATTTGCTTGATAATAAACACTTAGTTGATTGGCTAAATCATTTTGTTTTTGTAATTTTTCATCGGCACCAAGACTATTAAAATATTTTTCCAAAATCGCCTGCATTTCTAAGCGCTTGGCTGGCGCGCTTAAATCATAGCTATTTAATTTAACTAATTTTTGCAACACTTCGTTAGGAATAGTTTTTTGACCCGTGGTCTGAAAAAAATCCAGCAAAAAGGCTACCGTGTCTCCTTGATAAGAATAAGTCAAATACAAATTATCATTGGACATATACACCAGACTTTGAGCGGAGGAACCAGTCACTGCCGTCTTTTTATCAACCTGACCAGAAACCGGATCAATCGCTAAAATTGAAAAAGTAACATCGGTCGGTACCGCGGTAATTGGATGATAAATTTCCGTACACGGCAACACCAAAGATTTTTCCCCGAGCTTTAATAAAGGCATCGGACAAGGCTGGTTATAATTTATATAATTTTGCGTGATTAAATACAATTTACCGTCTTTTAAGCGCGCCGTTTTTAAACTAGTATTTTCCGCTAAACTAATCTGCCATTTTTCTACTGGCGCTTGCGGATTATCAACCGCAAAACCAAAAATTTTCTGGTCAGCCAATACCACTAATATTTTTTTATCTTTAATTACCAATAAATCTCCTGACTGTTTAATCTCTCCGGCCTTCGCTAAACTAGTGGGTGGCCAAGCGGTAATAATTTGAGTCAAACCAACTGGCGTTTGATAAGGCGGCATCGCTCTAATACTATCAACCGGAGCCATCATTGGCTGAACCTTTGAATAATATAATTGCTGACCAGAATAATAAATATTTTGGCCATCAGTTTTTACAATGTCCGGCTCATCAATGCCTAGCACTTGAACATTGGTTTCCGATACCCGCGCTGGTGTAGCTATGGCTTTATCACTACTAGGCGCGCTAACTGCCATTCCTTCGGACCTCGCGTTAAGTGTTGCTATTCCGCCACTAACGCCAGAGCCACTACTCAAATCTTGGGTCAAGGTTAAATATTTTTTAAAATCATCAACCGAGGCAAATTGCTTAATGGTCTCCGAAACCTTTTTTGACTGTTTGATTTCTTCGGCGCTCGGTGGCGGTAAAATACCATTTAAATAAATTACCGGCTGATAAATTAAACTTAGTTGCCACCACATCATTAATAATACCGCCACAGCCAAAATGATAATTAACGGCACGGCTAATTTATCAGAAACTGATTTTTTAAAAGGATTTACCATAAAATTTTCGCTAAATTAAATTTTTAAGACTACCTGAATTATAGCAAAAAATCAGGGTTGATGCTATTACTGTAACAATTTAAGGGTTTTCACGTCTACTCAAGTGCCTGGCAATTTGGATAATTTTGTTTTAAGAAGGAGGATAAAATGGGTATCTACCAAATTTTACAATTAAAATTACCTCAAGTAGATGCAGTACAGATTGGCATTTTGCTAATTGTGCTGGTGACCGTAAGATTATTTTTAAGATAAAGGCCACCAAACCCAACAAGGAAAGACGCTGTCTAAGCCTTACTAAAATAAGACTTATACACCACTTTTCCTTAAAACTCAAACCCCACAAATTTATTTGCGGGGTTTTTACAACTCTTGACAAAGTTTTAGCCCCGCGCTATGCTTAATTTAAGTATATGTTTAAAATTATTAAACCAATCCAAACCGGACTAAACCTAAATTTGTTAGGCTTGTTGTTATCGCCGGCTAGGTTTGGCTGATAGTTTTTAAACACCGTTACGTGTTAGCCGCCTAGCCTCAGTCAGCTAGGTTTTTTTGTACCTTACAATTAAAACAGGAAGGAGGGACATTATATGTCCAACAAAATTTACATTTTTGACACCACCTTAAGGGATGGTCAACAGTCAGCTTGTGCCAGACAATTAAGTCTGGAAGAAAATTTAATGGTAGCCCGGCAATTAGCCGCTTTAAACGTGGATATTATTGAAGCGGGTTTCCCGATCGCCTCCCCCAAAATTAAAGAGGCGGTTACGGCGATTGCCCAGACCATTCAAGGCCCCACCATCTGCGGTTTAGCGCGCGCCTTGGAACCAGATATTTCAGAATGCTGGGACGCCGTCAGATTTTCTACCGACCCCCGAATTCACACCTTTATCGCCACCAGCGATATTCATGTGAACGAAAAATTTAAAAGTTGGGGTAATACTTTAGCCGCCAGACGTGACCGCGTGATCGCCCAAGCGGTGCTAGCGGTTAAGCTGGCTAAAAGTAAAACTGCTGATGTTGAATTTTCCGCGGAAGATGCTGGCCGTACGGATTTGGGCTATCTAATTGAAGTAGTCGCCGCCACTATTGCCGCTGGTGCGACTACGATTAACATTCCCGATACGACTGGCTTTTGTACTGGGATTGAAATGTATGAAAAAATTAAAATCCTCAAAGAACGTGTGCCAGGAATTAATCAGGTGGTATTAAGTGTCCACTGTCATAATGATTTGGGACAAGCCACACCGAATTCTTTGATGGCAATTAAAGCGGGGGCCCGGCAAATTGAAGGCTGTATTAATGGTGTCGGCGAACGCGCTGGTAACACTCCCTTAGAAGAAGTAATTGTCACTTTGATGACTCGAGCCGACTACTACGGGGTCGGTACACAAATCAACACCGAACAACTTAAACAGACCAGTGATTTAGTCGCTAGACTTCTGGCCATCCCCGTCCAACCCAATAAGGCGATTGTTGGAAAAAATGCTTTTCAGCATGCCGCCGGTATTCATGTTCATGGCGTGACCCTTAATCCTGAAGTTTATGAAGCAGTTGACGCTGGTAAAATTGGTCAGCAAGCCGCGACGATTGTTTTGACCAGACAAACCGGTAAACATGGTGTACAAAACCGTCTGACCACCTTGGGTTATCAGAATCTTGGCGAAGAATTTATCAACCAATTCTACGAACAAAAATTTCTACCATTGGCAGATAAAGTCGGCGAGGTTACCGATCAACATCTCCGCGCTTTAATGGATGAACCACTTAGTAATAAACCAACCGAAATGATCATTTATGTTAATTATGACATTGCTAAACGGCAAAATGGTTGGAACGCCTGGTTAAAAGTTAAACTAAATCCCGCCGCTGACTTACTGGAAGAAGCTGGTCAGGGTGACGGACCAATTGATGCCTTGATTTCAGCTTTAACCAAAATTTCGGCTAAGTTAGATTTAAAGTTTAGCTTAACAAAATTTGAAACGGTTGGCGTGGCCCGCGGAGCCAATGACTTAGGTGAGGCGACGGTAGTTTTACAAGATAATGGCCTGACCGCTTTGGGTCGGGGTTCCTCAACGGATACCATTGAAGCGGCAATTAAAGCTGCTATCAATGCGGTCAATCAATTATTAGTGGCGCGGACTGAACCACCAATAATTAAAGACCGACTATAACAAAAAGCCCAGAGAACAATTCTCTGGGCTTTTCTATCTGACAAAAATTTTAGTAACGACTGCGGCCAAAACCTCTGCTGCTGCCGCTATTGCCACCAGCG
Organism: Candidatus Buchananbacteria bacterium; assembly: GCA_041665005.1. GTDB lineage: Bacteria > Patescibacteriota > Patescibacteriia > 2-01-FULL-39-33 > JBAYJR01 > JBAYJR01. Next base: position 71,252 of record JBAYJR010000004.1, read on the forward strand.
CGAGGAGCGCGTGGCTCCATTGGTCTGGCTTCGTTGACTTTCAAGGCACGGCCTTCAAAGTCTTTGCCGTCAAGCATTTCAATGGCTTTGGCAGCTTCTTCATCAGAAGCCATTTCTACGAAACCAAAACCTTTGGATCTACCTGACATCTTGTCAGTTATAATAGTAGCGGATTCTACAGCACCGGCCTGAGCAAAATAATCTTGCAAAGACTGTTGAGTGGTGCCATAGGATAAACCACCGACATATAACTTTTTTCCCATAAAATGTATATTTGACTTAATTAAATGCAAGTCGACCTCTTCTAAGTCGTTCCTCGCTTAAGCCCAAATAGATTATGGGCAAGACAAAGGAAAACTACTTAAAACTACTTACAATAAACAGTATAGCACAAAAAATAGTTAATGTCAAGCTGTAAATTAGTCGCTAATTAACAACTTTTTGTTACTTATTCACTCTTAAAACAAGCCGTGATCGTGAAAACACTTAACATATTTTTTGTCTTGAACACTCAAATGATCAACCAACCAATCTTCCAAAAAATCTAACAGTTCTGTCGCCACCTCTTGGCCGGCTTCATAAGCTTTTTTTAAAGCTAAAACTTTGGTAGTTAATTTTTGATGTTCTGCCTTATGCTCAACCGAAAATTCATAATTAAACAAATCAAAATATTTTTCTTCGGTTGCAAAATGATTAGTTGCATAAACTACCAGATCATTGATAATCTTTTCTATAGCTTGAGTTACTTGTTGCTCAGTAATTGCTGTATAGAGACCGTTTAAAATACCAATAAAATGTTGGTGCTGTTGATCAATTTCTTTAACCCCTACGCTATATTCTTCCTGCCAAATAATTGCCATACAAATTTTAGTTACTAATTAATAGTCTTATTATAGCATTATCTTTTAAAATTTTCACTGCTAATTAATAAGCGGGCGGGGTGCCAGGAGCAAAGTCGGGGCATACAAATTTATTTAAAAAATACTCACCGCAAAACGAACAGATTTTCTAGGACTAGAATACGTCGGCTCGTTCTCATCCAACTCGACCCGCGCATGACTACGGTAAAAATAGGCATACGGCACGCCGACGGGTTTTACAAAACAACTATTAAGCAGGTTGCAAGATTTACCTAAACCCTGACTATTATCAATCACTTGGTTAGTTTGTTCTAAGTGGCTTAAGCCATAAACCAACCAGGATTCTGGAGTTAAACCTTGTTCACCTTTATACTGAGGGTCAGTTTGGAGTTGTTTAAGGTACTCATCCGGCGTTTGATCGGATTCTGGTTGCTGACGATTAGCTATGGTTTTACCTTTACCTTTAAATGGAAGGTTTGGCAAGTCTTCAAGTAACAGGACCTGCCAGGCTTGGGTGGGTAAAAGTTCCTGTTTGGTTTTACCTTGATGATCATCAGAAAATTCTTTGGGGAAATATACTAATTCACCAGTGGCTTCGGCTTGGATATAATATTTAGTATCCTCATTATCAATAAACCTACCACCGACATATCCATCAAGCTCTAGGAGCTTACCTTGAGTGTCCAATAGCTTGCCTTGTTGATAATTTTCCATTAAAGCATTGCTATAAGCATCTATTAGGGAACTAATTGGCAAACCAAAGGGAACAATAATTAGTTTAACAAAGCCTTGTGGTATTTTGGTTTCCAAGAGTTCTCGTTTTTCTAACATCCTTTCTTCAATCTGTTCTAGGGTGGGTATGGGGTATTCCTGCTTATCAATTGCTTCAATGCCTAATTCGCCAGTGGAAATTTTCTTTAGTAAGCCAGCCTTGATGAGAATTTCTTTCTGAAATTCATATTGGGCTTTAAGGTTTTCTCGGGTTAACTCAGGAGTTTCTAGCCATATTTTGTTTTGGAGGTCTTGGAGGGTTTGGTTTAGGTTGGCTTTGATGTTTCTGATGAATATAAGATCATTAGACTTTTTGGAGTCTGAGTTTTTGACTTTAGACAATTCCAAATCAAACTCTACCTTGAGTTGTTTGAGGGAGGCTAGTTTGGTAGTGAGTTCGGGGCAAAGTTGGGGCGTAGAAATTTATTCAATCTACTTTATCACCATCCCAGATTTTAACAGCCTCATCCCAACTACCCGAAACAATGCGGCCATCGGGGAGAACTTGGATGGCGGACACAGAATCAGTATGTCCTTTGAGGGTTTGAGTATTTTGATAGTTGCCTTGGCTATCTGGTTGCCAAATCTTAATGGTGCTGTCAAAACTACCCGAAACAATGCGGCCATCGGGTAGGACTTGGAGGGTCCACACAGGGCCATTATGTCCTTTGAGGGTTTGGGTGTTTTGATAGTTGCCTTGGCTGTCTGGTTGCCAGATTTTGATAGTTTTATCAGAGCTACCCGAAACTATCCGGCCATCAAGGAGGACTTGGAGGGTAGGCACAGAATTAGCATGTCCTTTGAGGGTTTGGGTATTTTGATATTTGTTTTGGCTGTTTAATTCCCAAATTTTAATAGTGCTATCATCACCCGAAACAATGCGACCGTCGGGTAGGACTTGGAGGGTCCACACAGGGCCAGTATGTCCTTCAAGAGTTTGAGTGATTTGATAGTTGTTTTGTTTGTCTAGTTCCCAGATTTTAATAGTGTTGTCATTACTACCCGAAACAATACGACTATCAGGGAGGACTTGCAGAATGAACACAGAATCAGCATGTCCTCTAAGAGTTTGTGTATTCTGATAGTCGCCTAGGCTGTCTGATTTCCAGATTTTAATAGTTTTATCATCACTACCTGAAACAATGCGGCTATCGGGTAGGACTTGAAGGGTGAGCACAGAATCAGTATGTCCTTTGAGGGTTTGTGTATTTTTATAATTGCCTCGTCTATCTAGTTGCCAGATTTTGATAGTGTCATCATGACCACCCGAAACAATCCGACCATCGGTTAGGGTTTGCAGAGCACGCACAGAATTAATATGCCCTTCGAGAGTTTTAATTTCGTGATAATTTATTTTCTTTTCTACCGTGGTTAGCTCTTGAGGAGAATTGGCATAAAACTTTTGCCATTCAATTAGCGTAATTTGTTTCCGAAGCTCTTTAAGGGCTTGGTTTAGTTTAATCTTAGCTTCTCTGACCAAAACTAAATCCTCTGTCTTGCCTGTTTGGGGTAGACTGGATAATTCCAAATCAAACTGTTGTTTGAGTTGTTTGAGGGAGGCTAGTTTGGTGGTAAGTTCGGGGCAAAGTTGGGGCATAGAAATATTTCAAAATTTAACTGATTTTTGACATCTAAACTATGCTTATCTTAACAAAAACCCATACTTTTTACAAACAATTTAACTTGGTTGGCCATCTTTAGTTCAACAACTAATCTTAGGTTCTATTGGGTGTTTTAATTATTATTTATTTTTAACCCTGTCAGAAGCACCCTGGGTCTGGGTGACAATTGAGCGTCAAGGATTAAGAATGAAAAACAAACAAACTATCAGCTAGTAGAGCGCCAGCCCCAGGCTGGTCCGCCTGGGGCGGAAATTTGTCACCCAGCAGTTTTGGATACTTCCTGCCTGCCGGCAGGCAGGTTGCTGCCAAAAGTATCAAGAAATAATAAGGAGGGTGTTCTGCTGAGAAGTAGTCACTTCGGGAGTAATAGTGACAACCTAAATTAATCTGGATTCCGGGTCAAGCCCGGAATGACAAAGGGATTGGATCCTGAATCCGCCGCCGATGGCGGGGCAAGCAAACCAGGAATGACAAATAAAAAAACACCTCACAATCCCCCGCCGCCAAAAGATCGTTTGGTGCTTTATTTAAAGTTGCCCCGTGGAACCAAATTTACCTCGGCTAATTTTATGGGCCTTGGTAATTTCCTGAAACTTAACTTTTTCGTAACGCAAAACCAACAACTGGGCGATTCTAACACCCCGCTTAATGACTACGGTTTTTTTAGTAATATTTAAAGCGGCTAACAAATATTCATCTTCATCTCCACAAAAATCGGCGTCACCAATGCCAATCGCGTTGGCCGGCATAATCCCTAATTTATGCGTTGAGCCACGCGCGGCCAATAACACAAAACAGTCTTTAGGAATTTTTAAAATAACATTGAGCGGAATATAACCAATTTTCCCGGGTAAAATTTTAACATCAATTCTAGCGGACAAATCCAAACCCGCCGCGCCCTTAGTTTTATAGGCCGGTAAAGGCAAGTTTTTATCTACTCGTTTAATTTTGATTTGCATACCTTAATATTATAGCAAACCAAGCAAAAATACCAAACTAATAAAAAAGAGCTATAAGTTTTTGCTTATAGCTCTGATAAAATTTCTAACTGGATTTTTTAGTAAGCATCAACAGACTTTCCTTGAAAATCTCCCCGGAGAATTCTCCTCCTCCGGCGATTTCTTCGGTTAATGCCTGGAAAAATCCAATCCCCTCAGCATGTTGGCGATCAAGCGCCTTCATATTCGCCAAGGCGGCCAAATTCTGGCCAGTCAGCCGAGCTTTCAAATATTCTCGGATGACCAATTCATAAAAATTCTTTTGGCGTTTATGTTCCTTAACAAACTCCAAAAGTTTCCGAATCTTTTCCTGACCAGCCGAAACGCTCTGGGCAACCGGCAGTTCACAAACTGCCGCAAAGAACGCCGCTACTTCATTGCTATCGCTCCCAAAAAAGTTGCCACCGAAGTCTCCGCTGTCACCGAAAAACTCCAATTGACCAGCGGGATTAATTCTGAGATGCCCACCGACATAAACATACGGAGAAAAATAACTCTCCGTGAACTTATCGTCGTGCTCAACGGTAAGCTCTTTCAAAATCTTACCGTGTTCGTGGACAATATCGCGATGGTTTGGTAGGTCTAGACTGGCTAGATCGGCCAAAATCAGATCACCAAAGTTAGTGAATCTGATCCCCAGGACATATTTTTGATCTTTTGCAATATTAGCTCCCTGCTCAATCAGGGTTCTAATATTCAAACAAGCAATCTTGTCCGGATTAAATGGTATATTACCTTCCGAACAAATTGCAAAACCGAACATCCGTTTTGCCAAATTACTCGCAGCCTCGATAAAGGCCCGATTAATTGGCATAATTAAACCAACTTCTTTATTGTTTAGTATATTCATTTTTCCCTCCTAATAAATTGTAATTATAAGCTAAAAAGCTTATTTAAAATCCTAGCACTTTTTGGCCCTATTGTCAATAACCCAAAACATCAAACTTGATTACCTTGATAATAAATTAAGCGTAAAATAAAAACCTCTTACTAAAAAACCGTTAGAACTGTTTTTAACAATTCTAACGGTTTTAAATTTTAATAAAATTTCTTATTATAGTAGGTTAGTTTTAACCTACCATTTTCTCCATGTTGTGGCATTCCAGAATACAGGGTAACTCCACAATTACAGGGTTTGTAGTTACGATCGAGTTCCATAAACTCTTTTTCCGACAACCGTTCCAAATTGGCTCTAATGCCCAAAATGGATAAATGATGAGTAATAACCAAAACTTTTTTGCTGTGGTAGTCCCGCACTAAAGAATTGATCCATGACCGTAAACGATCACGTAGCATCGGCACATTTTCGCCTTGAGGATAAGTGTACCAATATAATCCCTGCCTCTCATTCAGTAATCTCTGCTCGGGATGAAGCGTCTGAAAAACGCGCCAGTCATTATACAGAGAGCTGATCCCGTGGTCCTGCTCTCTAATACGCTCTTCTTCAAAAGTCTTAACATTAGCTAACTCCGGCCAACCCGCTACTAAGCCTTTAAAAGTTTGGCGGGTTCTTAAATAGGGTGAACAGAATATCACCTCTGGTAGGTCAAACTTTTCTTTTAAGGCCACGCCAACAGTTTTGGCGTTTTTACTTTCAACATCTACTAACGAAGTGTTAGCATCGCTAACCTCTAAGGCATATTTGCGAGCTATCACCCTGGCTAACTCTACAGTCGCCAAGCTTTCTGGTTCGGTTTCAAAGGCCTTAATAAACTGCTGATAAGTTGGATCTTTAGCCTTTTGATGTTTCAGAACATTATGTTCTGAAACATCATGACGAATCAAGACCAGCCACTGCGGCCATTTCATATATTTCTCCATATCTTCCTCCTTTTAATTTTATTTATTTTAATCTAACACAATCAGTCCGGCTTGTCAATCATAAAACGACCAAGAAATTTGTTGGCCGTCTAACAACAAAAAAAATAAGCTTCTTGGCTCTGCGAGCTGGACTCGAACCAGCAACCTACCGGTTAACAGCCGGTTGCTCTACCATTGAGCTATCGCAGAACCAAAAAGCTTATCTTAAATTTTAAACAATCATCTTAAACAACGTACCTACCATTGCCAGCCCAAGGCTGGTCGGCCTCGGGCCGAAGCTATCGCAGAACCAAAAAGCTTATCTTAAATTTTACTCCCTGTATAATAACGAATTTTTTAAAAATCGTCAAGGTTAATAGTCTCTTAACTTTTCAATGCCTTTAAATTTTTCAATTTTTTCCAAGGCTTTGGCCTCAATTTGCCGAATCCGTTCGCGAGTGACGTCAAATTCTTTACCCACTTCCTCTAAAGTGTGCGAAACCCCATCCAATAAGCCAAACCGCATTTCTAGCACCTTTTGTTCCCGCGGCGTAAGCTCGCGAATTACTTCTTTAACGTAATCACGCAACAATTGCAAAGCCGCCACTCGGTCCGGAGTTACGGTTTTAACATCCTCAATAAAGTCTTCCAAAGTGCTATCATCATCGTCTTCACCAACCGAAGTACCCAAAGAAATAGTTTCTTGAGAAATTTTAATAATGTGATTGATTTTTTCTATATCTTCATTCATTTCCGAAGCAATTTCTTCGGGCAAAGGTTCGCGACCCAAATCTTGAATTAACTGCCGTTCAATCTGTTGAAATTTATTAATATTTTCTACCATATGCACCGGAATACGAATCGTCCGTGACTGATCAGCCAAACTGCGCGTAATTGCCTGCCTAATCCACCAAGTAGCATAAGTAGAAAATTTATAGCCCCGACGATAATCAAATTTTTCGACCGCCCGAAACAAACCGATATTACCTTCTTGAATCAGATCTAACAAGCTTAAACTTTTACCTACAAATTTTTTGGCGATTGAAACCACTAACCGTAAATTGGCCTCAATTAATTTATGGCGAGCCTCTTGATCCCCTCGCTCAATCCTTTTGGCTAACACCGTTTCTTCTTCCGAAGCCAATAATGGCACTTTGCCAATTTCGCGTAAATACATTTGAATTGAATCATCAGAAATTTCACCCAAATCTAACGGGGATTTTTCACGAAAGGCCACTTTGGCCAAAATTTCTTCCCGCGTTTTACTGGTCAACAAAACGCCGCCCGGTTCAACAATGGAAACGCTGTTAAGCTGTAGCTTGTCTAAAAAATCTTCGTATAGTTCTAAATATTCCTCCACTTCGGCAAAAACCTTCATTACTTCTATCTCAGTCAAAAAACCGCGCGACCGGCCTTTGCGCAACAATTCTTTCAATTCTATTTCAGTTGGTTTAATAACTGGTAAAACTACTTCCTTTTTAATTTTAACCTCGGCCTTAGACTTAGATTTTTTAAATCTAATTTTAGCCTTAGGTATTTTTTTTACCTTGGCAAATTTTTTAGCCTTAACTGATTTTTTAACTTTGAAAAGTTTTTTAAACTTTTTAATAATTTTAGATTTGGCTTTAGCCATATTAAGAAAGTAAAAGTAATTGTTCCGTTAAACTATTAAATTCTTGCAATAGTTGGTTGGTACTTTCGCCTTTGTTTTCCAACTGTTGAATTAGACCAGTTAGCTCCTGTAGCCGAAAATGCAAAAATCCTTGTTTAATCAATTTGACGGTTTGTTTTAATTCTTCTTTAATTTCTTTGGCCGAAAAGTTTATTAAATCCCTTTCCGCCAATAATAAAAGCGCCCCGACTTGGGTCGTCATCTGCGTTTGTAACTCTTTGGTAAGGTATGAAGAATTGGCCAAGATCTCTTGTTTAAAGGCCTCGCTGTCAAAAATTAGCGGGCCGCTGGCCAAAGATGCATTATTATTTCTATTTTTAGTATAATAGATTATTAAGCTTTTGTAAAGCTCCTGCCAAAACTTATCTAATAAGATTTCGGGCGATAAATTATTAATCAAATACTCCTGATATTCCGGAAATTTAAACGCAATCATTAGGGCTCGTTCAGCCAAAATGGCAATTCGAGTTTTTACTAATGGCTGAAAAGGCTTGACCGTTTTGTCATCTTTAGGCCTAACCGTCGCTTTAGCACCCGGTAAAATTTCCCGCAAAATATTTTCTGAAACATTTAGAGTTTCGGCTAATCTTTTTAACCAATGTTCGCGTTCCAAAGGATTACCAAGCTTGGCAATTATCGCCAACAAAGTTTTGGCGATTTGTTTTTTGACCTGCGGAGAATTTAAATCCGCCCCCACCACATTTTTTTCCCAATAATACTGCATAATTTCTTTGGCTTCCTGCACCGCTTTAAGCCAAGCGCTGGCGGAAGTTTTGATGCACTCATCCGGATCCTTGCCAAATGGCAAAATAATTACCTTAACATCCGCTTCTTGCTGTAAGGCTAAATCAATCCCCCGCCGCGCGGCGGTCTCTCCGGCCAAATCCGCATCTAAAGCAATAATTAAATTATTAGTATAACGTTTTAAAATTTTTATTTGCTCAGTGGTTAAGGCGGTACCCGAAACTGCCACCACATTTTTGGTACCCGCCTGCCAAGCGGCAATTACATCCATATAACCTTCCACCAACACTACCGAATCAAGTTTTTTAATTTCTAGTTTAGCTTTATCCAAATTAAATAAAATCGCGCTTTTGTTATAAAGATCGGTTTGGGGAGTGTTCATATATTTAGCCGAGCTTTTGCTCTGCCCGGTCGGATCCCACAATCGTCCGCCAAACCCGACCACGTTACCGTGTAAATCATTAATCGGAAACATTACCCGACTACGAAAGCGATCATAAAAACCCACTCCCCGATCCTGTTTAACGGTTAAGCCGGCCAAAAAAAGTTCTGATTCGCTAAAACCTTTTTTCTTTAAAAAATTTTGCAATAAATCTGAGCTATCTGGAGCAAAGCCTAATTGGAATTCTTCAATGGTCTGATTGGTTAAACGTCGCTCCTTAATTAAATAATCTAAAACTGATTTGGCCGAGGCTGATTCCCATAAAATCTTTTGCCAAAATCTAGCCGTTAAATCTCCAACATCCAGTAAGCGATTTCTTTGACTGGTGGAAGCAGAGTCAAAACTGGCCAATTTTACTCCCGCCTTATTAGCTAAAATTTTTAAAGCTTCCGGAAATTCAATATTTTCCATTTTCATGACAAAAGAAAAAATATCGCCACCTTCGCCACAGCCAAAACAATGCCAAATTTGCTTTTCGGTAGAGACCATAAAACTAGGCGTCTTTTCCTGATGAAATGGACACGGCGCTTTAAAGTTAGTGCCCGCCGGATTTAGGCGGATATATTCCTGCACTACTTCCAAAATGTCTAGTTTTGATTTAATTTCGTCAACTGATGATAAGGCCATAAAATTCAAGACTTGGCTGATCAACTTAATAAAAAATACCATCAGCCAATCCTGCCTATACTCTACTGAAAAAAACGAGTTTTGTCTACTTATCCAGCCTTCGACTGACCGGCTAAAAATGGCTGACAAAAATAGAGCCCCGAGCTCTGTTTTTACTAAACTGCTAAAACAATTACCAAAACCTCATTGCTGAAGAGTTTTTATAATAGCTTTATGATCGTTAAAAATATTTTTTTAAAACATCGATCGCTCGGCGAAAAGCCTGACCACGATGATTAATAACAATTAAATCTTTAGGATCAAGCTCGGCATTAGTTTTTTGGTAGTCAAAATCTTTAGCTAAAAAAATCGGAGCGTAGCCAAAGCTTTTATTACCCCGCGGAGTTAAGGCTATTTTACCTTCCCAAATTCCCGAAACTGTTTCCACAAATTTGCTTTGCGGATCATAAATGGCAACCGTACAATTATAATGGCAGTCACGCTGCTCAAATGGTATCTCTTTTAGCTCATTCAATAATTTTGTGTTGTTGGCTTGATCGGTTTTTTCTGGCGAATAACGGGCGGAAAAAACTCCCGGCTGACCATCCAAAACATCAACGCACAAACCGCTGTCATCTACTAAGGTAACCAGACCGAGTAAATCACCGACGATAATTGCTTTAATCAAAGCATTCCCCTCAAAACTCTTAGCATTCTCTTTAATTTGTAAATCTTTTAATCGCTCAGAAAAATCAAACAAAAACTTAACAGTAAAATCCGTATCAGCAAAAATTTCTTGAATTTCTCTAGCCTTGCCACGATTAGCAGTGGCAATTAATAATTCTTTATTTTTTATCATAATATTTTATAACAATTCGGTTCGGACATTTCTGCTTTTTGCTACCCCAAAACTCTTTCCATTAGTTAATGAATTGTGGAAATTATAATTTAGTAATCTGGCTTACTGCATCACGCCGAAGCCGAGCTACGGCGAAGCGAAGGCGGTGTAGTCGGGTTAAGTACCCGAGGTTACAAGTGTTATAAGGGTATTTTGACAGACTTTCAGAAATTTAATTGAGGTATGCGAGTCTCTATGTGTTGTTTAATTTTTTGGACGAGAACCTATTAAGTGAAATTTGAAACTGTCTATGTTATCACTATTGACCAACCCAATGTCTTTTCTAACTTCAATAACCAACTTGGTTAAAAGCTCATCGTGTCTACCAGGATTTTTTTGGTTATTAGAAAATTTAACATAATCATGAAATCCCAAAAGAGCTTTTATAACATCTTGAGAGGCAATTAACGCTATGGAATTAAAGGCTTTTGAAAAACGTTGATTAGCATCTTCTTTGTCTGTGCCATCAATAGCTAAATCAGAAAGTGCGATAAATAGGTTTTCATAATAAGATATCTTCCTCTTCCTCCATTCAGTTTTTATCTCATAACGTTTTGTTAAAAAGAAACCAAAAGCAGCAACTACTAAAGAGCCGAAAGTGCTGATGATAACTACTACGATTTCTGTGCTTATTGTAGGCATATAGGTTGTACGATACTTAATTCTCTTGGCGGAGAGTGAGGGATTCGAACCCTCGAACCCTTGCGGGTTACACGCTTTCCAAGCGTGCGCACTAGACCAACTATGCGAACTCTCCAAACAAAACAATTTTAGCCAAAATATTACTCTTTGTCCAGTCTTTAGTTTGATTATTTAAGAAAATCTATATAAATGGCGTAGGCCATAGCAATAAATGAAAAAAAGAAAATAGCAATATAATTCCAACGAGCCAAACTAGTACTTAAGCTCTTGATGATATAAACTAACGCCGCTTTGTCTTCGGGGTTAAATTCCTGCGTGGCCGTCACCTTTTTGGTTAATTCTAACTTTTTAATTAACTCTTCCCGCTGGGTTTCTACCAACCAACGATGACCAAAATACCAAATAAAACCTACCGTGCCAACATACCAAGCCACCTCCACCCAAAACTGACTATAGTGATTTAAAACTACCACCAATCGATAAGCAATGGTGGCAATTACTCCCACCACAAAAATCCAAAAGCGATAAACTGAGTTACTTAACCGTACCATATACTTTAGTTATTTTTAATTATTAACTTAATTATAGCATTTTTTAAAATTTTAAGCGGCTAGTCTAATTATCCTTAAAAAACTACTAAAAAGAGCGGCAAAACCTCGCCACTCTTTTTATATTTATCCATCACTTTATACTTTTAACTTTCTACTTTCTGCTTTCTACTTTTTACTTTCAACTTTCTACTTTCCGTTTTCTATTTCAACGCCGCATCAATCGCGGTTTTAATCTGTTCAAATGGTACTGCCCCAGCAATTACTTGACCATTAATTACTACCGCCGGAGTTCCCTGAATCCCCGCCGCTAAGCCTTGCTGCTGATCCGCCTCCACCTTATCACCATATTTTTTAGCGGCATAGCATTCACTAAACTTATCCGTCGCTACCCCTAATTGTTTAGCTAGACTGGCATACAAGGTATCACTTAAAGCTGTTTGATTAGCAAATAACTTATCCACATACTGCCAATAAACTTCTGTCCCACTAATATTAGCGACGCATTCCGCCGCATTAGCTGCTGGCCGAGCGTTGGGATGAATTGAATCTAACGGAAAATTTTTAAAGACTACGCGAATTTTATTCCCATAAGTTGTTAAAGCTTGTTTAACCGCGGGATGAAAACGGCCGCAATAAGGACATTGAAAATCTGAAAATACCACCATCGTAACCTTGGCATCAGGATTGCCAATAATATTATCGGCGCTGGTTATTTTAATCTCCACCGGGCCAGTTACGGCCGCGGGTTGATTGACCGCCGCATTAACATTCGCCTTAACTACCGGTTTAGTGGTAGTACCGGTATTTTTGCCACCAACAAATAACACTAACAAAATGATAAAACCAACCGTGCTAATAACCGCTATACCGCCTAATAAACCCATAAAAAAACTAACTTGAGGCGTCGCCGTACTTAAGCCACTATTGGCCTTTTTAAAAATGTTCCACATAGAAAAATAAATTAATAATTAGTTAAATAATTATATCACAAAAATTATTGGCCAACAACTAGCCTAAAAATTTTGAGATTAAAAAGAAGTTTAAACAATTACCGCCCGGGCACCTAAAAGTATGCCCCGATTTCTGGCCACATAACTATTTATATAAGTTCCACCATTTATATTATTATAATAAATCCCTGGTACGACGCCACTCTTAAACTGAGAACCGTTACATAAAGTAATAGTATTAACATCTAAGTTCTGACCGGTTTCTTTTAAATACTTCAAACCATGAAGCAAGCGTTCTTCAAAAGTTTCCGTTGCTAACTTTTGATCTTTTATTTGTTCGCTAGATAAACCAGTTAATTCTTTATCGGGTTCTTGGCTATCACGCACCCAAATAGCATAAGCGGTTTTAGTGGTGCGATCAGAATAAATAGAATTAAACATAGCCGCCATATCAAATTCGCCATAAAGCTCTCCGCGATCAACACTTCTGGTTTTAGCCAAAAGCTGTTCAAAAGTAAGCCCTTGAGCCATAATCAGCAACCGATCAAAGCCCTCCTGTTTTTCAGGAATGGCCACATCAGAAAAGTCACACTCCAAATCCAAAACTTCTTGATAAAACTTTTCCCAGTCACCAAGGGGCAGACGTTCTCGAAGCTCTTTAAGGTTATGTTGTAATTTTAGTTTAAGTTCCCTAATAGAAACCAAATCCCCTGTCTTGCCTGTTTGAGGTAGACTAGATAATTCTAAATCAAACCCTGTTTTAAGCTGTTTGAGGGATTCTAACTTAGTAGTAAGAGTAGCACAATCTTTTTGCATAAAAATAAAATTTAAAAAACACTCACCGCAGTACGAACTCCAAAATTAGCACCAGAACCAACAGGATTAAACCAATCCAAAGCAGCCTGGTAAGGACTACTCTCAAAACAGGCCCGGGGCACACCGCCAGGCACTGAGTCATCTGATTTAAAATAAATAAAGCTGTTAACCAACAGACAAATCTTACCTTGATCATTCCAATCATCGATCACTTGATTAGTCTGTTCTAAGTGGTTCAAGGCATACATCAACCAAGATTCCGGGGTCAACCCTTGCTCGTCTTGATATTGTGGATCAAGCTGTAATTGTTTAAGATATCTACTAGGTATCTGATTGGCTTCTAATTGTTTACGTCCGGCCCTGATTTGGCCTTTTCCTTCAGCTGGTAAATATGGCAAGTCTTCAAGTAACAACACTTGCCAAGCCTGAGTGTTTAACAGCGTTTCCTTGGTCAGACCTTGAATTGGATCTATTAAAAAATCTTTAAGAAAATACACCAATCTTCCTTCTCCATCAGCCTTTATATAGTCAGAATTTAATCCTACCGCCTCTTTATCAAGCTTCAAAGGTCGATTTTGACTATCTAATAATTCACCTTGTTGCTGATGCCTAGTTAAAGCATCGCCGTAGGCCTTGGTTAGATAATCCAAGGGTAGGCCAAAAGGAACAATAACTAGTTTAACAAAACCTTGATCAATTTTGGTTTTTAAAAGCTCTCTTTTTTCTACAAATTTTTCTCTGATTTGTTCCAAAGTTGGCAAAGGGTATTCCCGATTGTCTATCGCTTTAATTCCTTGTTTGCCATTACTAAAACTATCTAATAAATTAGCCTCCATTAAAATACCGACCTGATTTTCATATTGGGCTTCAAAATTTTGCCAGTTTAATTCAGTCTTTTCAAATGGCCAAAAAAGATCTTGAAATTCTGCTAGGCTTTGTTCTAGTTTAATTTTAGTTTCTCTGATAAAAATAAGATCATCAGACTTTTTAGAGTCTAACTTTTTAATTTTAATAAATTCCAAATCAAACTCTTGTTTAAGTTGTTTGAGGGAATCTAGTTTAGTAGTGAGTTCGAGGCAAAGTTGGGGCATAAAAATTAATTTATTCTACTTTATCACCATCCCAGATTTTGATAGTGTCATCATTACTACCCGAAACAATCTGGCCATCAGGGAGGATTTGGAGGGTGCGTACCCAATCAGTATGTCCTTCGAGGGTTTTAGGTTCTTGATAATTGCCTTTGGCGTCTGGTTTCCAGATTTTGATAGTGCTATCTTCACTACCCGAAACAATCTGG